>NZ_JBIWOW010000003.1:0-397826 GCF_044767945.1 Kitasatospora sp. NPDC101183 | reverse complement strand
GCCCCCCCCGCCCTCAGCCCGGGGGCGCCCCCGGGGGGGGGCCCCCCACCCCCCCCCCCCCCCCCCCCCCCCCCCCCCCCCGCCCGGGGGGGGGGGGGGCCCCCCGCCGCGGCGGTCAGGAGGTGCCGGTCAGAGGAGCTGGAAGGTCCACTCCTGCTTCCAGCCGTCCTTGCAGGTCCACACGCCGAGCTGCTTGAAGTCGGCGTCGTGGGCGAGGCAGTTGTCGTCGTCGATCTGGACGCGGTACTTGCCTCCGCCGAGGCTCACGAACTGCCACTTCTGGTTGTCGGTGTTGCCCCAGGCCTGCTGCTCCGCGACGTAGGTGTCGGGGTTCTCGGTGAGGTTGTAGCCGAGGTCGTTGACGATGCGGTAGCGGTCACCGCCCAGTGGCTTGATCGTCCACCGGGAGCCCTTGTAGCCCAGGATGCCTCCGACGATCGGCGAACCCCAGCTCGCGGTCTCGGTCGGCGCCGACGCGCCCAGGCCGTTGGAGAGCTTCAGGAACAGCGGCCGCTCGGTCGGGATGTCGGCGCCCGGGTTGGGCTTCGGCTTGGGGTTCGGGTCCGGCTTCGACGGGTTCGTCGGGTTCGTCGGGTCGGTCGGCGTGATCACGCCGCCGGACGCGCCCTCCAGCACCCACCCCTGGTGCCAGTCCTGCTTGCAGGTCCACACGCCGAGCTGCTTGAAGTCGGCGTCGTGGGCGAGGCAGTCGTCGCCGGAGATCCGGATCTGGTAGTGGCCGTTGCCGATCGGGACGAGCTGCCACTTCTGCTGGTCGGAGTTGCTCCACGGCTGGAGTTCGGCCATGTAGCCACCGCTCTCCGTGAGTTCGAGGCCGTACGAGCTGGTGATCCGGTAGCGGCCGCCGCCCACCGGGGTGAGCTTCCACTTGGACTCGTTGCCGCCCCGGATCCCGGCGACGACGGACGCGCCGGCGGAGCCGTTGACCGGGATGGCGCCCAGGCCGTTGTCGAGCTTCAGGGTCACGTCGGCACCGTTGCCGCTGGGCGGCGGGGTGGTGGTCGGCGGGGTGCCGCCCCAGGCCCAGTTCTGGTTGGGCGCGTCCCGCTTGTCCTCGGCGCCGCAGGACCAGGCGGAGACGGTGCTGCCGTCGCCCGTCCGGCCGCTGAAGTCGTCGATGCAGATGTCCTTGGACCGGTCGTCCAGGTCCGTCATGTGCCGGAACCCGCCGGCGGCCGACATGTTCCAGCGCTGGCCGGGGATGTCCAGGCAGTCCCAGACCTGGAGCTTGTTCCCGTTCTCGGCCTTGTTGTCCGCCAGGTCGAGGCACTTGCCGTTGGCGGCCTGGAGCTTGTACCCGTTGTAGGTCCACCGCTGGGCGTCGCCGCCGTTGCACGTCCACATCTGGACGGGGGTGCCGTTGGCGCTGTTGTTGCCGCTGACGTCCAGGCAGGCGTGGTAGCCGGGGGCGCTGGAGTCGGGCGTCAGGCTGCCCGTACGGGTGCCGTAGCCGGACCGCCCGGGGAAGTGGATGCTCCGCACGTCACCGTCGCACTTGTACGGCCGGGCGGTCCCCGACCGGCACGTCCACGACTCCTTCTTGACGCTGTCGCCGTCGTTGCCGACGAACGCCCAGTTCATGTAGCCGCCGTCGGTCCGGTTGCGGAACGTCGAGTCCCCCTGGAAGACCCAGATCCGGAACACGTCGTAGCCGGACGGGTCCTTCTTCTCCTTGTCCAGGAAATGGTTGAGCTTGTAGGTGGTGTCGATCAGCACCCCCTTCATGTCGGACTTGTACTCGCCCTTGAACCATTCGGTGTCGTACAGGTCGGTGCCCACGGTCTTGTAGACCATGACGTTGAACCCGGGGAACTTCGCGCTCAATTTCGACGCGGTGTTCTGGGTGAACTCCGCGTTGTCCAGCTTGTTGAGGTTGGCGGCGTTGCGCATGCCCCGGATCATGTCGAAGGCGGAGCCGATCAACGCGGTCATGCAGTTGCCGCCGCCCACCGAAGCCGGGGTGCCGCAGGTCTTGTCCACGGGGGCCGCCGCGGGCGCGGCCTGGGCCTGTGCGGTCAGACCGGAGACCACGGCGACCGCGGCGACCCCGCATGCCAGGGCGCGTTTCAGTCGGGACAGGGATTTCATGTGGGAACCATCTTTCTACTCGGCGAAGATGGATCGTAGGCCCCGAAATCCTGGATTCCGCGGCTCCATACGGAATCCATATGACAGGGCCGGGAATCCTGGCGGCAGTTCACGCCGAACCGATTCCTGACGTTTTCCGATGAACCCGCGCGGCGGTTTATCCGTTGCCCCCGCCCTCCGCGGCACGACTGCCCAGCGGCGCCCCGGAGTTGCTGCGGAGTTGCCCCGGAGTTGCCGCCTCCACGGCGGGGTGGGGTAATGGAAACGGCCCGTCCGCAAGCGACTTGGGAGTCGGTATGAGCGGTGGTCCCGAACCCATCAGTGCCGAGGGCCTGCGCGTGGCGCAGGAGGAGCTGGCGCGGTTGCGCGCCGAGCGTGACAGAGCCGCCGGGACGCTGCGCGGGGAGGACGACGCGGTGGGCGACCGGGCGGACGAGGCCGACGAGTTGCAGCGGGCGGACGAGGTGGCCCGGCTGGACGACCGGATCGCCGAGGTCCAGGGGCGGTTGGCGGAGGCCGCGGTGGCCGGGGCGCCCTCCACGACGGTGGTGGGCGTGGGCTCCACGGTGACCGTCCGTTTCGGGGACGGCGAGGAGGAGGTCGTCGAGGTCACCGAGCTGGCCGAGCTCGGCGAGCGGACCCTCGTGACCTGGGACAGCCCGCTCGGCAAGGCCATCATCGGCTGCCACGCGGGCGAGACCGTCGCCTACGACACCCCGGCCGGCGCGGCGAGCGCCACGGTTCTGGCGATCGGCGAATAGGAACGGCCCGGAGCGCGGGCTCGAAGCCCTCGTGGCGCCCGATAGGCCGCGCCTATCAGGTCACAGGAATTCCCTCTTTGACCCCCGTTTCCGCATTCGCCGACAATGAATTCCGCGCCGAAATCCGCCGGAATCCGCCGGAATCCGCCACCGAGCCCACCGAGCCCACCGAGACGAGCCCCGATGCAAGCCCCCCGCTGGCTCCCCGCAGCAGCGGCCGTCGCCGTCGCCGCCTGGGGCGCCAACCAGTTCACCGCGCTCGCCACCGTCTACCGGGCCCGCACCGACTGGTCCGCGCTCGCCCTGGCCGGGATGTTCTCCGTCTACCTCCTCGGCCTCGCACCGGGCCTGCTCCTCGCCGCCCCCGCCGCCGACCGCTTCGGCCGGCGCCGCACCGTACGGGCGGCGCTCGCCCTCTCCGCCGCCGCCAGCCTGCTGCTCGCCACCGGCGAGGAGGGCGCCGGGTACGCGAGCCGCCTGGCGACGGGCTTCGCGGCGGGCCTGGTGTTCCTCGCGGGCGCGGCCTGGCTGCGCGAGCTGTCGAGCCCCACCGCGCCGCCGCAGGTCCCGGCCCGCCGCGCGATGTACGCCACCGGGACGGGCTTCGCGGCCGGCGCCCTCGCCTCCGGGGTGCTGGCCGAGTGGCTGCCCGGCCCGATGACCGTCCCCGCCCTGGCCCACGCGGCCGCCTGCCTGCTCGTCCTGCGCGCCACCCGCCGCCTGCCGGACACGGCCGCCGCCCACCGCCCGCCGCGCCACCTCGACGCGCACCGGGAGGCGATCAGCCACCCCCGCTTCCGCTTCGTCGTGCTCCCCGCCGCCCCGGCCGTCCTCGGCGCCGCCACCGTCGCGTACGTGGTCCTGCCGCCGCTGGTCGCCGACAAGGTGCCGGGCTACGCGCCGCTGTTCGGCGGCCTCGTCGCGGCGCTGACCCTGGCGACCGGCGTCCTCGCCCAGCCCTTCGCCGCCCGCCTGGACGACGCCCGCAGCGCCCGCGCCACCCTCGGCGCGATGGCGGTCGTCATCCTGGGCCTGCTCCTCGGCGCCCTGGCCGCCGCCCGCGCCTCCGTCCCCCTGGTGCTGCTGGCGGCCGTGGTCCTCGGCACCGGCTACGGGCTGACGCTCGGCGCGGGCCTGCACGAGGTGGAGCGCCTGCGCTGCGGGCCCTCCTCCGCCTCGCTGTACCAAACCACCACATCGAGCGGTTTCGTCACCCCGCTCCTCCTCACCGGCACCGCCGGCCACGCCTCCTACCCGGCCCTCCTCACCGGTATGGCCGCCGTGGGCACCATGACCCTCGCCGTCACCGCCACCCACAGCCGCCGCCACCTGCCGAAGCGGGAGGCCGAAGCCGGAGGATGAAGCGGGAGCCCGAAGCGGGAGGATGATGCACTCGTACGAACGTCGCCACCAAGGAGCCGACCACCATGGGCCGAGTGACCGTCCCCCGCAGGGTGCTGCGGCTGCGCGAGGGCGTGCCGTCGCACCGCCCCGACACCCTGGCCGCCGAGGAGCCGATGGAGATCCGGGTCAACGGCCGCCCCCTGACCGTCACCATGCGCACCCCCGGCGGCGACTTCGACCTGGCGGCCGGCTTCCTCGTCAGCGAGGGCGTCCTGCACGCCGCCGACCACCTCGCTGCCATCCGCTACTGCGCGGGTGCCACCGCCGACGGCTCCAACACCTACAACGTGGTCGACGTCGCCCTCGCTCCCGGCGTCCCCGCCCCGGACGCCTCGCTGGAGCGCAACTTCTACACCACCTCCTCCTGCGGCCTGTGCGGAAAGGCCAGCCTGGACGCCGTCCGCACCACCGCCACCTGGAGCGTCGCCGAGGACGGCCTGCGCGTCACCCCGAAGCAGCTCTCCGCCCTCCCCGACCGCCTGCGCGCCGCCCAGAAGGTGTTCGACAGCACCGGCGGCCTCCACGCGGCCGGCCTGTTCGACGCGGACGGGAACCTGCTCTGCCTGCGCGAGGACGTCGGCCGGCACAACGCCGTGGACAAGGTCATCGGCCACGCCCTGCGCGAGGGCCTGTTGCCCGCCCGGGGCACGGTGCTGATGGTCAGCGGCCGGGCCTCCTTCGAGCTGGTGCAGAAGGCCGTGATGGCGGGCATCCCGCTTCTCGCCGCCGTCTCCGCGCCCTCCTCCCTGGCCGTGGACCTCGCGGAGGAGAGTGGCCTGACCCTGGTCGGCTTCCTGCGCGGCGAGTCCATGAACGTCTACACCCGCACGGACCGCATCGACACCGACCGCATCGACACCGACCACATCCGAACCGGCTGACCTCCATGCTCCTGCGCCAACTGGAGTACCTCGTCGCCCTCGCCCGCGAGCGCCACTTCGCCCGCGCCGCCGAGGCCTGCCACGTCTCCCAGCCCGCCCTCTCCGAGGGTCTGCGCAAGCTGGAGGAGGAGCTCAAGGTGCTCCTCGTCCGCCGGGGCCGCGCCTACGAGGGCCTCACCCCCGAGGGCGAGCGGATCCTGCGCCGCGCCCAGCGCCTCCTCGCCGACCGGGACGCGCTGCGCGAGGAGGCCACCGCCCTGCGCACGGGCCTGGGCGGCACCCTGCGGATCGGCTCGGTGCCCACCGCCTCGGGCGCCGTCGCCCTGCTCACCGACCCGTTCTGCGCGGCGCACCCGCTGGCCTCCGTGGAGCTGCGCACCGACCTGCGCGCGGAGGAGGTCCTGCGCCGCGTACGGGACTTCGAGATCGACGCGGGCATCACCTACGCCCCCGACGGGGCCGCCGAGGGCGTACGGACGCACCCCCTGTACGAGGAGCGGTACGTCCTCCTGACCACCGAGCTGACTTCGGAGCTGACCACCGAGCTGACCACGGAGCTGACCACGGAGACGGACGAGCAGGGCGGCCCCGACGCCACCTGGGAGCAGGCCGCGACCCTGCCGCTCTGCCTCCTGGAGCCGGGCATGCAGGGCCGCCGCGTGCTCGACGACGTCTTCACGGGCCTCGGCCTCGCCCCGCGCCCCCGCGTGGAGACGGACTCCGTCGCCTCCCTCTTCGCCCACGTCCGCACCGGCCGCTGGGCCAGCGTCGTCCCGTACGCCTGGCTGCACGTCTTCGGCGTCCCGTCCGGCATGCGCGCCCTGCCCCTCACCACCCCGGAGCACGGAGCCCCGATCGCCCTGGTGCTCCCCGACCGCCGCCCCGCCCCGCCGATGGCCCGCGCCCTGCTGGAGGTGGCCCGCCGCACCGACCTCGCGGGTGTCCTGAACCGGCTCCCCTGAACCGGTTCCCCTGACTCGCCGAGCCCCACCCGCCGGACTAGCCTCGACCCCCGGGGGCCCTTCCGTTACGCGGACACGAAGGCGGACACCGTGACCAACGCCGATGACGAGCAGGTCGGCCCCTCCCCCGCCGGGGAGCCGCACTTCGCGCCGTACCACCACCCCGCCGCCGGCTGGGGCGCCGCCAAGAGCGTCACCCGCTTCCTGGCCCGCGAGGGCACGTACGTGGACGGGCCGCGCGCCGTCATGAAGATGAACCACGAGAACGGCGGCTTCGACTGCCCCGGGTGCGCCTGGCCGGACGACACCAAGGGCCTGCACCTGGACATCTGCGAGAACGGCATCAAGCACGTCACCTGGGAGATGACCCGCAAGCGCGTCGGCCGCGAGTTCTTCGCCGCGCACTCGGTGACGGAGCTGGACGGCTGGAGCGACTTCGCCCTGGAGGACCAGGGCCGCCTCACCGAGCCGATGGTGTACGACGCGGCCACCGACCACTACGTGCCGATCAGTTGGAAGGACGCCTTCGCCCTGGTCGGAGACGCCCTGCGCGGCCTGGACGACCCGAACCGGGCCGCCTTCTACACCTCCGGCCGGCTCGGCAACGAGGCGACGTTCCTGTACCAGCTGATGGCCCGCGAGCTGGGCACCAACAACCTGCCCGACTGCTCCAACATGTGCCACGAGGCCAGCGGCCGCGCGCTCCAGGCCTCCCTCGGCACCGGCAAGGGCACCGTCGACCTCAAGGACTGGGAGGTCACGGACGCGCTGTTCATCCTGGGCGTCAACGCGGCCTCCAACGCGCCCCGGATGCTGACCTCCCTCGCCGAGGCCTTCAAGCGCGGCGCGCAGATCGTGCACGTCAACCCGCTGGTGGAGGCGGCGGCGACCCGCACGATCATCCCGCACGACTTCACCGACATGGCGCTCAACCGGGCGACCCGCACCAGCACCCTCAACCTCCAGCCGCGCATCGGCGGGGACATGGCACTGCTGCGCGGCATGGCGAAGGCCGTCCTGGAGCAGTCCGCCACGGACGAGAAGGCGCTGGACCAGCTGTTCATCGACCGGCACACCGAGGGCTTCGAGGCCTACCGCAAGGTCTGCCTGGACACCCCCTGGGAGGAGATCGAGCGCCAGAGCGGCCTCGGCCGCGCCGAGATCCTCGGGGCCGCGCGGATCTACCGGGAGGCGGACCGCTCGATCTTCTCCTGGTGCCTGGGCGTGACCCAGCACGAGCACGGCGTGGACACGGTGCGCGAGATCGTCAACCTCCTCCTCCTGCGCGGCAATCTGGGCCGCGAGGGCGCCGGCCCCTCCCCCGTGCGCGGGCACAGCAACGTGCAGGGCAACCGCACCTGCGGCATCGACCACCGCCCGTCCACGGCCTTCCTGGACCGCCTCGGCGAGGTCTGCGGGTTCACCCCGCCGCGCGCCCACGGCCTGGACACGGTCGGCACGATCGAGGCGATGCGGCGCGGGGAGGTCACGGTCTTCGTCGGCATGGGCGGCAACTTCGCGCTGGCCGCCCCGGACACGCCCTACACCTACGAGGCCCTGCGCGCCTGCGAGTTGACGGTGCAGGTCAGCACCAAGCTCAACCGCAGCCATCTGGTGCACGGCCGCGCGGCGCTGATCCTGCCGTGCCTCGGCCGCACCGAGAAGGACCACCAGCGCGCGGGCGTGCAGTCCACCTCCGTCGAGGACTCGATGAGCATGGTGCACCTGTCGGTGGGCATGAAGCGCCCGGCCTCCCCGCACCTGCTCTCCGAGCCGGCGATCGTCGCCGGGATGGCCCGCGCGGCGCTGCCGGACAGCCCGACGCCCTGGGAGTGGTACGTCGAGGACTACGACCGCGTCCGCGACACCATGGCCCGGGTCCTGGACGGCTTCGAGGACTTCAACCGCCGGGTGCGGCTGCCGCTGGGCTTCCGGATCAAGCAGCCGGCCCGCGAGCTGGTCTTCCTCACGCCCTCGGGCCGGGCCGAGTTCTCCGCCGCCCCGCTGCCGGACGTCGTCCCCGCGCCCGGCACCCTGGCGCTGGGCACCATGCGCTCGCACGACCAGTGGAACACCACGATCTACTCGGACAACGACCGCTACCGGGGCGTGAAGAACCTGCGCACCCTGGTGTTCCTCAACCGCGACGACATGCGCGAGCGGGGCATCGGCGAGTTCGACCCCGTCGACATCACCAGCACCGCCCGGGACGGCAGCACCCGCTCGGTGCAGGGCTACCTGGCCGTCACGTACGACATCCCGCGCGGCTGCGCGGCCGGGTACATGCCGGAGCTCAACGTGCTGTGCGCGATCGGCGACTACAGCACGCAGAGCGACCAGCCGATCATGAAGCACCTCAACGTGACGGTCACCAGGGCGTGAACGCGGGCGGAGGCCCGGCCTCCGCAAGAGCCCCGGATCCACCCCACGAAAGGTAAAGGTTCTACCAAGTACGCAAGTATGGCCCTCCGGCGGGGATATGCTTCTGGAGGTTTGAAGAAGGCACCTCGTTCGGTGAGGCTTCTTCACGGACACAGGCCACTGATCCGACGACGTCGAGAGACGCCCAGGGTTAGGACAGATCTTCCCGACCTAAGGGTTGATCCGAAGTGGCTTCCGGCTCGCACGAGCTGGACACGCCGTGGAGTGCCAAAGCTCTGACGAGTTGGGGTGAGCCGGCATCTTCGCGCGTCCACGCGCCGCGTCGGCGAACTCCTTGCCGCGTCGATGACACGCACCACGGGGTGCGTCGACCGGGAGGAGGCGAGAGACATGGATTGCAGTAGTCCGGGCCACAGTTGCCCCTACCCCCGCTTGTCCTCGTACACCTCCGGCACGCGGTAACCACCTTCCCTGCGCGTCCATCTGACGCATCGTCACCTCACCACAGCGCGCGGCTCCGCCATGCCCGTACACCGCTACGGGCCGCATCGCCGCGCGGCGATGCGCCGCGCCCACTCGCAGGGAAGATCGCTGCTGCGTGCCCCCGACCGCCCCCACCTGTCCAGGGGCACGGGAGGAACGCCATGACCACCAACTCCACTCTCGACTCGAAGGTTCCCGGGCCGCGTTCCGCGGTGCTGGACGACGCCCACGTCGGCGACATCAAGGGTGCCCTCGGCACCATCCGACTCGACGACGACGCACCGCGCCAGGGGTTGTCGGCGAGACTCAAGACCCTCCTCGCGATCGTCGGCCCCGGCCTGATCGTGATGGTCGGCGACAACGACGCCGGCGCCTTCTCCACCTACGGCCAGGCCGGCCAGAACTACGGCACCCAGCTGCTGTGGACCCTGCTCATGCTGGTCCCCGTCCTGTACGTCAACCAGGAGATGGTGCTGCGCCTGGGCGCTGTCACCGGCGTCGGCCACGCCCGCCTGATCCTGGAGCGCTTCGGCAAGTTCTGGGGCGCGTTCAGCGTCATCGACCTCTTCCTCCTCAACGCCCTCACCCTCGTCACCGAGTTCATCGGCGTGACACTGGCGGCCGGGTACCTGGGCCTGCCCAAGGTCGCCTCGGTCGTGCTCGCGGCGGCGATCATCATCGCCTCGGCCTTCACCGGCTCCTTCCGGCGCTTCGAGCGCGTCGCGGTGGCGCTGTGCATAGGCTCGCTGCTGCTGGTGCCGATCTACTTCGTGATCCACCCGAAGACCTCGCAGATGGCCCACGACTTCGTGGTGCCGCAGATGCCGGGCGGCGCGGGCGAGTTGGCGGCCGTGATGCTGGTCATCGTCTCGATCGTGGGCACCACCGTCGCCCCGTGGCAGCTGTTCTTCCAGCAGTCGTACGTCATCGACAAGCGGATCACCCCGCGCTTCATGAAGTACGAGAAGGCCGACCTGTGGATCGGCATCGTGATCGTGATCGTCGGCGCCGCCGCGATGATGGGCTTCACCGCCGCCGCCTTCGCCGGGACCGACGCGGTCGGCCAGTTCTCCGACGCCGGCGCCATCGCCAAGGGCCTGGAGGACAAGGCCGGTCACCTGGTCGGCGTGCTGTTCGCGATCGCCCTGCTGGACGCCTCGATCATCGGCGCCTTCGCGGTCTCGCTCTCCACCGCCTACGCCATCGGCGACGTCTTCAACATCAAGCACTCGCTGCACCGCGGCGTGAAGGGCGCCAAGGGCTTCTACGCCGTCTACGCCGGTCTCGTCGTCGCGGCGGCCGCCATCACCCTGCTGTCCACGGACTACACCCAGGGCCTGATGACGCAGTTCGTCCAGGTGCTCGCCGGGGTGCTGCTGCCCTCCGCCACCGTGTTCCTGCTGCTGCTCTGCAACGACAAGGCCGTCCTCGGCCCCTGGGTCAACGGGCCCAAGACCAACGCCTTCACCTCACTGGTGGTCGGCGTGCTGGTGATGCTCTCGCTGATCCTCACCGCCGCCGTGGTCTGGCCGGACATCTCCTCCGACTCGATCCTGATGATCATGGCCGGGTGCGGGATCGCCGGGGTGATCGTCGCCGGGTACTTCTTCCTGGCCGGCCGCAAGGGCACCAAGGAGGACCCGATCGACCGCACCGGCCGCGAGAACTGGCGGATGCCTCCGCTGGAGACCCTGCCCAAGCCGGTCATGTCCACCGCCCGCAAGGTCGGCATGGGCGCCCTGCGCGCCTACCTGCTCCTCGCGATGGTCATGGTGATCATCAAGATCGTCCAGACGGCGCTCAACCACTAGACCCGCTCGGGCCGGGGTGGCGAACACCTCCCACCCCGGCCCGGCACCGGAACCCTCGACCGCCCCTCCCGGGGAAGGAAGGAAGTACGGCTGTGCGCACCACCCTGTTCCACCGCTGCCCGAGCGTCCGCCTCGCCCTGCACGACGGCGTCGAGCGCGAGTACCGCCTCGACGACCCCGGCGCCTGCCCCCGCTCCGGCACGCCCGACACCCCGGCCTCGGCGTACGAGCCGCGTGTCCACCTGGCCTACCTGCTGGCCCGTCAGGGCCACCGCCCGGACTGGCTCGCCCGGTTCGCGGACCTCCCTCCGGCCGCCGCGCGCCGCCTCGCGGGCGCCGCCTCGCGCGGCTCGCACCACTCCTGACGCTCCGTCAATGACTTCTGACGCACCGTCATACCTTTCCTTTCGTCCACGGCCCCGTCACGGAGGTGACCCCGCCATGTCCATCGTCGCCGCGTTCCACTCCACCGCCCTCCCGTCCACCGATCGCCGCCCCCTGCGCGCCGCGCTCGCCGCCCTCGGCCGACGGCTGGCGGAGAGCCCGCTGGACAGCCCCGTCCTGAAGACCGTCCCCGCCCCCGCCGCGCCGCCCGTGGGCCGCCCGGCCCCGCTGCGCGCCCGGTGGCGGCCCGTGACCGGCGCCGACGGCCGCACCCGACTGGAAGCCAGCTGGCACGCGGCCCACTGAACGGCCCCGAACCGCCCCGAACTCCCCTCCTCCTACCAGCCGAAGGAGCATCCGCCATGGCCGTGCGCTACCCCAGGCTCGACGCCATCTTCTCGGACCACGCGTCCGCCCCCGCCCGCCGCACCCAGCCCGCCGCCCGACCCGTGCGCGAGTCCCCCGAGAACTCCAGCCTGGTGGTCGACGAGGCCCAGCGCACCGTCACCGTCGACGGGCAGCAACTCGCCTTCCCGTACCTGGAGTTCGAACTCCTCGCCCACCTCGTCGGCAACCCGCTGCGGGTCCACTCGCGCCGCCAGCTGATGGAGACGGTCTGGGGCCGCCCGGACACCGGCGACACCCGCACCATCGCGACCCACATCGCCCGCATCCGCCGCAAGCTCGGCCCCGGGCACCGGGACACGATCGCCACCGTCCGCCAGATCGGCTACAAGTACGACCCCCGTCTCGCCCAGGTCGCCTGAGACCGCTCCCACTCGGAGGAGGACACCGCCATGACCACCGTCACCCCGTTCCCCCCGATCACCAGAGGGACCGCCCTGGGCGGCGTCCTCCTCCTGGTCGTCGTCGAGGGCGTCGCCGTCGGCCTCGCCCCCGACCGCCTGCGGCTCTTCCTCTCCGGGGTGCTCGTCGGCGCCTCGGTCGCCGGCCTCCTGCTCGCCCTGCTGCTGGCCCGGAGCCGGCGGCGGGCGGGCCGACCGGCCGGGGCCCCGGCCGGCGAGGACGACACCCAGTGGTTCAGCGCCCGCTCGCTGGAGGGCTTCCCGATGGAGCAGGTCCGCCCCCTGCTGCTCGCCCCCGACGCGCCCGGCCTCAACCGCCTCTACACCGCCTGGATCTTCGCCACCCACGGCCACGACCCCCAGTGGATCGCCCACCACCTGGACCTGTCCACCCCCACCGCCCGCCTCCTGGTCGCCGCCGCGCGGCGCCACGCCACCGCCGCCCCGCTCGAAGGGAGGCCGTGATGATCACGGCTCTCGACCACGTCCAGCTCTCCGCCCCGCCCGGCAGCGAGGCCCTGCTGCGGGCCTTCTACGGCGACGTCCTGCAGATGGCCGAGATCCCCAAGCCCGGGCCGCTCACCGGGCGCGGCGGCTGCTGGTTCGCCGCCGACGGCGGCCGGGTCCGGCTCTACCTCGGCATCGACGAGCGCTTCCGCCCCAGCACCAGGGCGCACCCCGGGCTCTCCGTCTGCGAGATCGACGAGTTCGCGCTGCGGCTGTCCGAACTCGGCGCCCAGGTCGTCTGGGACGACAGCCTGCCGCCCGGGCGCCGCTTCTACACCACGGACCCGGTGGGCAACCTGCTGGAGTTCGTCGAGGCGGCCTCTACGGCCTCCTCCACCACGGCCTCCGCCACGGCCTTCACGACGGCCTTCACGACGGCCTGATCCGGCCTTCGAACACGGGTTCATTTGCGTACGGACGTCCCGAGGGAGCAGACTGCCCGGGTTTGCGCGCCGGAGGTAGCCGTCATGTCCCTTCTGAAACCGGGCCCCGCCCGGGCGGCGGGTCGCGCGGCCGGGGTGAGCCGGGTGGACCTGCTCGTCGCCGCCGCCGTCCTCGTCCTGCTCTACCTCGCGCTGAGGGTCGGCCAGGGCACCACCGTCCGCTTCTCCACCGCCCGGGGCGCCGTCGACACCGACCCGGCCCGGCTGCCGTACGACGCCGCCCGCTCCCTGCTGCGGATGTTCGTCGCGCTCGCCCTCTCCGTCGTCTTCACCTTCGGGTACGCCTACGCCGCCGCCCGCAGCCGACGCCTGGAGCGGGTGCTCATCCCGGCCCTGGACATCCTCCAGTCCGTGCCCGTCCTCGCCTTCCTCACCGTGGCCGTCTCCGGCTTCCTGGCGCTGTTCCCCGGCTCGGTGCTCGGCCTGGAGTGCGCGGCCGTCGTCGCGATCTTCACCTCCCAGGCCTGGAACATGACCTTCGGCTTCTACCAGTCGCTGGTCTCCCTGCCGCCCGAACTCGACGAGCTCTCCCGCTCGTTCCGGTTCAGCCGGTGGATGCGCTTCTGGAAGGTCGAACTGCCCTCCGGCATGATCGGCCTGGTATGGAACGGCATGCTCAGCTTCGGCGGCGGCTGGTTCTTCCTCGTCGCCTCCGAGGCGATCACCGTCGACAACGAGCGCTACACCCTGCCCGGGGTCGGCGCCTACGCGGGCGCCGCCATCGCGGCGGGGGACCTCGGGCGGGTCGGCTGGGCGATCGCGACCATGGCGGTGCTCGTCGTCGGCGTCAACTTCCTCTTCTGGCGGCCGCTCACCGCCTGGGCGGAGCGCTTCAAGAACGAGCAGTCCGAGGCCGGCGAAGTCCAGCGCTCCGTCGTCCTCGACCTGCTGCGCCGCTCCCACTGGCCCGCCCTGCTGCGCAGGCTGCTGCGCCCGGTGGGCCACGGGCTCGCCCGGTTCGGGCGGGTCTTCGGCACGGACGACCGTCCGCTGGCCGTCTCCCCCGCGCGCCGCCGCACCGGGGACGCCGCCTTCGCCGTGGCGGCGGGCGGCGTGGTGCTCTGGGGCGCCGTCGACCTCGGCCGCTACCTCTCCGAGCACACGGGCCTCGGCGTCTTCGGCGAGCCGCTGCTGCTGGGCCTTGCCACCCTCGCCCGGGTCGTCGTGCTGGTCGCGGCGGCCACCGTGGTGTGGGTGCCGATCGGGGTGGTCATCGGCTTCTCGCCCCGGCTGACGAGGATCGCCCAGCCCGTCGTCCAGGTCCTCGCCAGCTTCCCCGCCAACTTCCTGTTCCCGCTGGTCGTCTGGCTGCTGCTGCGCACCGGGCTGTCCATCGACGTCGGGGGCGTGCTGCTGATGGCGCTCGGCGCCCAGTGGTACATCCTCTTCAACACCATCGCCGGGGCCATGGCCATCCCCACCGACCTGCGCGAGGCCATGGACGACCTCGGCGTGCGCGGCCTCCAGCGCTGGCGCCGGCTGATCCTGCCCGGGATCTTCCCCGCGTACGTCACCGGCGGCATCACCGCCTCGGGCGGCGCCTGGAACGCCTCGATCGTCTCCGAGGTCGTCACCTTCGGCGGCACCACGCTCACCGCCACCGGCCTCGGCGCGTACATCGCCCGGGCGACGGCGGACGGGGACCACCCCCGGCTGCTCGCCGGGGTCGCGGTGATGAGCGTGTACGTCGTCGCCCTCAACCGACTGTTCTGGCGCCGCCTGTACCGGCTGGCCGAACGCCGCTACTCGCTCTGAACACTGGCTCTGAACACTCGCTCCGATCGCCGAGGTCCCCGCCGATGCGCCTGCCCTTCACCCGCCGCCCCGCCGCCGCGCCCGCCCCCGCCCCGGTGTCGGAGGGCGAGAGCCTGCTGGAGGCCGTCGGACTGACCAAGTCCTACGCCGGGGCGGACGGCGAACTCCCCGTGCTCTCCGGCATCGACCTGACCGTGCGGTCCGGGGAGATCGTCGCCCTGCTCGGCCGCTCGGGCTCCGGCAAGTCGACCCTGCTGCGCTGCCTGGCCGGCCTCATCCCGCCCAGCTCCGGCAGCGTCTCCTACCGGGGCGCCCCGCTCACCGGTGCCAACCCGGGGACGGCGCTGGTCTTCCAGAACTTCGCGCTGCTGCCCTGGCTCACCGTCCGGCAGAACGTCGAGGTCGGACTGGAGGCCCAGGGCGTGCCCCCGCGCGAGCGGGCCCGGGCCGCCGACCAGGCCATCGACCTGATCGGCCTGGCCGGCTTCGAGTCCGCCTACCCCAAGGAGCTGTCCGGCGGGATGCGCCAACGCGTCGGCTTCGCACGGGCGCTGGTCGTCGAGCCGGACGTGCTGATGATGGACGAGCCGTTCTCCGCCCTCGACGTGCTCACCGCCGAGAACCTGCGCGGCGAGCTGCTGGAGCTGTGGGAGTCCGGGCAGTTCCCCACCCGGGCCGTCGTGCTCGTCACCCACAACATCGAGGAGGCGGTGCTGATGGCCGACCGCGTCGTCGTCCTCGGCTCCCGCCCGTACGGCACCATCCGCGAGACCGTCGAGGTCGGGCTGGAACGGCCGCGCGACCGCGACTCCGAGGAGTTCGACGCCCTCGTCGACGAGGTCTACCGGATCATGACCGGCCGCCCCCTCGCCCCCCGCCCGGCCACCCGCCCCGACCGCCGCACCGTCGCCGGCACCCCGCTCCCGCACGCCAGCGTCGACGGCCTCTCCGGCCTCGCCGAGACCCTCGCCCACCGCGACGGGCGCTGTGACCTCGCCGACCTCGCCGACGAACTCGCCCTCGACATCGACGACCTGCTCCCCCAGGTCGACGCCCTCGACCTCCTCGGCTTCGCCGAGATCCACGGCGACGACCTGCTCCTCACCGACGCCGGCACCGCCTTCGCGGGCGCCGACGTCCAGGACTCCCGCGCCATCTTCGCCGACGCGGTGGTGGAGGTCCCCCTCGTCAAGCTGATCGCCAACAGCCTCCACGGCCACCCCGACGCCACCGTCCGCGCCGGCTTCTTCCGCGACCTGCTGGCGCACCACTACACGAGCGAACAGGCCGACCGGCAGCTGGAGACCGCCACCGACTGGGGCCGCTACGCGGGCCTCTTCGCCTACGACGCGGCCCGCCAGGAGTACCGCCTGGAACCCCCGGCGTAGCGCCGGGGCGAGCCCGCCGAGGCCGGGTTCAGCAGCACCGGCCGGCGAACGCGAACCGCCCGCCGGCATGGGCCGACGGGCGGTCGCGAAGGATCGGGCGGGTCAGGAGTTCGTCCGGACCGTCCAGTTCTGGTCGGGGCGACGGCGAAGCATGTGGTCTTCCCTCTTCGTCAAGGGGGGATGAAACAGAGCGGCCCGCTCGGCGGCGCGACCCTGAGGAGCACCCTCCTATCCCCCGAAGGAGGGTGCCCCACCTCGCCCTGGCGCGGCTACGACCGCGCCGGGCTCCCCGTTCTGATCATGGTAGGCCGTGGAGTGGGACGGGAGTCGACACGGAGTGCTCATCTGTGTGCATTCCGTCTCCCCTCCGGGCAGATCCCAGGAATCAGGATCAGTAGGAGCGCCACCACTGGTCGGCGTAGTCCAGGCAGTCGTACTGGAACACGCGGTTCCCGTTCTCGGGCCCCTGCACCACCAGGCACTTGCCGCTGTTCACGTTGTGGAACCGGATCTGCGCGCCCAGGCTGACCTCGATCTGCCAGAGCTGGTCGCGGTAGTCCAGGCAGTCGTACTGGACCGCGGGGTTCCCGTTCTCGGTGCCCCGCACCACCAGACACTTGTTGCTGTTCGTGTTCTGGATCTTGTAGATCCCCAGCGTCGAGGTCTGGATCGGGTGCCAGGCCTGGTCCGGGTAGTCCAGGCAGTCGTACTGGACCGCGGGGTGGTCGTTGTCGAACCCCTGAACCAGCAGGCACTTCTGGCTGTTCGCGTTCTGGTAGTGCGCACCGCTGACGGCCGAGGCCGGGCTCGCCGCGCCCAGCATCGCGGCGGCGGCCAGGGCCGCCGCCGCGAGGACCGCACCGGTCCGCTTGGCGTTCTTCACGGTTCGAAGCATTGCTGTTCCCCTCGTTCTCGGAGTGCTGGAACACATTCGCGTCGATCTCGAACGACTCCGAATTCCCCCCTTGTGGAACTCGGCCACCCGGCGCTTTCCGAACCCCCGCGCCGGGCTTCCCCGTTCGCTCTCCACGGTAGGTCGCGGTCCTGGCAGGAACTCCTCAATCCGTCGTCGACTCTGCGCTCTCCATCGCACGTCCGATAGGCCCGCTTACCGTCCCGCGCCGGTGCTCGCGCGGCGTCAGCCCGTACGCGGCCTTGAAGGCCCGGCAGAAGTCCGAGGCCCGCAGCAGCCCGCAGCGGGCGGCGACGGCGTGGATGGGAAGGGCCCCCAACGCCGGGTCGACCAGGTCGCGGTGGGCCTTGGCCATCCGCTGGCTGCGGATGTACGAGGCCACGGTCTGGCCGTGGGAGTACTGGGTGAACAGGCGGTGCAGGTGGCTGACGGAGATGTGGTGCGCGTCGGCGACCACCGGGGGCGCCAGGTCGGGGTCGTGGAGGTTGCGCCGGATGAACGACCTGACGCCCTCCACCGTGGTGCGGTCCCGGGCGTCCGGCGACAGGGCGCTCTCGGCGTCGAGCTCCCGGGCGATCCAGGCCGACACCAGGTCGACGGCGACCGCCCCGAGCCTGGCCCGCTCGGCGGGGCACAACTCGGCGGCCCGGCGGTCCAGTCCGACGAGGAAGTCCGCCAGGAGCGCGCCCGTCCCCCGGCGTCCGTTGATGCCCCGGCCGAGGAGGACGCGCAGGCGCTCCGGGGGGATCGGCACCAGCGAGACGGGCAGGTCGATGCCGACCCCGGCGACCCCTCCCCCCTCCTCGCAGGGGGCGCCGAGACCCAGGTACCGGCTGTCGTAGGCCGTCTGACTCGACGTCAGGACGATGTCCCCCGCATCGTGCGCCTCGACCTGCCCCCGGCCGAAGGAGCCCCGCAGGGCGCCGGCCGTCAGCAGCGTCACGTGGTAGTGGTACTCGTCCGCCTGCCGGACCATCCGCTCCGTCCGCCGGAAGCGGGCGGACGGGAACGACGTCCCGAACACGGTCACCGGCCCCAGCTCGGACCGTCGGATCTCCGCCGTGAAGCTCTCCACATGGGGAGTCGACGTCTCGCACATCCTCGTCCGCAGCAGCAGTTCCCGCCACTGCTCGAACCGCTCTTCCCCCGACAGGCCGCAGTCCTCGGCCACACCCTGCTTCCGCACGTCCATCCTGGCCCCCAGACCAACTTCCCCCGCCGACACGGCGGAGCCCCCTCCGACACCGTCCACCGGACGCGACGCACTCGCACGCGCCCGCAGTCCACTAATGCGCGACGCGGGACCCGGCGTTGCACCGGCAGTTTGCAGAGGAGACGGAAAGCATGGAACAGGAGACGATCTGTCGAGCCGTCAGAGTCGACCCGTCGGAGTCGACCCGTCAGCGCGGACGGCGAGCGAGGGTGCGCAGGAGGCGTACCGCGAAGCCCCACCGCGCCGGTACGGGCACCTCGCCCCCGCAGGCCCGGACGCCCCGGTCGAGCCCGTCCTCCAGCAGCGCGTCGTGCAGCCACCGGAAGACGAGCGGCCAGCTGAGCCGCGCCGCGCCGTGCGTACGCATCGCCAGCGTGTGCCTCAACAGCGTTCCCCCGGGGGCCGGTTGGACGGTGAACTCGTGGAACCCGTCGAACCCGCGCGGCCCGGTGAACTCGAACCGCACCCACCGCCCCGGCTGGTACCCGACGACGCGGTAGCGGACGGGCCCATGGCCGCCTCGGGCGCCGACGGCGAGCGGGCCGTCCAGCCGCATGCGGGGCCAGGCGCGGGCGGGCCAGAGCCGGTCGTCCGGGCCGGAGAGCCCGTCGACGAGGGCGCCGACCTCCGACTCCGGTGCGGGCAGGACGCGTTCGTGGATGTTGAGCACGGGCACGGCGGGTGGACCCCCTCGTTTTGGATGCTTCTCTCCAATTGAAGTGGAGAGTACTCTCCACTTCATGCCCAGGCCACCCCGTCACGACGAAGCCACGCTCCTCGACGCCGCCGTCCGCCTCGCCGCGGCCGGCGGGCCACCCGCCGTCACCATGTCCGCCGTGGCGAGGGAGAGCGGCGCGCCCAACGGGTCCGTCTACCACCGGTTCCCCCAACGATCCGCCCTGCTGGCCGAGTTGTGGCTGCGGACGGTCGGCGAGTTCCAGGCCTCCTACCTGCCCGTCCTCGAACAGCACGCCGAACCGCGCCTCGCCGCCGGGGCTGCCGCCCGACACGTCGTCGCCTGGGCCCGCGCCCACCGCGAGCGGGCGGTCGTCCTGCTCCACGGCGCCGAGGCGTTCGGCAGGGCCGAGTGGTCCGAGGAGCACCTGCGCCGCGAACGGCGGGACAGGCGGCGGGTCCGGGAGGCGGTGACGGCACTGGCCGCCCGGCTCGGCGCCGAGACCCCCCTGGACCTCGACCGGATCACCCTCGCCCTCGCCGGCCTCCCCCTCGCCGTCATCCGCCCCCACCTCCACGCGGGCAGCGCCCTGCCCGTCCACGCGGAGGAGTTGGCCGAGCGCGGCGCGATCGACCTGCTGCGCTAGGCCCGGGGCGCCCCGGCACCCAGGCGGGCGCTCACCCGCCGTGCCGCCTCGGCGAGTTCGGGCGGGCCCTCGACGGTGAACGGACGGTCGAAGGTGACGAGGAAGCCGATCAGCGCCGACCAGGACCACGCCCCCATCCGGATGCGGGTGATCTTCTCGTCGACCGCCTCGAAGCTCGCCGCACCCGGCGCCCACCGCGCCACCAGCCCCGCCGGGCACTCCATCAGCACGGTGCCCCAGCACGGCCAGGCGTCCGCACCGTCCCCCCGGTCCGGCCGGCTCCGGACGAAGCCCGCGATGTCCGCCTCCGGCACCTCCCGAGGAGCGAACCGCCAGGCGGTGGTGCCGAGTTGCGCGATGCGGTCGAGCCGGTAGGCGTGCCAGGAGTTCCCGCGCTGGTCGTACGCCACCAGGTACCAGCGCCCGGACCAGACGACCAGCCGGTGCGGCTCGGCCAGGACCTCGCCGCCCGCCGTCGACCCGCCCTCCGTCGACCCGCCCGCCGTCGACCCGCCCTCCGCCGGCCCGCCCTCGACGGACCGGTAGGCGAACCGCGCCAGCTCACGCTGCTGCGCGGCGGCGCTCAGCCGCGCCAGCAGCGCCGGGTCGACCTGCGGCGGGGCCAACTCCCAGGCGTTCTCGATCTGTTCGACCGAGAACGCCTCCAGCCTGCGGGCCAGATGCGGAGGCAGGAGGTCCTTGACCGAGTTCAGCGCCCGCCGCGTGGCGTCCCCCATCCCGGCCACCGAGGCCGGAGCCGTCTGCAGGGCCAGCGCGATGGCGACGGCCTGCTCGTCGTCGACGACCAGCGGCGGCAGCCGCGCTCCCCGGGCGAGCCGGTAGAAGCCCGCGGGGCCCTTGCGCGCCGCGACGGGGTAACCCAGTTCGCGCAGCCGGGCGATGTCGCGCCGGACCGTCCTCGGGGACACCCCGAGCCGCTCCGCCAGGCCGTCGCCCGTCCACTCCTTCTGCGCCTGGAGCAGGCCGAGCAGCTCCAGCGTTCGGTTGGCGATCACCAACTGCCCTCCGGTTCGGGGGAGTAGAGGTCAGCGTACGTCCTGTACCGCTGGCAGGGTGCCTCTGTCGCGGAGGCCACGGACCGCCTCCGCCCAACAGAACGGAGCCACGCCGTGTCCCGTACCCTCGCCCGGCCCTCACCCGCCTCGCCCGCTTCCTCGTCCGACCGCCGCGCCTGGCTGGGCCTGGTCACCGTCTCCCTCGGCGTCTCGCTGGTGGTCGTCGACTTCACGATCGTCAACGTCGTGATGCCGCCGATCATCGACGACCTCGACGTCTCCGCCGTCGGCGCCCAGTGGATCCAGGAGTCCTACGCGATCGCGCTGGCCGCCCTGCTGCTGGTGACCGGCCGCCTCACGGACCTCCTCGGAGCCCGCAGGCTGTTCGCGGCCGGGACGGTGCTCTTCGGGCTGGCCAGTATCGGCGCGGCGGCCGCACCCACCGGCGGCCTGCTGATCGCCGCCCGGGTCGCGCAGGGCGTCGGCGGCGCGATCGTCATGCCGACCTCGCTCGCCCTGCTCAACCTCACCTTCCGGGGCCCGGACCGGGGCAAGGCGTTCGCCGTCTGGGGCTCGACCATCGGGGCGGCCGCCGCCGTCGGGCCGCTGCTGGGCGGCTGGCTCGCCGGCTACTCCTGGCGGTGGGCCTTCGGCATCAACATCGCCGTCGTCGCCCTGATCCTCGCGGGGGCGGCGAGGTACCTGCCGCCCTCCCCCCGCCGGCCGGGGCGCCTCGACGCCACGGGCGCGATGCTGTCCGTCCCGGGCCTCGGGCTCCTCGCGTTCGCGCTCATCGAGGGCCGGGAGTACGGGTGGTGGGCACCGCGCAAGGCCCTCGGCCCCTTCGGGGACGGCGCGGGGCTCGGCCTCTCGGTCGTCCCGGTGGCCCTGGCCGCCGCGGCGGGCTGCCTCGCCCTCTTCCTCCGCCGCCAGGCGCGGCCCGCCCGGCGCGACGGCACGGCGCCGCTCGTGGACACCTCGCTGTTCCGCATCAAGTCCTTCAGCACCGGCACCGCCGCGACGCTCCTCATCGCCCTCGCCGAGTTCGGCCTGCTCGCCGTGCTCCCGCTGTGGCTCCAGTACGCCCTGGGCTACTCCCCCGTCCGGACCGGCCTGCTGATCCTCGTCGTCGCCATCGGCAGCTTCGCCGCGAGCGGCGCGAGCTTCGGCCTCGCGGAGAAGGCCGGGCCGATCGGCCTGGTCCGCACCGGCCTCGCCCTGGAGGCCGCCGGGCTGCTGATGTTCGGCCTGCTCGCCGACAGCGACTCCCCGTGGTGGGTCATCGCCGCCGCCCTGTTCCTGTACGGGACGGGGGTCGGCTTCGCCACCGCCCAGGTCACCAACGTCGTCCTGGCGGACGTGCCGCCGCAGCGCGCCGGCCAGGGCTCCGGCATCCAGAGCGCCGCACGGCAGCTCGGCTCCGCGCTCGGCATCGCCGTCCTGACCTCGACGTTCTTCACCGCCCTGGCCACCGACCTGTCGGACCGCCTCACCCGGCAGGGAACACCCGGGGCCGACCACCTGTCCTCGACGGTCACCGACAGCGCCGGTGCGATGATCTCCGGCCTCGCCTCCGACCCCCGGACGGCCTCCGTCGCCCAGGCCGCCCGCGAGGCCATGTCCCACGCCGTCCGGGTCGACGGCTGCGTGTGCGCCGCGCTGCTCGCGCTCGGGATGCTGGCCACCTTCCTGATCCCCCGGCCCGCCGCTTCCTAGCTGACGACTCGTAGGGCGACGGCCTGGTGCAGGCCGTCGCCCCGGGGTCTCGCTACCGCTCCAGGGCGGCCAGGTCCTCCTCGGAGAGCCGCAGCGCGCCCGCCGCCACGTTCTCGGCGAGGTGGCCGAGATCCCCCGTGCCGGGGATCGCCAGCACGTGCGGGCCCCGGTGCAACGTCCACGCCAGCCGCACCTGGGCGGGGCTCGCGCCGAGCCTCCGCGCGACCGCCTCCACCCCGCTCTCGTCCCCGACCCCCGCTGCTCCGGCCTCGCGCCCCTGGCCCGCGATCGCGTAGAACGGCACGAAGGCGATGCCCTGCTCACCGCAGAGGCGCAGCACCTCCTCCTGCTCGGGCGAGGCACCGAGGCCGTACATGTTCTGCACGCAGACCACCGGCGCAATCGCCTGCGCCTCGGGGATGTGGTGCGCCCGGACGTTGGACAGCCCGAGGTGGCGGATCAGCCCCGCCTCCCGCAACTCGGCGAGGGCGCCGAAGCGTTCGGCGATGGAGTCCGTACCGACGATGCGCAGGTTCACCACGTCGAGGTGGTCCCGCCCGAGCTGGCGCAGGTTCTCCTCGACCTGCCCGCGCAGCTGCGCCGCCGTGGCGTGCGCCGTCCAGTTGCCCCACGTGTCGCGGGCCGGGCCGACCTTGGTGGCTATGACGAGGTCGTCCGCGTACGGCGCCAGGGCGCTGCCGATCAGCTCGTTGGCGGAGCGGAGCGAGGAGAAGTAGAAGGCCGCCGTGTCGATGTGGTTCACCCCGAGCTCCACCGCCCGCCGCAGCACCCCGATCGCCTCCCCCCGGTCGCGCGGCGCGGCGCCGGGCGCGAACGCCGCGCCGTACTGCGGCAGGCGCATCGTGCCGAAGCCGATCCGGTTGACCGTACGATCGCCGAGCCGCCATGTGCCCGATGCTGCTGCTGTGATCATCTCTACTGTCATGGCGGAATCATCGGCGAAAGGTAGCGTGACGAGCCACCGGATTCACCGGACGGAGAGGGATCGCACCCATGCTGAACAGGCGCCACTTCATCGGAGCGGTCGGCGCGGCCGGCCTCGTCGCCGCCACCCCGGCTTCTGCCAGGGCCTCCTCCTCACACGAACACTTCATGGCGGCCGCCATCGAGGAGGGCCGCAAGAACGAGCGCTACCCCTTCGGTGCCGTGATCGTCCGAGGGGATGTCGTGGTCGCGCGCGGCGTCAACGCCCACTCCGTCAACCCCGCGTACCACGGCGAGATGGCCGCCATCGACGACTACGCGCAGCGGCTCGGCAGCCAGGGCTGGGAAGGCCTCAGCCTCTACACCACTGCTGAACCGTGCCCGATGTGCATGAGCGCGTGCGCGTGGAGCTTCATCGACAAGGTGGTGTGGGGGACGTCCATCGAGGGGCTTCGGCGCACGGGGCTGTACCAGATCGACATGTCGGCCATGGCTGTCGCCGAGGCGGCGTCGGAGTTCTACAGCCCGAAGCTTCTGCTGGGCGGGGTGCTGGTCGAGGAGACGGACGAGCTGTTCCGCTGCGCCCAGGCCATTCGCGACGGCGAGGAGTAGGGGCGCACAACGGGAGCGTGCGCGGTCACGGTGCGCATGCGATGAGTCGCTTTACGGAGCCCGGCCCTCGTCTTCTCCGCCTCCGCCTGGGAATCCTTCGTCGCAGCCGTCCGCGCGGGCGAGCTCTAACCCTGCGCTGCGGCTGGTTCGTTGGCTTGCCTCGTCCGGGCGGGGCCACGATAGAGTCCCCCGTAGTTCGAAAGCCTTCCGGTCCGCCGGAAGGCTTTTCGCGTTCTTGAGGGGATTCAGATGACAGACCTCACCGTCCGCCGAGCGTGTGCCGACGACCGCGACGTCCTGGAGCGGCTCTGGCCGCTCTTCCTGCACGACATGTCGGACTACTGGAACCTCCTGCCGAACCCCGACGGCACCTACCGCCGCGAGTGGCTGGAGTCCGCACTCACCGATCCGACCTGGTGCGCCTACCTCCTCCGGTCCGACGACCGGCCGGTCGGCTTCGCGTTCGTCCGCGCACTGGACGGCGACGCGCGGGTGCTGAACAGCTTCTTCGTGGTGCGCGGGGCACGCCGCTCGGGCTTCGGGCTGCGCGCCGTGCTGACCGTCCTGGCCTCGCACCCCGGCCGCTGGGAGATCGCCTTCCAGGAGCGGAACGCCGACGCGGCGCGCTTCTGGCGCCGCGTCGCCTCCGAGGTCGCGGGCGAGGCGTGGACGGAAGAACTGCGCCCGATCCCCGGGAAGCCCGAGGAGCCGGCGGACACCTGGCTGGCCTTCGAGGCGCGCTAGCCGTCCGCAGACGCTGTGACCGCGCAGGTTCACCGGTTTGTGCCGCCCGGGCGTAGCTGCGGTTCTCGGAGTACGCCCTCCGGTACAAGAACCGGACAGGCACCGGCCGGAACCGCTCCGCCGCCGTACGCTTGCCCGGATCGCACGATCGTTCACCATGGGGGGCCTACATGAGTGACCATCTCGACCACGCGCGCCGCCCGGCATATCTGGCAAGGCTGCCGAAGAGGCTCGGGCCCGACGCTCTCATCAATGCCGCAAAGGTCGAGGCCTATCTCGCCATCGCGGCCGCCATCGCCTACCGGCGCGGGGACTCGGCCGACGAGACTCCTCGGCCTCAGTGACATCGGCTGCTCCGGCTGTCGCCTGACCGCCTGCGGGCAGGACAGGGGCGGTTCACCTGGCCGGGGGCCGTCGGCGCCGACCCGGTGGACCTGTGCGGGCTGTTCTTCTCCACCCTGATCCGACGTCAACGGCGGTGGCCAGTTCGTCTCCCCGACGAACTGGCCACCGCCGACCACGAGGCACAGCGCCGCCCGCACTACGGCTGCTGGAAGGTCACTTCCGGGTTGTCCGGCGAGGGGCCGTCCATCAGCGGGCTGTCGATCCCCTTCAGCGTCCGGTCGAAGAACGCCGTCACGTACTCGCGGGTGATCTCCATCCCGCGTTCCGGGGAGAGGGGCGACGCCGAGGGGAACCCGGCCTGCTTCTGGAGCAGGTTCTGGTCGGCGAAGCTGAAGTGGTTGGCGCCGGTGACCGTCAGCCACTTCTTGTAGCCGCCGAAGGCGTCCCATGCCTGCTTCCACACGGCGTCGTCGCCGCCCGAGCCGGGCGCGTGGCCGTCGGCCCTGCCCAGCATGAGGAACGGCCGGTTGATCTGGCCGGGCGTCGGGACCGGGAAGAAGGTGCCGTCCATGTCGACCCCGGCCCCTACGCGCGGGTCGGCGATCATCGTGGCGGCCGCCGCAGCTCCGCCGAGGGAGTGTCCGGCCATGCCGATCTCGTGCTTGTTGATGAGGTGGGCCAGGCGCCACGCGGCGTTTCCGTGCGTCAACTGGTCGATCACGAAGGACACGTCCTTCGCACGGCCGGCGGTTTCGGCGTCGAAGTCGGTCGTGTCCGGGTGGTCGCAGACCACGCACGGCGCCGTCTGACCGTCCGCCAGCGTCTCGCCGCTGTCCTCGTAGGTATGGCCGACGAGGGCGACGACGTAGCCGTGACTGGCCAGGTCGGTCGCGAGCGAGGTGAGCATCATGCGCGGGTTCTCGGCCGCGGCGGAGAGGACCACCAGCGGGTGCTTGCCGTGCTGCGGCCGCGCGCCGTCGAAGGCGTGCGTGGTGACGGCGGCGAGGTTCTCCGGGGTGACACCCGCTCGCGTCAGCACGGGCTGGCGCTCGATGATTCCGGCCGCCTCGCCGAGGGTCATGTACGGCGCCGGGGTCCCGGTCCCGGCGGCGGCCGGGTAGACCATGGTGACGGCCAGTTGGCGGGGGCCGGACGACGGCACCCACGGGTCCATGCGGTTCTCGTCGGTGAGGTGGATGACCTCCTCGCCGACGGCGTAGGGGCCGGTCGGCGCGGGGAGTTCGCCGTGGAAGGCCGGCGCGGCCGCCGGTGCGGGGGTTGCGGCGAACCCGGCGCCGGTTCCGGCGACGAGCGCGGAGAGGGTCAACGCGGCGACGGCGGCCAGACGGTGATTGCGTTTCATGGGGGCAACGCTAGGGTTCGGCGGCTCCGCCTCGCATCACCCCTCGGAGGCAGACGCCCCGGTGCCGTTCGTAGCCCCCGCGAGGTACCGGAGTCGTGCGCCAGGGCTATGTCGTGGGTCGCGGGGCTCCCTCGTCGGCGCCTCGGTCCGCCCTCAGCAGCCAGCCCGTGCCGGCGGCGAACCCGACGCCCTGGAAGGCGGGGCCGGACCGCACCCGCTCGAAGCCCAACTCCCGGTGCAGATCGAGGGATGCGCGATTCCCGGCGGACACGAAGCACCACACCGCCTCGCCCCTCCCCCACACCCACTCCATCCGCCACCGGGTCAGCGACGCCCCCAACCCCCGGCGGCGCCAGGCCGGATCGACCGTGACCCCGGTCAGGTAGTACCCGGCCGGGGCGCAGTCCTGCGGATGTTCGGGCAGGTACGCCACGCTGGCGTACCCGACGGCCTCGCCCGCCACCTTCGCGGTGATCACCACGCCCCGCTCCCCGCCGATCGCCCGGCGGATCCGCACCGCCCACTCCCCCGCCTCGCCACCACGCGCCCGCGCCTGTAACCGCGCCAGCACCGCGACGTCCTCCTCGACGGCCTCCGCGACCACCGCGGCGACGGGCTCCCGCCGCTCGCCCGGCTCCGGCACGTACGCGGCGAACCGCAGATCCATCCCCGTCATCCCCCTCGCAGAAGATAAGTTCGGCGCCAGGACCGCCACCACCTCCATACTCTGCACGATGACGAGATCAACGGACGTCGAGGAACTCCGCTCCCTGGTTGCCCACCTGATCGGCGCCGTGGTGGAACGGACAGGCGTTCCCCTCGACGGGGAGGGCCGGTTCGGCCTCCGACTCAGAACGACGGAGTCGCGGCCCCGGTGGCTGATGGTCCACGCCGCCGCCTGGCGCCTGGCCTCGCCGGACGCCGTGGTGGCCGCGTCCGGCGACCGCACGGACCGGTTAGCCGAGGACCTCTCCACACTGACCGGCCGGGAGGTCACCGCGCTGGACGTGCGGCTGCCCGGCTGGGAGACCGTTGTCCATTTCGGAGAGCTGGAGTTGAGGATCTTCCCCCTCTACCACCGCACCTCCTCGGCCGTCCCGGACTGGATCCTCCGCAGCCCCTCGGGCCGGCACCTCGCGGTCGGGCCGGGGCCGCGTTGGGCGGCGACGGCATGACGGTGGTCGATCTCGCCGATGCCCACCGCCGCATCGCCCCGCTGCTCGGACTGCCCGCATGGGACGTACGGCGGGGCCACGGCAGCTTCGTGACGGTGGAGTTCGGCGCACCCCTGCCGCCCGACGACCGGTCGGGCCGCGTCCACGGCCGGTGGCACCTCTGGATCGAGATGGCCGCGTGGCGCCTGGAGACGGCCGACGAGGTCCTCGTCGGCTCCGAGGACGAGGGGCTCGAAGAGGCACTGGCCCGGCTCGAGGGCCGACCGCTGACCGGCGTCGTGATCAGGCCGCCCGCGCTGGACACCCGGTTCGACTTCGACGGGCTGCGGCTGGAGACCTTCCCGATCTACCGACCGGACCCCGAGGACGGGGAGTTCGACCACTGGACCTTGTGGCTCGGCACCTCCGGGGAGGTCCTGGTGGCGCGCTCCGAACTGACGGTGGAACCGTCCGGGGGTTGAGTCACACCGCTACGGCTGCGGCGCGGTTGCGGGGCGGTTGCGGTTGCGGTTGCGGGGCGGTTGCGGGGCGGTTGCGGTTGCGGTTGCGGTTGCGGGGCGGAACGCCCTGGATCCGGGCGAGGATCTCTCAGGACACACCGAGGAAAGGACAGTTGTGGGCGGCAGTGTTCCGAAGGCGCTCATCTCCCTCGCGGACGACGAGGGGAACAGCGTCACCGTCAACGTTCTCGGCCTCGTCGCCTGGTGGCCGGCCGGTCTCGATGCCGAGATCGTCGTCAGGACGCCGTTCGTGTCGGGCCGCATCGGCCTGCTCTTGTCCGCCTCGGACCTCGAGCACTGGGCGGACGCCTTGGACGGGCTCGACGGGGGCGAGGACATCGCCTGGATGGAGATGAGCAGCGGGCCGTCCGTCTTCGTCCAGCTCAGCGGCGAGCGCGACTGCCCCGAGGTGGTCGTCGAGGACGAGTCCGGGTCCATGGTCACCGTGCGCGTCCCGCTCGTCCCGCCGGACGGCTGGATCGCCGACCACCGGCGACGCCTGCGTGCGGTGATGGACCACTGGGTGCTGCTGCTCGCTCCCTGGGGGGCGGGTGCCCCGGGGTGTCACACCGCCACGGCGGCCGCGCGGAGGCGGGCGGCGGAGCGGGAGAGGCGGTAGGCGGCGAGGAGGGTGGGGCAGAAGCCGAGGGCGCAGGCCACGAGGAGGCCGGCGGGGGTCAGGCCCGAGGAGGAGGCCACGGAGACGACGCCGGCGGCGAAGGGCGTGAGCAGGAGCGGGCTCAGGAGGAGCAGGGCGGCCTGGGTCTTCTCGCGGCGGGTCCACTGCGCGGACTTGCCGACGCGGACGGCGGCGACGACGGCCGTGACCAGCGCGAGCACCGGCCCGATCGCCGGGACGAGGAGGAGCGGCAGGGGCAGGACGGCGAGCAGGACGGTGGCGTTGGTGCGGCGGGCGGTCTCGGGTTCGGGCGCGAGCGCGGTGGCGGTGGCACCCTCCTCCGCCAGGGCGGCGTCGGCGATGCGGCGGGGGCTGCCGAGCTGGTCGAGGACGTGGCGGACGGCGGCCTCGTCGGTGGGGTCGGTCTCGGCGAGGGCGATCTCGACGTGCTCGCGCAGGTCCGCCAGGAGTTCGCGGCGGCGGTCGGCGGGCAGCGGGGCGGTGCAGCGCTCGACGGCGTCGAGGTGGGCGCGGACGAGGGGGTGCTCGGTGGGGTGGTTCACGGGGTGTCTCCCGGGGAGAGGACGTGGTCGACGGTTTCGCGGAAGGCGGGCCAGAGCGCGGCGAACTCTCCGAGTGCGCTGAGCCCGGCTTCGGTGAGGGTGTAGTAGCGGCGCGACGGCCCGCTGGGCGAGTCGCGCAGGTAGGTGTCGGCGAGCCCGCTGCGGCGCAGGCGGGACAGCAGGGGGTAGATGGTCCCCTGGCTGGTCGCCAGCATCGGGAACCGTTCGAGCTCCTGCAGCAGCTCGACGCCGTAGCGCGGCCCGTCCCGCAGCAGGGCCAGGACGCAGTACTCCAGCACGCCCTTGCGCAGTTGGGTCGCGACCGGCCCGTCCGCGGCGTCTCCGCCGCCTTCGTGCTGTGCAGTGCCAGGTACCATGCATCGCAAGATAGCATGCGAAACAAGGTTCTGGGAGGGGGGAAGGGAGCACGCGCCTGAGAGGAGGAGTCAGCCCGTGACCGGGCGCCGGCGCGCGGCGCGGAGTCCGCGCGGGGCCGGCTGGGGCGCGCCGGCGGGTGCGCCGGGGCCTGCGTCGTCGCCGCCGCGCTGCGGGAGGTCGTTGGCGATCACGGCCGCCTCGGTGAGCAGCCCCTTGACCTCGGTGGCGCGGTAGAAGATGCGGGTGCCCTCACGCCGGGCGACAACCAGGCCGGCGGCGCGGAGCTTGGCCAGGTGCTGGGAGGTCGCGGCCACGTGGGCGCCGAGGAGTTCGGCCAGCTCGCTCACCGGGAGCTCGCGGCGGCTCAGGGCCCACAGCAGCCGGTAGCGCGACGGGTCGGCCGCCGCCTTCAGCACCGCGACAGCCCGCTCGGCCGCGTCCGTGTCCCACGCCTCGTCGTTCGCACCAGCCATACAAGGGATCGTACCGACTCGTACGGCCCTGCCCTCGGCCCTCGCGCGTCCCGTCCAGGTAGGCCGGCACCGCCAGCACCCGGCGGTAGTCGTCGTCGGAGGCGACGAAGCGCCGCAGGATGGCGCGGACGGTGGCGGCGGAGACCAGGTCGACCCCGTCGACCGCCATGTGCGCCGAAGCGCCTGCGCAGCCCCTCCGGCCGCAGCGCCGGAGCCCGCTCGTCCGTCGTCACCCGCATGCCCGCGCCCCCGGTCCCCTCGTGCGATACCGCGACCGCCCGGCCGTTCCGGGCGGTTCGGTGATCACCTTAGGGACGCTTTGACCTCGGGGAACAGCGGCCTGGACCCCCACTTCGAGGTGGGTCCAGACCCACCCCCGAGGTGTATCTGATTCCCCGCGGGTCGGTCAGGGCGTGCCGACGTCGCCCTTCTCCCAGCCGTGGCCGTTGAGGAAGTACGCGGGCGCGCCCTTCATCCCGACCGTGCGGAACGGCTTGCCGTGGTCGCCCACCCGCGTCCGGCTCTGGCGGCCGTTGGCGCCCGTCCACACCACGTCCACGTACCAGGAGACGTCCTGGGACTTGGTGCTCGCGTCGATCTCGATCACCTGCGGGTCGGTGTTCGAGACGCTGTACGGGAAGTTCCTGGTGCTCTTGCCCTCGTTGCCCTGGTCGAGCACGACCTTGGGCGGGGAGGCGTCCAGGTCCACCTTGAAGGCGGCCGGCTCCAGCCCGCCGCCGCAGCCCGAACCCGGGGAGTACGCGTACCCCTTGAAGGCCGGCTGGGTGTCGACGACCTGGATGTACATGGCGTTCAGCACCACGACCTCGCTGCTGTCCCCCAGCGCGGTGAGCTGGAGGTGCAGGTTCCCGGCCGGGACGGCCTCCTGGCCGGACGCCCAGGCGTCGCTCGCGGAGGTCGGGGTCGGCGGCGGGGTGACCTTGCCGGGCGGGCGCGGGGAGAGGAACCACTGGTCGCAGGGGCTCTGCGAGGTGTCGTTGAGCACGCTGACGTGGAACGGGGCGGGCGGGTCCTGCGAGGTCGCCGCGGCGGAGGCCGAGGCGGAGGCGGACGCCGGGGCGGCCCCGGCCGAGGCCCCCGTGGAGATCGGCGAGGTCGGTGAGGTCGGTGAGGTCGGCACGGCGGGCGCGACGGCCGGGGCCGTCGGCGTGCCCGCCGCGTCCGCCGCCGTGTGCCCCTGCTCGCGCAGCAGGTACGCCGGGACGGCGGCGGCCAGCACCACCAGCACCGCCACGCCCACCAGCACGCGCGAGCGCGACCAGCGGGAGCGGGCCCCGGACTCGACGACCTCGACGGGCTGCACGACGGGGGGAGCCGCAGGAGCGTCGGCAGCCGGGGCCGCCTCGACGGCCGGGGCAGGAACCGCAGCCACAGCCGGAACCGCAGCCGCACCCCCACCCGGCTCCCGCCGCCGCGCCGCGTCCGCCAGGATCCACCGCCGGTGCAGCTCCACCAGCTCCGCGTCCTGCGCCCCGCACACCCGGGCGAACCGCTCCACCGGCGCGTACTCGTTGGGGACGGCCGCGCCGTTGCAGTACCGGTGCAGCGTCGACGTGCTGACGTGCAGCCGGGACGCGAGCACGCCGTAGCTGCGGCCCGACCGTTCCTTCAGCTCGCGCAGCATCGCCGCGAACCCGTCGGCCTCCACCCCCACGCCCTGCCTCCCCGCACCGTCGCCCGGTTCGGCGCCCCGGCCGAACTCGCAGCTCACCGTACCGGCCGGGGCCCACACGCTGTCGTCCGGGCCGGGTGCGAGGAGGTCCTGAGCACCGGTCACAGCTGGTGGTCGGCCTGGGCCGCCGAGGCCGCCGCGTCCGCGACGGTGGAGCGGTAGAGGCCCAGCTTGGGCTTGAACACCTTGGTGCCGGGTGCCAGCGGGGTGTTGACGGTGTCGGCGTTGGGCATGTGGTCGCCGTCGGCGAGGACGTTGATCTCGTCGATCCCGCCCGCACCGGTGCCCGCGCCACCCGGGTTGAGGTCGATGACCGCGTACGCGACCTGGCCGGCGCCGAGGGCGTAGGCCGGCGGGCCGCCGAGGCCGCTGGGGACCATGGGCCGGAGGTTCTTGCTGCGGTCGGCCGCGTTGGAGGCGCCGAGGTCGACGGTCGGGTAGTAGCTGAGCCCGCAGGACTTGGGCCCCTGGTTGTGGACCTCGATCACGCGCTGCGACGCCGACCCGGGCCGGGCGACCACCTTGACCGTCACCTTGCCGCTCTCGCACGGGTGGCCGTAGGCCCAGGCCTCCCCGCCGTCCGAGCCCCCGCCGCCCGCGGTGCCCCCGCCGGGCTTGGACGTCGCCGAGGCCGGGGCGGGCTTCGCCGTCCCGGTCGGAGCGGCGGACTCCGCCGGGCCCGTCGGGGCCGCCGGCGCCGCGGAGGCCGGGGCCCCGGCGGAGGCGGTGACCGCCGGCTGCGGCGCGGCGCCGGTGCTGTCGTCCGGGCCGCAGGCGGTGAGGCCGAGGACGGCGCCGAGCGCGAGGGCCGCGGGCAGGACGAAGGTACGGCGAGAAGACATGGTGCACCCCGTGTGCGTAGGAGGAGGGAAAGGAGGAAGCCGTCGGGCGGTGGAGCGACGCCGCCGGACCCCGACGACCAGAACTCTGGCCCGCTGCCCGCCCCGGGCGCCAGCCTCACCGGCCGATACGGGACACTGGAACGCTTCCACCCCCTCTGACCTGCCCTTTCCCGTCAGCCTGGAACGCCCGGCCGGAACGCTCCCACCCCTCCCACGGCCTCCGGAAGCACCCGGGTTCACCCGCTCGGGGCCCTGCGCGGCCGCCCTTTTTGCGAGGAGTTTGCAGATGCGCAGGGTTGTCGGGAAGTGAGGCGAGACCCTACGGTGTTCCCCGCCTCTCTCACCGGGGGCAGAACCACCCCGTCCGCAGAAGTGGGAGAAGCCCGCCCGTCATGACCGTCATAGACGAGATCCCGTCACCGACGCTGCCCCCTCGCTGGCAGCGCAAGGACACCGTCCGGACCGCGAGCCTGCTGGCCGTGATCCTCGGCATGCACGTGGTCGCCTTCGGCATGCTGTTCCTGCTGATCGCGCCGAACCACTACACCGTCGGCAACCAGGCCTTCGGCGTCGGCCTCGGCATCACCGCCTACACCCTCGGCATGCGCCACGCCTTCGACGCCGACCACATCGCGGCGATCGACAACAGCACCCGCAAGCTGATGGCGGACGGGCAGCGCCCGGTCTCGGTCGGCTTCTGGTTCGCCCTGGGCCACTCCAGCATCGTCATGGCGATGGCCGCGCTGGTGGCCGGCGGCGCGAAGATCGCGGGCACCCTGGTCGACGAGGAGTCCACCACCCACAAGTGGCTGGGCGTCATCGGCACCAGCGTCTCCGGCACCTTCCTCTACCTGATCGCCGCGATCAACCTGGTCGCGCTGGCCGGGATCTACCGGGTGTACAAGTCCATGCGGGCCGGGCACTTCGACGAGAAGCAGCTGGAGAAGCACCTCGACGAGCGCGGCTTCATGAACCGCATCCTCGGGAAGCTGACCAAGTCGATCCGCCGCCCCGGCCAGATGTACCCGGTCGGCCTGCTGTTCGGCCTGGGCTTCGACACCGCCACCGAGGTGGCCCTGATGGTGATGGCCGGCTCCGGCGCCGCCGCCGGCCTGCCCTGGTACGCGATCATCTGCCTGCCGCTGCTGTTCGCCTCCGGGATGTGCCTGTTCGACACGCTCGACGGCACCTTCATGAACTTCGCCTACCACTGGGCGTTCTCCAACCCGGTCCGCAAGGTGTACTACAACCTGACGATCACCGGGCTCTCCATCGCCGTGGCCTTCGTCATCGGCACCATCGAGCTCGTCAGCGTCCTGCGCGACAAGCTCGAACTCACCGACCCCGTCACCGGCTGGATCGCCGACATCAGCCTCGACAACGTCGGCTACATCCTGGTCGGCATGTTCGTGGTGGTCTGGGCCTGCGCGCTCGCCTACTGGCGCTTCAGCAACGTCGAGCAGCGCTGGGCGTCCCGGGTCGACAAGAAGACCGACGTGAACGCCGACAAGGAGTAACCCCGGAGAGCCCTCCGGAGGAGGACGAGACCCAGGACGAGGAGCCGCCGCTCGGCCGGACGAGCGGGCGCGGCGTCCCTCCGTCCCCGGCCGCCCGCACCGAAGCCCCGGCCTCCCCGCGCGAAGGGGAGGCCGGGGCTTCGGCATGCCCGGCCGCGGGCCGACCACGCCGTCCACCTGCCCGGGCCCGGCGAGCCGCGTCCGCGATCCTGGACACGTACACCAAGGAGCACTCCGCCGAGTACCGGGCCCAGGCCGTCATCAGGCCGCCCGCCTCGCGGCCCTGCACACCGCGCTGCGCGAGGCGGTGCTCGAGCGCAAGGGCATCCACCCCGACCTGGACCACCCGGCGGGGCTCGCCTACCACCTGATGGGCTTCGACACCCCGGTGTTCACGCCGATCTTCGTCCCCAGCCGGATCACCGGCCGGACGGCCCCCATCGGCGAGCAGCTCGCCCACAACGCCCTGATCCGGCCGCTCGCCTCGTACGACGGGCCGGGCCAGCGGGCGCTGCCCCGGCCGTCGCAGGTCGGGCGGGCGCTGCCCTAGACCTCGCAGGTGGGGGCGGGCGCCTCGCCGTCCTCGCGGCCCGGGTGCATCACCTGGATCGCGCCGAGCAGCGCCTCGACCAGCTCGTCCAGGTCGAGGCGCTGCTCCACCGCCTTCAGCTGGCCGACCCGGGCGCCGGTGGCGACCTGCGGCGGGGCGAGGAGCTGGCAGCAGTCCTCGTCCGGCAGCACCGAGATGTCGGCCGTGCCGAGCGCGCGGGCCTGGTCGATGATCTCCTGCTTCTCCCAGCCGATCAGCGGCCGCAGCACCGGCAGCGTCGCCGCCTGGTCCACCGCCGCCATGTTGGCGAGGGTCTGGCTGGCGACCTGGCCCAGGCTGTCGCCGGTCACCAGGGCCTGGGCGCCGAGGCGCGCGGCCAGCTCCGAGGCGGTGCGCACCATCAGCCGCCGCTGGGCGACGACCTGGAGCCGGCCCGCGCCGGCCACCGCCAGCTGCTTCTGGGCCTTGCCGAGCGCGACCACGTGCAGCTCGCCGGGCGGCTGGAAGCGGTTGAGCTCGCGGGCGAGGGCGTACGCCTTGTAGACCGAGGCCGGATTCGTGTACGGCGCGCCGCTGAAGTGCACGAAGTCGCAGGCCAGCCCGCGCCGCATCGCCCGGTGCGCGGCCACCGGCGAGTCGTAGCCGCCGGAGAGCAGCACCAGGGCCCGGCCGCTGGAGCCCACCGGCAGGCCGGTCAGGCCGGGGTGACGCTCGCAGGAGAGGAAGGTCTCACGGTGGTCGACCTCCACCGAGAGCGTGAGGTCGGGCCTCGTCAGGTCGACCCGCAGGCCCGGCACCAGCGGCTGGACGTGGGCGCCGAGTTCGCGCTCCAGCTGGGTGGAGGTGAGCGGGAAGGACTTGTCGCGGCGCTTGCCGCGCACCGCGAAGCCGGTGGCCTCCCGGCCCTCGCAGGCCTTGCGCAGCAGCGCGACGGAGTTCACCTCGATCGCCTCCAGGGTGCTGGGCACCCGCAGCGTCCGCTCGACGGAGCTGAATCCGATCACCCGCCGCGCCCGCTCCACCAGCTCCTCCATCGGCACCTGGCCGCCGAGCACGGTGAGGTGGCCCTGGGTCCTGATCCAGGTCGAGCCGCCGATGCCGTGCAGGGCGGCGCGCAGGTTGTTCTCCAGGCGCTCGACGAACATGCGGCGGTTGCGGCCCTTGAGGGCGACCTCGCCGTGCTTGAGGATCACGCTCTCGCCGAGGGGCTCGGTGCTGCTGTTGTCGGTCTGCTGGCTCATACGGGGCTTCCGGTCGGTGCGGTGCGCCCGGGGTCTGCGGCGCGGTCGGGGTCTTCGTCCAGGACGACGGGACAGGGTACCCGGCTGCGGCGGTCCGGGTTCACCAGCAGCCGCCCGCCCGCCGGGGGCCGGGCGCCGGCCGCGCCGTACGCGCGTCCTTTCCCGCACCGGGCGCGGCGGCCCGAACGGCCGCCGCGCCCGGTGCGGGCGGGGCCGTCAGCCCGCCAGCTCGGCCCTCAGCGTGCGGGCGGCGCCGACGAGGCTCTCCAGGGAGGCCCTGGTCTCGGGCCAGCCGCGGGTCTTGAGCCCGCAGTCCGGGTTGACCCAGAGCCGCTCGGCCGGGATCGCCGCGAGACCGGCGCGCAGCAGGCGCACGGCCTCCTCGGTGTCCGGGACTCGCGGCGAGTGGATGTCCCACACGCCCGGCCCGACCTCGCGCGGGTACCCGGCGCCGGCCAGCTCCCCGGCGACCTGCATGTGCGAGCGGGCGGCCTCCAGCGAGATGACGTCGGCATCCAACTCGTCGATGGCGCGCAGGATGTCGCCGAACTCGGCGTAGCACATGTGGGTGTGGACCTGGGTGTCCGCGCGGACCCCGGAGGTGGCGACGCGGAACGCCTCGGTGGCCCAGTCCAGGTAGGCGGGCCGGTCGGCGGCGCGCAGCGGCAGGGTCTCGCGCAGGGCGGGCTCGTCGACCTGGACGACGGCGGCGCCGGCGGCCTCCAGGTCCGTCACCTCGTCGCGCAGGGCCAGGGCGACCTGACGGGCGGTGTCGGCGAGCGGCTGGTCGTCGCGGACGAAGGACCAGGCGAGCATGGTGACCGGGCCGGTGAGCATGCCCTTGACCGGGCGGACGGTGAGGCCCTGCGCGTAGCGGAACCAGTCGACGGTCATCGGGTGCGGCCGCGAGATGTCCCCGGCGAGGACCGGCGGGCGCACGTACCGGGTGCCGTAGGACTGCACCCAGCCGTGCCGGGTGGCGAGGTAGCCGGTGAGCTGCTCGGCGAAGTACTGCACCATGTCGTTGCGTTCGGGCTCTCCGTGGACGAGGACGTCCAGTCCGGCCTTCTCCTGGAAGGTGATGACCTCGCGGACCTCGGCCTCGATGCGCTCCCGGTAGGCCCGGAAGTCGATCCGGCCGGCGGTGAGGTCGGCGCGGGCGGTGCGCAGTTCGGTGGTCTGCGGGAAGGAGCCGATGGTGGTGGTCGGCAGCAGCGGCAGGCCGAGCCGGGCGCGCTGGGCCTCGGCCCGCTCCGGGTACGGCTGGGCGCGGCGGGCGTCGGCCTCGGTGACGGCGGCGGCCCGGGCCCGTACGGCCGGGTCGTGGGTGACGGGCGAGTTGGCGCGGGAGGCCAGGTCGGCGCGGTTGGCGGCGAGTTCGGCGGTGATCGCGCCGGTGCCCTCGCGCAGGCCCTTCGCGAGCAGGGCGGCCTCGGCGGCCTTCTGCCGGGCGAAGGCGAGCCAGCGGGCGATCTGCGGGTCCAACTCCCGTTCGGCGGTGGCGTCCAGGGGCACGTGCAGCAGGGAGCAGGAGGGCGCGACGTCGACCCGGTCGGCGAGGCCGAGGAGGGTGGCGAGGGTGGAGAGGGAGGTCTCCAGGTTGTTGATCCAGATGTTGCGGCCGTCGATCACCCCGGCGACCAGGCGCTTGCCGGGCAGCCCTCCGGCGGCGGCGAGGTCGGCGAGGTTGGCGGCCGCCGGTCCGGTGAAGTCCAGGGCCAGGCCCTCGACGGGCGCTTTGGCGAGGACGGGCAGGGCCTCGCCGAGCCGGTCGAAGTAGCTGGCGACCAGCAGCTTCGGCCGGCCGGTGAGCGCGCCCAGCTCGCGGTAGGCGCGGGCGGCGGCGTTCAGTTCGGCCGGGGTGCGGTCCTGGACGAGCGCGGGCTCGTCCAGCTGCACCCACGCGGCGCCGGCGGCGCGCAGTTCGGCGAGCAGGCGGGCGTAGACGGGCAGCAGGCGGTCGAGCAGGGTGATCGGCTGGAAGTCGGCGGCCACGCCCGGGGCGGGCTTCGCGAGCAACAGGTAGGTGATCGGGCCGACCAGCACCGGACGGGCCTCGTGGCCGAGCGCGAGGGCCTCGCGCAGTTCACCGGCCTGCTTGGCGGGGTTCGCGGCGAAGGCGGTGTCCGGGCCCAACTCGGGTACGAGGTAGTGGTAGTTGGTGTCGAACCACTTGGTCATCTCCAGCGGCGCCACCTCCTGGGTGCCGCGGGCCATGGCGAAGTACCCGTCCAGCGGGTCGGCCTCGACGGCCTCCCGGTGGCGGGGCGGGATCGCGCCGACGGCGACGCTGGTGTCCAGCACGTGGTCGTAGAGGGAGAAGTCCCCGGTGGGGACCTCCCCGACGCCGGCCTCGGCGAGCCGGCTCCAGTTCTCCCGGCGCAGCCCGGCGGCGGTGGCGAGCAGCGCGTCGGCGGTGACGGCGCCCTTCCAGTAGCCCTCGATCGCCTTCTTGAGCTCGCGGTTACGGCCCTGGCGGGGGTAGCCGTGCGCGGTGGCCACGCTTGCCGCGGCTACGGACTTCTCGGTCAACGGACTCTCCTTCGCGAGTCTGACTCTGAGGTCCCGGGGACGGCACGGGGACACGGAGGCGCGAAGGAACGACCGACCGGGCGGACGGCACCCGGGAACGGGTCCACCACCTGATCGCACGCCGACCCGCCCACGAGGTCACCGGGACTCCGCGCGCGATCGGCCGCGCACGGGCAGTGGCAGGTCTTCGGACTCGCGGGCACGTCCCCCGAAGGGGCTCTCCTACTGGCCGTCGCTTCCCAGGCCCGGTCGGGCCCAGTGCACATGACGGCGGTCGTTCCCGCTCACCGCTGCGGGGCAGTCCCGGAATGGCCTGTCGAAAGGCTTCACCGGGTTCCCTCTTACGACGCGCCTGCCTGGCGGACAGGGCGAACCAGCTGCCCGGCCAGCTTAGAGGGAACTCGGCCCGGGCAGAACCCCGTGATCGTCCGGGTCCATTCCCGCGTCCGCACTCCGAGACGGTCTCTCATCGCGGATACCCCGTCCCACCAGCACCGGAGCGGCGCTAGCATGACCGGGCCGCCGACACCACGGCCCCCTCCCCGCACAGGAGTTGACGATGACCACAGCCGCGTACCCCCTGACCAGGACGACCGGCCCCGTCCCCGAGGCGGAGCGCCGCGCCATCCTCGTCGACCCCGGATTCGGCAAGCACTTCACCGACCACATGGCCACCGCCGTCTGGACCCCCGAGGAGGGCTGGCACGACCGGCGCGTCGAGCCGCTCGCGCCGTTCTCGCTGCACCCCAGCGCGGCGGTGCTGCACTACGGCCAGGAGATCTTCGAGGGGCTCAAGGCCTACCGGCACGCGGACGGCAGTGTCTGGCTGTTCCGCCCCGAGTTCAACGCCCGCCGCTTCGCCCGCTCCGCCGAGCGCCTCGCCCTGCCGCAGCTGCCGGAGGAGGAGTTCCTCACCAGCGTCGAGGAACTCGTCCGCGCCGACCGGGAGTGGGTGCCCGCCGCCGACGGCGAGGCCAGCCTCTACATACGCCCGTTCATGTTCGCCTCCGAGGCCTTCCTCGGCGTCCGGCCCGCCGAGCGGATCGTCTACTCGGTCATCGCGGGCCCGGCCGGCCCGTACTTCCCCGGCGGCGTCACCGGCATCACCCTCTGGGTCACCACCGAGTACACCCGCGCCGGTCGCGGCGGTACCGGCGCCGCCAAGTGCGGCGGCAACTACGCCGGCAGCCTCGCCGCCCAGCTGGAGGCCCGCCGCAACGGCTGCGACCAGGTGCTCTACCTGGACGACACCGGCGGCGACGGCAACCTGGAGGAGTCCGGCACGATGAACCTGTTCGTCGTCACCTCCACCGGCGAACTCCTCACCCCGGGCCTGGGCACCATCCTCGACGGCGTCACCCGCGACACCGTCCTCGCCCTCGCCGACGAGTTCGGCCTCACCCCGGTCGAGCGCCCCTTCTCCTTCAACGACCTGCGCGCGGGCGCCGCCGACGGCACCGTCACCGAGGTCTTCGCGGCCGGCACCGCCGCCGTCATCACCCCCATCACCGCCTTCAAGTCCGCCACCACCACCTTCCCCGTCGCCGACGCCACCCCGGGCAAGCACACCCTCGCCCTCCGCTCCCACATCCTCGCCGTCCAACACGGCCGCACCCCGGACACCCACGGCTGGCTCCACCGCGTCCTCTAGCACCAGCGGGCAGACCCCGAGGAGCCCGGAAGGCACGCACGCGCCTTCCGGGCTCCTTCGCTTCGGGCGCGGGCTAGTTGGCGAGGCTGAAGTCGCCGCCGACCGGGGCGGCGAGTTTGTCGACACCGGTGAGGGCGGTGAGGGTGGTGACGGGGGTGGAGCTGTCGGTGGTGGTGCCGTTGCCGAGTTGGCCGGAGCCGTTGGCGCCCCAGGAGCGAACGGTGTTGTCGCCGAGGAGGGCGGCGGTGTGTTCGCGGCCGCCGGTGACGATCTGGACGCCGGTGACGCCGGGGACGGGGACGGGGGTGATGCGGTAGTCGGTGGTGCCGTCGCCGATCTGGCCGGAGGTGTTCTGGCCCCAGGCCTTGAGCTTGTTGTCGCTGTCCGTGACGGCGAGGCTGTGGTTGCAGCCGGCGGCGATCTGGGAGACGCCGCCGAGCCAGATGCCCTGGGTGTCGACGGGCGTGTAGCGGTTGATGATGCTGTTGTCGCCGAGCTGGCCGGTGGCGTTGTAGCCCCAGGCCTTGATGGAGTTGCCGCTGGTGGGCTTGGCGGGGCCGCTGGGCGGGCCGACGAGGGCGAGGTTGTGGTTGCAGCCGGCCGCGATGCGGGTGACGCCGGTCAGGTTGGCGACCGGGGAGGGGACGTTGCGGCTGGCCGAAGTGCCGTCGCCCAGTTGGCCGTTGATGTTGTAGCCCCAGGACCAGACGGTGCCGTCCTCGCGCAGGGCGAGACTGTGGTTGAGGCCGCCGGCGATGGCGATGACCTTGTTGAGGCCCTCGACGCGCACGGGGACGCTGCTGTCCATGTTGGTGCCGTTGCCGAGCTGGCCGTAGTTGTTCCTGCCCCAGGCGACGACGGTCTGGTCGGCGAGGAGGGCGAGGCTGTGGGCGCCGCCGCCGGCGATGTCGGTGGCGTTGGAGAGGTTGACGACCTGGCCGGGCGCGTTGTGGCTGAAGACGGAGCCGTCGCCCAGCTGCCCGTTGGTGTTGGCGCCCCAGGACTGGACGGTGCGGTCGGTGAGCAGCGCCAGTCCGTGCCCGTTGGTGGGGCCGGCGCCTCCGGCGGCGATCTTGACGACCTCGGCGCTGGTGAGGCCGAGGACGGTGGTGGCCGTGGTGCGGAAGTCCGTCCAGGTGCCGTCGCCGAGCTGGCCGGAGCGGTTGTTGCCCCAGGACTTGAGGCGCTTCTCCTGGGCCTCGGCGGTGCCGGCCGGGATCGCGGCGAGGCCGAGGGCGGTGAGCGCGGCGACGGAGGCGGCGAGCAGGGAGCGGAGCCGCGTACGGGGGTTCGTCATGTGGTGCCTTCCTGCGAAGGAGGTGGGGACGGTCAACGCGCCAGGCTGAAGCTGCCGTTGGAGGGGGCCGCGACCATGGCGACGCTGCCGGACTTGGCCAGCACCTGCACGGCGGTGAGGCGCTGGGTGGTGGTGCCGTCGCCCAGCTGGCCCTTGTCGTTGAGGCCCCAGGCCTGGACGGTGCCGTCGGCGAGCACGGCCAGGGTGTGGGCGGCACCGGTGGCGATGCCGGTCACGTTGGTGACGCCGGTGACGGGCACGCTGGTGTTGCGCTGGGTCGTGGTGCCGTCGCCGATCTGGCCGTTGGCGTTGTTGCCCCAGGCGCGCAGGGTCTTGTCGGTGAGCAGCGCGAGGCTGTGGGCGGCACCGGCGGAGAGGCCGGTGACGTTCTTGAGTTCCAGGACGGGGACGGGGTAGGGCTTGTTGGCGGTGGTGTCGTCGCCCAGCTGCCCCTTGTCGTTGAGGCCCCAGGCCATCACCGTGCCGTCCGCGAGCAGCGCGAGGGCGTGCGAGGCCCCGGCGGTGAGGCCCTTGACGGTGGTGAGTTCGGGGACGGCGACGGCGGTGGTGCGGGTGGCCGGGGTGGGGGCGGGCACCGGGTCGGTGGACTTGACGGGCTTGGCGGTGATGCCGAGCTGGCCCTTGTCGTTGTTGCCCCAGGTCTTGACGGTGCCGTCCTTGAGCAGGGCCATGTTGAAGGTGTCTCCGGCGGCGATGGCCTTGACGTCGTCGAGCCCGGCGACGACCACCGGCAGGTTGGCGTTGGTGGTGGTGCCGTCACCGAGCTGGCCCTTGTCGTTGAGGCCCCAGGCCTTGACGGTGCCGTCCTTGAGCAGGGCGAGGGCGTGGGAGCCTCCGGCGGCGATCGCCTCGACGCCGCCGAGGCCCGCGACCAGGCCGGGGACGGCCCATTCGTCGGTGGCGCTGGTGGCGCCGTTGCCCAGTTGGCCCTTGTCGTTCTTGCCCCAGGCCTCGACGGTGCCGTTGGCGAGCAGGGCCAGGCCGAAGCCGGAGCCGGTGGAGCCCCCGGTGCCGCCCGCGGCGACGGCGTTGAGCTCGGCGCCGGAGAGGCCGACCACCGAGGTGGGGGTGAGCCGTTGGGTCTTGGTGCCGTCGCCGAGCTGGCCGCTGGTGTTCAGGCCCCAGGAGCGCAGCCGCAGGTCGTAGGCGGAGGCGGCGGAGGTGGGCAGCGCGGCGGTGCCGAGCAGGGCGAGGCCGACGACGGCTGCGGGGACGGCGGTCGCGGGCAGGCGGCGGAGCGTGCGGTGCAGGGGGAGCATCTGGTCCTCGTGGATAGGCGTGGCAGGGGAGGGTCAGCGGCGAGAGGGGTGACATGAGGGGGCCTCACAGTCCCGGCCGGACGGCGCGCGTGCGGGCGCCGCCCGGCCAGGGCTGGAGTGATGATCGGATCGTCTGAATGCCTGCCCAGTGAGCAGAACGTCCGTGCGGATGCGGAGGACTTTCCACACCTACGGACCAGCCCAATCGTTCGTCTTCGCCCTATCGGACCGCCCTCGGTTGCGGCCCGTAGCGGGCCCCCGAAGCATGACCCGGGGGGCCGATGGGCCGTCAGTCCGCCCGACACCCCCAAGGAACGGACATCCAAGCCGACTTGAGTGGGAGCAGAACCGTGCTGCGGACGCATCGATCCAGACTCCTGGCCGTCACCCTCGGTGGCGCCATCGCCCTGGCGGCCCCCGTACCGGCGGGGGCCGAGGACACCGAGCCGGCCGTGGTGGTGAACGGCACGTTCTCCTCCCCCACCGTGCCCGCCGACAAGACCTTCGAGAAGGGCGTCGACGGCTGGGACAGTCCCGGTGGCGTCGCCTCCGCCAAACGCGCCGGGCACCGGCAGGGCTACCAGGCGGCCACTCTCGCCTGGACCAACGCGATCGCGATCAGCACCCGCCTGCGCGGCGTCCGCAAGGGCGCCACCGTGACCGTCAGCTGGGACGACACCCCGGACTCCTGCGTGAGCTCCTCCAACGCCAAGCGGGCCTACACCGTGTCGGTGGCGGGCGACGGCAACACGGACGGCGCCTTCACCACCAACGCCCCCAACGCCAAGGCCGACTGGTTCTACGGCCGCACCTACTCCTTCACCGCCGCCGAGGACGCCCCGAAGGTCACCTTCACCTCCACCGACACCGACAAGCCCTCCTGCGGCGCCCTGATCACCAACGTCCTCGCCAAGCAGACCGCTCCGCCCCTCGGCGCGCCCCAGAGCACCGGCTCCAGCGACCCCTGCAAGGACAAGCCGAACGACCCCGGGTGCAAGACCTCCGCCGAGAACAAGGACAAGATCGACAAGTGCCCGCCCTCCGACAAGGACTGCCTGGCCTCGGTGGCCGGCAAGGGCGAGAAGGAGAACGCCGCCATCGACAAGGAGACCAAGGCGGTGGAGGACTTCAACAAGGTCCCGCGCGACCAGGAGCCCAACGCGGCCGCCAACGACCTGTGCGCCCTGCCCAACGCCGTGACGGGCTCGGTCCAGCCCGGCGACGCCGTCGTCCCGCCGAGCCAGTGGTGGTTCTGCTGATGCGCCGACTCGCTCCCGCCCTGCTCACCACGGGCCTGCTGGTCCTCTCCGCCGCCCCGCCCGCGCAGGCCGCCGACACCGTCGACGTCCCGGTGCTCAACGGCACCTTCGCCCAGCCCACGGCCCCCGACAACGGCACCGCCGCCGGGCACACCGACTGGTCCCCGGAGAACAACGGCGTCGTCTTCGGCAAGGCCCTCGCCCAGCACCCGAGCGGCTACCAGGCCGCCTCGCTCAACTGGAACGGCGCCCCGCTCGTCCTGCGCACCCGGCTCTGGGGCGTGCGCAGCGGCTCGCACGTGACGCTCAGCTGGGACGACAGCCCGGGCGTGGACCGCCGCTGCACGGCCGAGCAGCTCAAGGACGGCCAGACGTACAACGTCGCGCTGATCGCCCCCGGCAACCCGCCGGACCCGCAGGTCACCACCAAGGGCAGCGACACCGTCGGCACCGCCAACTGGACCACCGGGCGGACCTTCGAGTTCACCGCGCCCGAGGACAACCCGATGGTCTCCTTCGAGTCCGCCGAGAAGCGCGACTCGCTGTCCTGCGGCCCGCTGATCACCAACGTCGGCGCGAAGCAGACCCCGGCGCCCGTCGACCAGCGCGTCCGCAAGGAGCAGATGCCCGGCCCCAAGGCGTACAAGGGCAACGAGGCGCTGGAGCCGGGCGTCGCGGTGGACGACTGCGAGGGCAGCGCCGGCAACTGCGTCTTCACCGTCGACAAGCAGTACTCCTACCCGTACTACGGCCAGACCCGGATCGTCGGCGAGGTGTACATCAACTGCACCCGCAACGCCGTGGTCGACGACCGGCGGCTGGAGGTCACCGAGCCGCCGTACGACAACCTCACCCAGTACTACGCGCTCAAGGGCGCCCCGCTGGTGCCCAGCCGCTCCGACATCTCGGTGAGCCGGCCCAACCTGGCGGCGCAGGCGGCGGCCGGGTACAGCACGGCGGGCGGCAACACGGCGGCGGTCTCCACCAGCCAGCCGCTCACCTGGAGCCGGACGACCGTCAAGCAGCTCAACCCGACCATCCAGCCCGGGGAGATGAGCTGGGTCGAGGTGCAGCCGGCCCGCGAGCGGGTGGTGGGCAGCTTCACCAACTCCCGCAACAAGTACCGGCTGGACGCCGCCTTCGACGTCCCGTCCACCGCCATGCCGGACCGCTACTACCAGCGCAGCGGGCCGCTCACCGAGGTCGAGCTGCAGCGCTGCGGCTCCGCCCGGCCGACCGCCGGGACGCCAGACAACGGAGCCGGGACGGACAAGCGGCTGCTCACCGTCGAGGCGCCCCCGGCGGGGATGCCGACGCGTACGGAGATCCTCAACCCGTAGACGCCGTACGGGAATCGGCCGCCCGCCCCTCGGGAAGGGGCGGGCGGCCGATCCGCTTCGCTCCGTCAGGCCATCGCCTGCCACGCGCCGCCGACCAGCCGGTACCGGGCGGTCGGGACGGCCCCGGGGGCGCGCGGCGGCGCCTCGACCAGGCCGCCGGGCAGGGCGCGCCCCGGCGGGCGGATCGACAGGCAGTAGTCCTTGGCGCTGTACGTCTGCGCCACGACGGTGCTGACGTTCACGCTGGACGGGCTGTCGACGACGACGTTCTTGATCAGCTTGCCGATCGCGTCCACCCGCAGCTCGCCGACCGTGCGGTTCATCGCGTTGAGGACGCCGAACTGCAGCTCGTCGCCCGGGCGCACGGTGAACTTCACCTGGGTGGTCTCGCTGATGCTGCGCTTCCACTCGTGCGAGTACGTGGCCTGGAAGGCGAGTTCGAAGGAGGCCTTCGCGCTGAGTTTGAGCTGCGCGGCGCCGCTCACCGTGCCCCCGGCGTTGAACGTCCCGCCGTTGGAGATGTCCGCGTTGGGACCCTTGTCGGAGGGTGCGGTGTGGTCGATGTGGGTGACCTCGGTCTTGTTGCTGACGCTGCCGCTCGCCGAGGCGTCGGTGGTGTTGTCGATCGTCCCCTCCAGCGCGACCCTGCCGGAGATCTGGCCCGCGATGTTGTCCGTGGTGCTCGACTCCAGGACGACGCTGCGCTCGATGTCGATCGGCTTGTTGGTGCAGTTGATCGCCGTGTTGCCGACCGAGAGCACGGCCGCGGCGTACTCGCGCGACACCTCCGGCAGGATGCGGTACGAACAGCCGTACTCCTCACCGCACTTGGAGGCGATGGCGGCGGCCTCGTCCACGGCCGGGGCCGTCTCGGCGACCGCCGGAGCGGCGCTCAGGACGACGGCGGCCAGCGCCACCGGAAGAGCCGTCCGCCTCATCGCTTCCTCCCCGCAAGAACATGGACCGCGTCCGGCGCCCGGCGGGCGCTCTCCGCCCGCTCGGGCGGGACGGCGAGCAGGCCGAGGGCCGCCCGCCCCGGGGGCCGCAGGGACAGGCACTTGTCCGGGACGGAGTACGTCTGCGCCACCACCGAGCTGACGTTGACGCTCGACGGGCTGTCCACCGTCACGTTCTTGATCAGCTTGCCGCCGCCGTTCACCTTCAGCTCGCCCGCCGTCCGCGACATCGCGTTCACCACCCCGAACTGGAGCTCGTCCCCGGGGCTGACGGTGAACTGCACCTTGGTCGACTCGGTGGTCACCATCTGCCACTGCCGGGAGAAGGAGGCCTGGAAGGCCAGCTCGAAGGTCGCCTTGGCGCCCAGGTGCAGGGCGTTGGAGCCCGCGACCGTGCCCGTGGCCTCGGCCGTGTTCTTGGCCTGGTCCTCGGTGGAGGGGCCCTTGTCCTTGTTCGGCCCGAAGTTGGTGACGCCGTTGACCACCCCCGCCGTCGCCGTCCCCGAGCCGGAGACGGTCACCGTGGTGTCCACCCCGCCCTCGATGGCGGCCTTGCCGGAGATCTGGCCCGCGATGTTGTCCGTGCTGCTGGTCACGAAGGTGACGGTGCGGTCGACCACCATGTCCGAGTCGGTGCAGTTGATCGCCGCGTTGCCGACGGAGAGCACTGCGCTCACGTACTCGCGCGGGGCGCCGTACATCCGGAAGTCGCAGGCCTTCACGCGCTCGCAGAGCGAGGTGACCTCCTTCACCGTGGGCAGCTTCTGCTCCCCGTCCAGCACCTGCGCCACCGGGTACGGCGGCGGCTTGCCCGCCTCCGGAGCGGCGGCGGCAGCGGCCGGGGACTGGGCCGTCAGCGCCAACGAGCCCAGGGCGGCCGCCAGGACGGCGAGCCGGGGGCGTGCGGAACCCACCACGAGCGCACTCCTCACTCTTCCCACTCTTCGGACGGGGCCACCGGGTCGATCCCACCGACGCGCAGGACTGTTCGAACCCCCGGCCTCCCCCATCCTCCGCGAGGGCCGCATCGTGGGCGAACGGTCACACCTCGACCGTGCGCCATTCGATGCGCCGTCAGCCGCTCGGGCCACCCGACTTGCGCCCTACTCCTCCCGCAGCGCCCCGACCACCACCGAGACACCCACCAGCAGCGCGAGCACCACCAGCACCACGCCGATGGTGACGGCCGTCCAGCCGCCGCTGGTCAGGTTGTCCAACTGCTCGGCGTACGTGGAGTCGTGGGGCGTCGGCATGCCCTCCCCGAACGAGGTGCTGCTGCGGGCGTGGCAGACCTGGCCCGGCTCCATGGGCGTGCCGAAGCAGGTGGGAACGGCTGAGTGCAACTTGACGTAGCCCATCAGAAGCAGGCCGACGCCCGCCGCGAGCAGGACGAGCACGATGAACACGGGGCCACGCCCCTTCCCTGGGTTCCGGGTCGTCCGTAGGTCACATATCGGTCAAGCCGAGCGAGATTTCAGGTTGCGGACGGAAGACTGGTGAGCATGACAGCCAGGTACGGAGTTCTCCTGTCCGGTACGGCGCTGGCGGTGCTGCTCACCGCTTGCACCAGCGGGGGTACGGCCGATTCGACGTCGAAGAGCGCCTCCGCGGTTCCGACCGGCCCGCGCACCACCGTCACCTACCAGCCCCGCTGGACGGTGACGCCGGCCGAACTCCAGGAGACCGCCGACCAGATGAGGAAGCGGGCCGCGGTGCTCGGGCTGACCGACCCGCAGGTCGCGGTGGACTCCGGGCGCATCACGCTGTCCGCGATCCGCGCCAACAGCGAGTACCTCAAAGCCCTGGCCACGCAGGGACAGCTCTACTTCCGGCCCGTGCTCGCGATCGCCCCGTCCCTGCCCTCCGACCCGGTGGGCACCACCGCCCCGACCGCGCCGACCGCGCCGGTCGTGCCGACCGCCCCGGTCGTGCCGCTCGACGGCGCGGTGCCGGCCGACCTGGCGGAGCCCTTCCGCCAGCTCAACTGCACCGCGCTGGACCAGCGCACCAACCACCAGGGCGATCCCACGGCCGGGGCCGTCGCCTGCTCCGAGAGCGCCACCACGACCGGCTTCTACGAGAAGCTCGCCCTCGGGCCGGTGACCGTCGACGGGAAGAACATCAAGAAGGCGGAGGTCGCCATCGACCCCCAGGTCGGCACCAGTTGGCAGGTCATGCTGACCTTCGACGACACCGGGGCGAAGGCCTTCGCCGACGTCACCGGACGGCTCTCGACCCAGGCCTCGCCCACCAACCAGTTCGCGATCGTGGTCGACGGCGTGGTGGCTTCCCACCCGGCCGTGCTCAGCTCCATCACCGGCGGCCACGCGGTGATCAGCGGCGGCTTCACCCAGGCCACCGCCAACGCCCTCGCCATGAAGCTCACCGACCGGCTACCGGTCAGCCTCGTCGTCCTCTCGGAGAACACGGACGCCACCTGACGAGGTCTGCCACCTGACGAGGATCGGCGCGTGCCGGTCGGCTGGTCGGCCGATCGGCCGGCGGTCACGGTTCGGTGAAACTCCCCGTCCACAAAACCTGTTGGTCTCAGGCACTGTTGCGTCCACGATAGGTTTCCCGCACAGACGTTCATGTTCTTCACGGGGGACCCACCATTTCCATGCACCACGCCGAGCCTCAGCACGGCACCGTACCCGCCGCCACGCACCCGACCCCGGCCCCCGCCGACGGCGAGGAGCAGTTGGCCTGCGCGCACTGCGGCGCCGTCCCGGCCGTGAACGCGACCTTCCGCGGGCACCTGGGCTTCATCGTGATCCTGAAGTACCTCAAGCGCCAGGGCCCGTTCTGCCGCACCTGCGGGATCGCCACGCACCGTGAGATGACCTCCGACAGCCTCTGGCAGGGCTGGTGGGGCATTCCCTCGATGATCGTCAACCCGATCATCATGCTGCTCAACGTCCCGCAGCGCCTGAAGGTCAACAAGCTGCCGGAGCCGGCTCCGGGCGCGCCCGGCCCGTCGATGGACCCCGGCAAGCCGGTGTACCTGCGGCCCGTGATCTTCGGTGTCCTCATCCCGGTCGTCCTGGGCTCGATACTGTTCCTCACCCTGAAGGACGACCCCGGGTTCGCCGAGGCGGGCGACTGCATCCACAACAACAGTCCGCTCGTCTTCCCTGGCGCCGTCAACCAGAACGCCGACGTGAAGATCGTCCCCTGCTCCGGTCCGGACGCCGAGGCCCGCGTGGTGGCCCGCAAGGACGACACCGTCGACGGCGAGAGCGCGTGCCGGGCCTTCCCCGAGGCGGACGGCTACTTCACCTACGAGAGGCGCGACACCAAGTACACGCTCTGCCTGAAGACCATCAAGCAGCGCCCGGTCCCGATCCTCACCCCGAGGTAGGCCCCTCGCCGCCAGGGCAGCCCGACGGCCCCCACCGAAACCCGGTGGTGGGCCCTCCGGCCGTTCGGAACGGACGGCCCGTCGGCGACTACCGTTCCCGGAGCATGACCGCGAGCCGTGGCGAATCCGGCGTCGCCGCCTGGCTGTTGAACACCCGGTACCCCCAACGCTCGTACACGGCCTGCACCTTGCCGTCCCCGGCGGCCGGGTTGACCATCAACACCGCCCGCCCCTCCCCCCGCCTCGCCAGCAACTCATCGTGCAACTGCCGCGCCACCCCCGTCCCGCGCCGGCTGTCCCGCACCCCGATCTCCCTCAGCGCCAGCACGGGCGCCTCCGTGAACCCCTCGGGCAGCGGCTCCGCCATCCGCCCCCAGTACGGATCGTCGGCCCCCACCGAGTTCCCGTAGGCGTACCCCACCGCCACCCCGCCCTCGTACGCCAGGACCAGCCCGAACCCGGCCCCGTCCAGGTGCCGGTCCAGCCGCTCCCCGAACGCCTCCACGGAGTAGTTCGCCAGATGCAACAACGGCGCCCTCACCTCCGCGTACACCCCGACCAGGTCCTCCCGCACCTGCCCGGCCAGTTCGCCGTGATACCGAAGCTCGACACCCATGCCGCATTCCTCCCACTCGACACCGACACTCGACACCGACCGGATCATGTCACCCGGCTATCGTGTCGCACGCAGACCGATGTCCACGGACGGGAAGCAACGGACGGGAAGCAATGGACCACTACTGGACCGGTGGGGCGCCGTGGGTGCACCACCTCGACGAGGACGCCCAGCGCCCTTCGTTCCTCCTCCCGCCCTCGGGAACCAGCTACGTGGCCCGGCTGGACGGCGCCAGAATGGGCGACGAGCAAGGCGTCCACGAGCAGATGAGCGCCCACCTGCGGTTCCCGGCCTACTTCGGCTGGAACTGGGACGCCCTCTCGGACTGCCTCCGCGACATGGCCTGGGCACCCGCCGACCACTACCTGATCGTCATCGAGCGCTCCGCCCTCGTGCTGCGGGAGCGAGGGACCCTTCTCGGAATCCTCGATCGGGCGGGCCGGCACTGGGGCCACCGCCTGGACCAACCGGGCAGGTCCTTCAACTCACTGCTGCTGTAGGCACCGCCACGCTGCTCCGAAAACGGTCGCGGCGTCCGGCGCCTTCCGGCCACCCACGGATCTGACCCTGCCCGCGCGTTCGTCAGGCCGGCCAGACGTCCCGCTCGGCGAGGTGGAGCACGAGGGCCGCGATGTTCCAGGCGTCGTCCTCGCCCCGGTGGTGGCGGCCTTCGAGCGGCAGCCCGGCGATCTCCAACGCCCGTGCCATGCCGGGACGTTTGCGCAGCCCGTACGCCTCGGTGAACACCGCCTTGGCGTTGGTGTGGTGGCGGCCGAAGGGGTAGGCCGTGCGCGTGGCCTCGCACTGCCGCGTGAACTGGTGGCGGTCGTAGTCGCCCCAACTGGCCCACGGCCGCGAGCCCGCGTGGTGCTCGGCCGCCAGCAGTCGGCAGGCCTCGGCGAAGCCGAGCCCCCGGTCCACCTCGTCCTGGGTGAGCCCGGTCAGTTCCGTGCAGAACTCGCTGACCGTCGACCGTACGGGCCTCACCAGCACCCGGTGCCGGGCGAGGCGCTCGCCGGCCTCCAGGTCGATGACGGTCAGCCCGATCTCGATGATCTCGCTGACCGCGCCGGGCGGCTGCGACCCGGCCCAGCAGGTCGCTTCGACGTCGACGACGTTGACCAGGTGCCCGGTCCAGGTGCTGTCCATGGCGGGAAGCGTAGGAAGGCACGGCGCTCGCGGCACCTGGTTTTCCGGCTCCGCCCTACGCGGCGACCCAGCCCGGGAGGGTCGGCAGCAGGGCCGCGGCGAGACGGTTCAGGGCCGGGTCGTCGACGCTCGTGCCGTCCTCGCGGGAGACGACGAGTTCGAACGTCCGGCCGCCGGAGGCCTTGGCGTCCTGGGCGACGAGGATGTTCCGGGTGCTGGGCCCGGCCTTGCCGCCGAAGGTCATCATGCTGCTCGCGTAGGTCGCGGCGGGGTGGCCGAGGACCGTCGCCTGATCCGTGAGGCCGGGCCGCATCTCGAACCTGTCGTCCACCGAGAAGGTGCTCACCATCAGGGCGAGGACCACGTGCTGGAGGCGCACCTCCACCATCGGCTCCTTCCCGATCGCCATCGGCATCGGGTGCGCGACCACGACATGATCGCCCGGCGCACCCAGCAGCGCGGGCAGGTCCGGCCGGTTCAGCGCGGCGCAGACGGCCGCGTACCCCTCCGAGTCGGCCGGCCGGGGCGCGTCGCACACGACCGCCTTGGCCTGCTCACTCCGGTCGGCCGAGCCCCCGAACAGCCCCGCCCCCCACAGCCCGGCCACGACGGCACAGACCACCGCCGCCGCAACCGCGACCTTGATGCCCACCCGGCCCTTGACCGGCTCGACGACGTTCTCCGCTTCCACCCCTGGCCCCCCGCTACGAAAATCGGCCTTGATCGTAGCGCCCTCCCGACCCCACGGCCTGCGGGTTTCCCCGTCGGGCGGCCTTCTTCGCGGCAGCTACCCCCACATCCCGAAGGTTCCGGGCCGCCCGCTCGCCCGAGCGGGCGGCCCGGCTACTGCCCCGCGCCGTACTCGTAGCCGATGGTGTACCGCGCGGGGAGGTGAAGAGGTAGCCCTCGACCGCCAGTTGCTGGACCGCCCTGGTCACCGTGGCGATCTTCATGAACGTGTTCCGGTCGGACATGCCGGCATCACTCCGAACGGGTTCCTCGATGGCGCGCTGGGACACCGACGCAGCGTCATGCGTCACCGAACAACTGCGTAGCGTCGCTACCCGCTCCAACGTCCAACAGGACCTGGCGGGCCTTCCCGGTGAGGTCGATGTCGTGGCGAAGCTCGATGGTCACGCAGCCGCCCGCTGCTCATCCGGGGTTGTGACAGCGCCTACTCCAACTACCCTTCGCTCCGGCTTGATTCCAGGGTCGCTGCGCAGGAAGTCGGCTCGGCCGACTTCCTGCGCACCCACCCGAGGACTCAGACCTCGCCGAACTCGCCCTCCTGGACAGCGCCGATGAACGACCGCCATTCATCCGCCGGGAACACGAACGCGGGCCCCTCCGGGTCCTTGGAATCCCGGACCGGCACCCCACCGACGGTCGCGATCGCGACCTCGACGCATTGTCCCGCCTGGTGGCTGTACGAGCTCTTCCGCCACGTAGTGCTGCGCAGGTCATCCATGGTCAAAACCCTTCCACAGGTCTCCGATGAACAGGTGGCCCGGCTACTGCCCCGCGCCGTACTCGTAGCCGATGGTGTACCGCGCGGGGATGCACCACTCCCCGTACTCGATCACGCCGCGCTCGTCCGACCACCGGTGAACCCCCGCGAGGATGGGGGAGCCGACCGAAATGCCGAGCGCGGACGCCTCACGCGCGTTGGACGACCTGCCGTGCATGTCGTCCCGGGCGTGCCTGATCGTCCGGTCGGTGGCTGCGAGGACCTTGGCCAGGAGCCCGGCGTTCGTTCCCGGGGCGGTGGACAGCAGATCCGGAACCAGCGCGGCGAACTCGGCCGGGTAGTACACGCCCTGGTACATCGTCCGGTTCTTCCCCCGCCCCGTGACGAACTCACGGCGCACCAACTGGTCCCCGGGGTCGAGGCCGAACAACTCCTGGACGTACAGCGGCGGCACCTTGAGTTCGGCCACGGTCACGATGCTCGTCTCGTGATCCATCAGGCTGGAGCGGACCCGTTGGACGTGCAACAGCCGGTCCCGGGGGGCGGAGGTCACCTCGGGCTCGTCGGCCACGAAGGTCCCGCGCGGGGAGGTGAGCAGGTAGCCCTCGACCACCAGTTGCTGGACCGCCCCGGTGACCGTGGCGATCGAGACGCCCCATGTCTTCGACAGTTCCCGCTGCGTGGCCAGCTTGGTACCGGGGTCGAGTTCCCCCGTGAGGATCAAGCGCCGGTAGTGGTCGGCGATCCTCATGAACGTGTTCCGGTCGGACATGCCGGCATCACTCCGGACGGGTTCCTCGATGGCGCACTGGGACACCGGCACAGCGTCATGCGTCACCGCACAACTGCGCAGCGTTGCCACCCGCCCCAGCCCGCATGCACGGCAATCGCGTTCGAACCGCCTGGTGCGTAGGAAGTCGGCCCCGCCGACTTCCTACGCAGCGGGCCAAGACTCAGCCCTCGCCAAACTCGCCGTCCTGGACAGCACCGACGAATGACTGCCAAGAACTGGCCGGAAAGACCAGAGCGGGACCCTCGGGGTCCTTGGAGTCCCGGACGGGGACGACGCCAGGCAGGCTGCCTGAGACTTCGACACACTGTCCCGCCTGGGTGCTGTGAGAACTCTTGTACCAAGTGGCATTGCGTAGATCATCCATGCTCAAAGCCCTTCCGCACGTCTCGAATGAACCCTTGGGTCGCGGCCCGAGGCAACGCTTCGGCCTGGAGATGATCGTACTCACCGGTCCACACCGCCAGCGTCTTCGGATCGCGCTCAAGGAAGCCCCGCCGCTCCGTCTCGCCATATCCCACGATGGACCTGTTCGCCATGGTCAGCAAGGTAATTGGATGCCCGAACGGTCGGTCCTCGCCTGCCGAAACAGGACACACCTGCACCAGGAAGCGAGGGTGCGCGGCAAGAGCCTCCAGGTACTTGAGTTGCGCCACCATGACATCGCGACCCCCAATCGGTCGCCGTAGCGCCCCCTCGTCTATGACGGCCTGAACATGTGGCTCCGGGGCCTGGGCCAGGGCTTGTTGCCTACGGAGGAGTCGCTCAACTCGTTCATCCGCTTGCTGCTGGGTTGCAGCCCCTCGACGCACCGGGGCGTCCTGATAGGCGCGGGCGTACTCGGGAGTCTGGAGCAGGCTCGGAATGATGTTGATCTCGAACAGTCGCAGCACCACCGCCTTCGATTCGCTGCGCAGGTATTCGTCAAACCCCTCAAACGAGCTCCGCCGACTCGCGCTACCCCACTCTCTCAGGAACTGCTCGCCCAAACCGAATGCCCTGTCAAGTTCGGTTGCAAGCTGTCTACTTGGTTTCCTTCTGCCGTTTTCAAGGGCTGAGATGTACGACGATGTGCAACCGACCAGATCCGCAAGGTGGCCCTGCGTCCACCCTCGCTGCTCACGTGAGGTGCGAAGTAGCACTCCGAACTTGGCAGCAGGGCCGATGTGAGGGTCAAGTTCACGCTTGTTCACGGCAGTTCGTCCTACCAATCCAACAACTCAAGACAGGTTGAACACCAGTTGAGGGTAGAGCACAGTGGGCCACCCCGGGTAGTCGTAGCACTACGGATCGGAGCGGCGCTGTGACCCACACCCACCGAGCAGAGCGGCGAACGTCGCTCACAGCGCGGCTCGCCGCCGCCGGACTCGCCCGCCGGATGCTGGACCAGGGGACACCCCACATGTGGGCCCAACTGCTCACGGGCGAGCACCTCGATGCGCCCGAGGATCTCCGCCGAGCGCCCCAGCGCACTCCCCGCCCGGGCGCCGAGTCCGCGCCGAACTGACCGAACTCCCGCTGCCACAGCGGATCTCCGCTATGGCAGCGGGTTCCAGTGCCTGTCCGCGCAGTTGGCGCTGCACAGGAAGTCGACCCCGCCGACTTCCTGTGCAGCGGACAGGCTCGGCCACTGGAATCGCCGCCCCTCCCGACCCCTCCTTCCGGCAGGGGCGGCACGTTCCCTCACAACCGTCACCAGGAGTTCCACCATGCCGCCCACCACGTCCTCCGCCGGGTTGGTCTCCCTGGATCTGCCCTATCGAGCCGAGTCCGTGTCGGCCGCCCGCCGACTGGTTCGTGCACAGCTGGCCGCCTGGGGTCTGGATCAACTCGTCGACGACGCCCAACTGGTGGTCTCGGAGCTGGTGACCAACGCGGCCAAGACCGGTTGCCGGCTGTGCATGAAGGTGGAGGTCGAGCGGCTCGACGAGGTGGCCGTCCGGATCCGCGTCACCGACGGCTGCCTCGTCCTCCCGATCCTCGTCCAGGCCGACGCCCAGGCCGAAGGCGGCCGGGGCATCGCCTTGGTCGACCGGCTCACCCACGGCCGTTGGGGCGCGGACCTGTTGCCGGACGGCAAGACCGTCCATGCCGAGCTGGGAGTGCCGACCCCGTCGCAGCCCGGCCCCTGAACCACCCAGCCGGACGGCATCAACACACCAAGAGGAGTCATCGTGAACGACATCGAAGCGTCGCCCACCCTCACCCGCCCGTGGGGAGCCACCCGGCTCGCGCCGTACCCGACCGCCGTGCGCCTCCCGTTCGCCACGGTCAGCATCGACCCGGCGACGCAGCTCGGCGTCTTCAAGGACCACGCCGGCCTCGTCGTCGAGATGGGCAAGCACGGCACCAGCAAGGGCACCGAGACCAGCACCACCACGAACCAGGACTCGAAGAACGACCAGGGCCACGACCAGGACAGCACCCGAGACTGATGCCGTCGACCGAGGAGAGGCCGGTTCTCGTGGTCACCGAGGCGGTGGACGTCACCGCTGACATGGTGATCACCGAACTCAACCGGCACGGTGTTCCGGTGGTCAGGTTCGACCCGTCCGACATCGGAACCGGACTGACGGTCTCGGCTCGCTTCGGCACCTGCCCGGCCCCCGTGGCCGGGCAGGTGCGGACCCCGTCGAGGACCGCCGACCTGGCCCGGCTGCGGTCGGTCTACTGGCGCCGACCCGTCTGGCCGACGTTCCAGGGCACCGGCTTGAGCGACGACGAAGCCCGCTTCGCCGCCGCCCAGGTCCGCTACGGCCTCGGGGGCGCGCTCTACGCCCTCGACGGCCCGCTGTGGGTCAACCACCCGCTGCGCGAGGCGGCAGCGGACTTCAAACCCGCCCAGCTCGCCGAGGCCCAGCGCCTCGGCCTGCCCGTTCCGCCCACGATCGTCACCAACGATCTCGACGAGGCCCGGCAGTTCATCACCGATCACGACCAGGTGATCTTCAAGACCCTCCGGTGGACGCCGGTCGAACGCGACGGCGTGCCGGTCACCGGCTGGGCGGAGGCGGTGACCGCCGCCGAGCTCGATGACACCGTGCGCGCAGCACCGCACCTGTTCCAGGCCCTCGTCGACAAGGTCGCCGACGTGCGGGTGCTGGTGGTCGGTCGCCGCATGTTCGCCGTTCGGATCGACTCCGGCCTGCTGGACTGGCGGCGGGACTACTCCGCCCTGTCCTACTGCGTGGTAAACCTTCCCGATCGGCTGACCGCGATGCTCCACGCCTTCCTTCATCGCTTCGGGCTCGTCTCCGGATCCTTCGACCTCGCCGTCGACCGGGCCGGGGAGTACTGGTGGCTGGAGCTGAATCCCAACGGCCAGTGGGCCTGGCTGGAGGATGCGATCGGGTTGGAGATGTCCCGCCGCGTTCGCCGATCTGCTGACACGAGGAGAAGCCCGATGACCGATACCACGCCTCACCGACGTGCGCTCGCCGACCGGTTGGCGAAAGCCGGCGTCCTGTCCGACCCCGCGTGGCGGGCCGCCGTGGAGGCGGTTCCGCGTGAACGGTTCCTCCACCCCGGGGTGTTCCTGCCCGAGGACGGTGGCCGTTGGCGGCCCGTCACCGCACCAGACGCCGAGATCGCCTACAGCGACGAGTCGTTGACGACACAGCTCGACGGCCATCTGACGGCCGACCGGTCGACGGATCTCGTCACCGGCTCCCCCACCTCCTCGTCCACCACGCCCGTGACGGTGGTCGGCATGCTGGAGCACCTGGACGTCCGCGACGGGCATTCCGTGCTGGAGATCGGCACGGGCACGGGCTACTCCGCCGCCCTCCTGTGCCACCGCCTCGGCGAGGACAACGTGACCACGGTCGAGGTGGATCCGGGCGTCGCCCGCCGTGCGGACGACGCCCTCGAGGCGGTCGGCTTCTCCACCTGGACCGTCACCGGCGACGGCCTCCTCGGGTATCCCCACCGCGCTCCGTACGACCGCGTGATCGCGACCTGCGCCGTCCGCCGCATCCCGTACGCCTGGGTCCGCCAGACCAGACCCGGCGGAGTCGTCCTCGCGACCGTCGGCTCCTGGGGCTACGGCACCGGCCTCGCCAAGGTCACCGTGGGCGAGGACGGGACGGCCGCTGGCCGCATCGTCGAGCGCTCCTCGTTCATGCAGGCACGGGCCGAGGCCGCCGTCCCGGTGTCCGGCGACCTCTCCGCCCGTACGGCCTACGCCGACAGCGAGCGGGCTGCCGAGCTGCCGCCGACCCTCCTGGCCGAGTGGATGCCCGCTTTCCTGGCCCAACTCGCGGCTCCGGACGCCCAGTTCGTCCACGCGATGACGAGCGACGGCGCGCAGCTGCGCTACCTGTTCGCCCCGGAGCGCGAGTCCTTCGCGGAGTTCACGGCCACTGACGACGGCTGGACGGTCCGCCAGGGCGGCCCCGTCGCGCTCTGGGACGACATCGAGCGGACGCTCCTGGCCTGGAAGGCGGCGGGGAGCCCGGACATCACGGCCGTGCGGCTCCGCATCACCCGCGAGGCCCATCACTACTGGATCGACGGCGAGCCGGCCCTCAACTGGCAGCACGGCCCGGGCAGGGTCAGTTGAGGACGACGGTGTGCGAGGGGACGTAGTGGCCGCAGGTGCTGGCCTTCTGGAAGTCGTTGACGAGCCACGGGTACTTCTTGATGCGTTCCAGGACGGCCTGGCCCGTCGCGGGGCCGAAGTAGCCGTCGACGATCAGCGGGGCGGCGGCCCACTTGGTGCTGGCGAGTTGCTGGATGCGCCTGATGCCGAGTTCGGTTTCGGGGCCGAAGCGGCTGTCTTCCAGTATGTGTACGTCCGTCAACTGGTTGACGTAGTACTGGATGCAGCGGACGGATGGGCTCCAGTTGGGGTAGCCGTAGCCGACGGTGGGGATGCCGGGGTCGGCGTGGGCGGCAGGAGCGGTGAGGGCGCCGAGGAGGGCGGTGGCGGCGAGGGCCGTCGCGGCGCGGCGGATGGTGCGGATGTGTCGCATGGGGGCCGATCCTAGGGCCCGTCCTGTCGATCACGGGAGTCGGATGTGCCGGCCGGGCCGATGACCGGCAGCACACTCCCTAGACCCACGACCAGCGCATGCCCGCGACCCCCGGCCCGATCCCGGTGGCCACCACGTGGGCGAGATGGTGGCTGTCCAGGGTGAGGTCCACCGTGGTGTCGTCCGGCCCGTCCGAGTCACGAGCGGTGAACCACTGGCACTGCACCGGGAGTTCGGCCGGATCGAAGCGGACGCGCAGCACGTACTGGTCGGCGGGGAGCCGGAAGGCGGTGATGTGCCGGTGGCACCGCACCTCGCTGTGGGGCCGGATCTCGAACGAGAACACCTGGGTCTCGCAGCGGTGCAGCGACCGGTCGAAGAGCAGTTCCGCGAGCACCACCCGGGCCGGCCGGTCCCGGCGCACCCGGCCCAGCCGGCAACTGTCCCCGGCGAGCACCTCGACCGCGCTCTCGTCCATCCCCTCGTCGCAGTCGTAGATCAGCAGGGCCCGGTCGACTCCGTCCTGCCGCGCCCGTACCGCCACCATCGAGCTGACGAGCGCCAGTTCGCGACGCGGACCGATCGTTGCGGTGGTGTGCTCGGTGACGACCTGGAGCTTTCCGGCGGCCGGGCTGTTCAGCTCCGCGAGCAGTCCGGTCAGATCGCCGGGCGTGTGCACCATCTCGGGGTACGGGTGCGGGTACGGGTGCGGTCCGCGCGGCGCCCGTACGGCCGCTCCGCGGGGGCGCGGTGGCCCGAGCAGGACGGTGAGCGAGTGCGCGGGCAGCCCCAGGATCGTCTCCAGCGCGGCCACCACCTGTAAGGACTCCGGGCGTTCGGGCCGGCGCAGTCCGCGCTGCCAGTAGCTGAGGGTGGTCACGGCGATCCGCAGCCCGTTCGTCGCCAGGTGGCTGCGCAGTCGCTCCAGCGGCAGGCCGCGGGCCTCGATCGCGGTGCGCAGGGCGACCTCGAAGGGCCCGGTCCGCAGGGCGGCCAGGACCGCGCCGTTCTCGGCGGGGGAGCCGGCTGCCGACTTCTGACGACTGGCCATCGGACCTCCCTGGGGCTGTGGGAACACCGGCCGTGCAGCGGCGCGGGACAGGACCGAGCGGAAACAGGGTGTGGCGGGCTGTGAAATTACCCGTTTACCCCGGCCGCGTCCAGATACGCGGACCGTCGATCAGGGCGGCGGTCTGCGGTGTTCCCCGCCGTCAACCCGCTTGGCCCTCACAGCTGTTCACAGTTCGGCCGACCGGCCGCCCACGGCTCTGGGACGGCCCCGGGCACGCTGCCTATGCTTCGGCGCAGTCCTGGTTCAGGCGCCGCGACGGCCGCGCGGCACTTCCCCCACGCGCACCGGACGGTTCCGGGAGCACCCGGAACCGTCCCGCGCGCTGTCCCTCCCCGAAGGAGATCCCCCATGAACGGACCCATCCGTGGGTCGTTCCTCCGCGCCGGGTTGGCGGTCCTGTGCACGTTGGCCGCCGTCCTGACCACCGGCGCCGGTGCAGCCGTGGCCGACCCCACCGGCCACGCCTCCCGCACGGTCGCGACCACCACCGCGACCACCACCGCGGCCGCCCCGTACGACGCCGGAGCCACCAAGCTCAACATCGACATGCAGGCCCAGGAGCAGGACCAGTGGTGCTGGGCGGCCTCCGGCAACACCATCGCGACCTTCCTCGGCCACGGCACCAGCCAGAACTCGTTCTGCGACCTCGCCTACGGCCAGAGCACCGACTACCAGTGCCCCAACGAGCCGGGCCAGCTGGCCTGGGTGCAGACCGCCCTCTCCTCGCTCGGCGTCTCCCCGGGCCAGGAGACCGGTGCGCTGCCCTTCGACAGCATCGTCAGCGAGGTCAACGCGGGCAGGCCGATCGAGACCGGCATCTCCTGGGTCGCCGGGGGCGGGCACGCCCAGGTGATCTACGGCTACGACCAGAGCAGCCAGTCGATCTACTGGGGCGACCCGTGGCCCTCCAGCAACCGCTACAACCTGGGGTCCTACTCCTACTACGCCGGCTACAACGGCCAGTTCAACTGGAACGACTCCCTCTACCAGATCGGAGCGTGACGTCATGACGATCCCCCGCGTCTCCCGCACGCTCGCCGTCCTCGCCCTGGCCGGCGGCGGCCTGCTCGCCACCGCCCCGCTCGCCACCGCGGACGGCGCACCCGTCGCACCGGCGGTCGGCGTCCCGTCGGCGGCCGACCTCGCGGCCGCCGGACAGGCGGCGAGGACCGCGCCCGTGGCGCAGACCCTCAGCGGGTTCTTCGCCCACGACAGCAACGCGCCCGCCGCCGCGAGGCCGCTGGCGGTCGCCGCGCCCCAGGTCGTCGGCGCCACGGTGCCGGTGTACTACCTCAACCCGGACTTCGTGGCGGCGTCCTCGTCGTCGGCCGCGGCCCCGGTCGCCAAGCTGGCGTTCGCGGCGACGGAGGCGCGCTCGGCCGACGGCCGCAAGGCCTCGGTCTGGACCGCCCCCGATCCGCAGGGCTCCCGGGCCTGGGTCGAGATCAACATCGCCTCCGGCAGCGACGAGACCGACCAGGCCGCCGCCGCTGCCGCGCTCGGCCCGCAGGCCGTGGCCTTCGAGGAGCCGCAGATCCGCGCCTGGTACGCGCTGGTCGACGGCCACGTCAGGCCGCTGAACCCGGACGCCGTCCGTTCGGTCGGCGCCGACGGCATCACGCTCGACCAGTACCGGCAACTCGTCCACGACCGCTACGCCGACAAGCTGCCCGGCACCGAGTACGCGAAGGCCCACATGCTCGGCGGCCTCGACCGGGGCCCGGCCGCCCCCGGCAAGGCGCTCGCCGCCCCCGGCACCCCGGCACACGGTTCCGTGAGCCTCGGTGCGGCGGGCCTCCTGGCCGCACTGGTCGCGGTCACCGGAGCCCTCGGCCTCGGCGGCCTCCTCCGTCGCCGCCGGGCCACCACCCGCGCCGCCGGCTGATCCCTCGATGCCCGGCGCGCACCGTACCCGGAGGTACGGTGCGCGCCGGGCATCGGTGCTGCCGGCCGGGAAGGACACTCCCCAGGGCCCGGTGGGGCCGGCTGTCGGTGGGGGGTGGCAGAGTCGGCGGGCATGGGGATCGACGAGTTCTGGGCCATCATCGAGGCGGCGCGCACGGCGGCGGACGAGCCGTTCGCGGAGGCGTTGACGGACGTGCTGGCGGGGTTGCCGCCGGAGCGCATCCTCGCCTTCGACGAGTGCTTCGACGCCGTGCACGCGTCCGTCTACCGCTGGGACGTGTGGGCGGCGGGCTACCTCGTCCACGGCGGCTGCTCGGACGACGGCTTCATGGACTTCCGGGCCGGACTGATCAGCCTCGGCCGGGAGTGGTTCGAGCGCGTGGCGGCCGATCCGGACGCGCTGGCCGGGCACCCGCTGGTGGACGGCTCGCTCGACGACCTGGAGGAGGCTCTGCTCCAGGAGGACGCCAACTACGCGGCGCAGCAGGCCTACGACCGGGTGACCGGGGTGGACGGCAGCTGCTACGAGGCGCAGGCGGCCGCGCGACCGGCGGCGGAGGACGTCGAGCCCGACATGGGCGAGGCGTGGGACTTCGAGGACGACGAGGAGATGCACCGCCGCCTGCCCCGGCTCGCGGCGCTCTGCCTTGACGGTGAGTGATTCAGAGATCGACGTGGTCGACGGACCGCATCAGTCCTTGGAGGACCTGACCTCCGGGGGTGGCAACGTGATGTACGGCGTCTACGAGACGCCCGTCACCTGGTAGTACCCACGCGCACGCCGACGGCTGGTCCCCTCCATCGGGGGGACCAGCCGTCGGCGTTCCCGCTTCCGCCCCACTCCCGTTGCCCTTGACTCCCTCTCCGCCGAGCCTCTATCGTCCCCTGTCATGAGTTCGAACCCTGATACACATCATGGTTCGGACTCACTGCAGACGTCTATGGATTCGACGAACCCTGTGGAGCCCCCTTGACGACCAGCCCCCGCGCCACGCCCGCCGTGGTGTGCCTCGCCGGCGGACTGCCGCCCGCCTCCCTCACCAGCGCCTCCCTCACCGGCACCTCCGTCGCGCTGCCGAGGATCGCCACCGATCTGGGCGCCGGTTGAGCCCGTCACCATCGATCCCTGAAACCAACTCACCAGCAGGAGGAGCACCATGAGGACACGTCGGCTCGGAGCGACCGGCCCCACCGTCGGCGCCGTCGGACTCGGCTGCATGGGCATGAACTGGGTCTACACCTCCCAGCGCCAGAGCGCCGCCGAGTCGATCGCCGCCGTCCGCCACGCCGTCGACCTCGGCGTCACCCTGCTCGACACCTCCGACCTCTACGGCCCCTTCACCAACGAGGAGTTGCTAGGCGAGGCCCTCTCCGGCGGCCTGCGCGAGAGGGTGGTGCTCGCCACCAAGGGCGGTCTGCGGGCCGGTCCCGACTCCCGCCCGGACGCGGTGCAGGTCTTCGCGGACGGCCGCCCCGAGCACCTGCGCGCCGCCGTCGAGGGCTCGCTGCGCCGGCTGCGCACCGACCGGATCGACCTCTACTTCCTCCACCGCGTCGACCCGGCCGTCCCCCTCGCCGAGAGCTGGGGCGCCCTGGCCGAGCTCCAACAGGAGGGAAAGATCGACGGGTTGGGCCTGTCCGAGGTCTCCCCCGCCCAACTGGACGAGGCCCACGCGATCGCCCCGGTCGTCGCCGTCCAGTCCGAGCTGTCGATGTGGAGCCGCGACCCGCTCGCCGAGGTCCTGCCCTGGTGCGAGGCCCACGGCGCCGCGTTCGTCCCCTTCTCCCCGCTCGGCCGGGGATTCCTCGCCGGCCGCTTCGACGAGGATGAGGCCCTGGGGGCCGGCGACTTCCGCGCCGGGCTGCCCCGCTTCCAGGCCGAGGCCCGGGCGCGCAACCAGCGCATCACGGACGGCGTCCGGGCCGTGGCCGCCCGGCACGGCGCCACCCCGGCCCAGGTCGCCCTGGCCTGGGCCCTCGCCCAGGGCGAGCACGTCGTCCCGATCCCCGGCAGCACCCGCCCCGCGCACATCGGGCAGAACGCGGCGGCCGCCGACCTGCGCCTCGACGCGGCCGATCTGGCCGGGCTCGACTCCCTCCCGGCCGCCGTCGGCACCCGCTACTGACCCGCCGCCGGCCTCCTGGCAGGCATCAGGCCACTGATGTACGTTCATGCTCGAACAATCCACCACGGGAGGCGGGGACGCGATCACCTTGACCGGAAACAGCACCGAACACAGCACTGAACGCAGCGCCGAACAGCCCGGCTTCCACGACCGCCTGGGCCACGCCGTCAAGCGGGCCGAACAGGCGCTGATCGCCGAGAAGTCCCGCGCGCTGCGCACCGTCGACCTCACGGTCCCGCAGTACGTCGCCCTGCTCGTCCTCCAGCAGTCCTCCGGGATGTCCGGGGCGCAGCTGGCCCGCGAGTGCATGGTCACGCCGCAGACCATGACGACGATCCTGACCAACCTGGAGAACAAGGGCCTCATCAGCCGCGAGCCCTCCAGCGTCCACCAGAAGGTGCTGGTCACCAGGCTCACCCGCTCCGGGCGGGCGCTGGCCAAGAAGGCCGACACCCTGGCCCTGGGCGTGGAGCAGCGACTGACGGACGCCCTCTCGGCGGCCGAGCAGGCGCAGCTGCGCGACCTGCTGGACCGCTCGACGGCGGCGCTCCGCCGTACGGACTGACGCCGATCCCCCGGTCGACCCCCCGAAGGAAGCAGCACATGCCCGACACGCCCGCCCCCGGTTCCGTCCTGGTCCTGGTGGACCTCCAGCAGTGGATCGTGGACCGCCCGGTCGCCCCGCTGCCGGGCCCGGCCGTGGTCCGTTCGGCCGCCCGGCTCAAGGAGGCCTTCGTGGCCGCCGGCCGGCCGGTGGTCCTGGTCCGCCACGCGCGCCTGGACGGCAGCGACGGCGGCCCGGACTCGCACCACAACCGCTTCGCGGCCGGCCTGACGGCGGGGCCGGGGGACGGTGTCGTCACCAAGTACGCGATCGACGCCTTCTCGGGGACGGACCTCGCCGAGCGCCTGGCCCGCCTGGGCGCCTCGGCCGTGGTGCTGGCGGGCATCGCCACCGAGTACGCGGTGGGCGAGAGCGCCCGGACGGCCGTCTCGCTCGGGTACCCCGTCACCGTGGTGGAGGACGCCTGCGCCGCCCTGTCGGCCCCGGCCCACGCCGCGTCGCTCGCCGCACTGCGGGGGCTGGGTGTCACGATCGCCTCGGCCGACGCGTTCGGCGGCCACGGCCGTGAGGGCGCGACAGATGTTTAGTTTTAAACTAAGCTGAGGCGCGACACCGGCCCCACCTCCCCCAGGAGCGATCCCATGGCGCAGCTCGTCACCGACAGCCCCGAGAAGTCCCGCTTCGAGATCCACGAGGACGGCGCACTGGCCGGCTTCGCCGAGTACCACCGCTCGGAGGGGGAGATCGCCTTCATCCACACCGAGGTCGACCCCGCCTTCGAGGGCCGGGGCTTCGCCGGCCAGCTGGCCCGCACGGCCCTGGACGCGGCCCGCGAGCAGAAGCTGTCCGTGCTGCCGTACTGCCCGTACATCCGCGCCTGGATCATCCGGCACCCCGAGTACGCCGACCTCGTCCCGGCGAGCCACCGGGCCCGCTTCGGCCTCTGAGGCCCCCCGGGAAACGGCGGCGGCCGCATCGTGACAGCACTTATATAAGTCCTGTTACGATGCGGTCGTGACCGAAACCACGCCCGACCCCACCCTCGAGAGCCTCTGGCGCCCCCTGCGCCTGCTCCAGGCCTCGATGGACGCCGACATCGGCCGCCTCTACGCCGAGGCCCGCACCGGCGACACCGCCGACCTCAAGCCCAGCTACGTCATGGAGCTGCTGCGCCTGCACGCCGCCGGGCCGATGACCATCACCGAACTGGCCGAGTCCGTGGGCCGCACCCACTCCGCGCTCAGCCAGAAGGTCGCCGCGATGCGCGCCGCCGGCTGGGTGCGCACCCTCCCCGGCGACGACGCCCGCAGCAAGAAGGTCACGCTCACCGAGCGGGCCACCGCCGTCGTCGGCCGCCTCGCCGCCGAGTGGCGGGCCACCGAGGCCGCCCTCGCCGAGCTCGAGGCCGAGATCCCGTACCCGCTGAGCCGGGTCGTCACCGACATCGAGGCGGCCCTGGAACGCCGGAGCTTCCACGACCGGATCGCCGCGAAGCTGGCGGAGGACCCGGCATGGGACTGACCCGCGCCCTCCTCGACCCCGCCCCCTTACGCTCCTCCCCCGCCTACCGCCGCCTCTGGGCCGGGCAGGCGCTCTCCGGGCTGGGCGGCCGGATGGCGACCGTCGCCGTAATGGTCCAGGTCTGGGAGGCCACCGGAAGCACGGCCTGGACGGGCGCGGTCGGCCTGGCCCGGGCGCTGCCGCTGACCCTGCTCGGACTGTTCGCCGGCTCCCTCGTCGACCGGGTGGACCGGCGCCGGTTCTACCTCCTCACCACCGCCGGGCAGGCGCTCTGCTCGCTGCTGCTCGCCGCCCAGGCCCTCCTCGGGCACCTGCCCGTCCCCGGGGTGCTGGCGCTGGTCGCGGCGCAGTCCTGCTTCGTCGCCGGCGGCGGCCCCGCCGCCCGCACCTTCCTCCCCCACCTGCTGCCCGCCTCCCAACTCGCCGCCGGGCTGGCCCTGCAGGGCCTCGCCTTCCAGGCGTCGATGCTCGCGGGCCCCGCGCTCGGCGGGCTGGTCATCGCCCGGTACGGCGTCGACGTCTGCTACCTGGTCGACGCCCTCACCTTCCTCGCCGCCCTGTACGGCGCCTTCGGCCTGCCCGCCATGCCGAGCGGCGACGCGGCGGCACGCCCCGGCCTGCGCGGCGTCGCGGACGGCCTGGCCTTCCTGCTGCGCACGCCCGTGGTGCGCGGCGCCCTGGTCACCGACCTCGCCACCACCGTGCTCTCCATGCCGATCAGCCTCTTCCCGCTGATCAACGCGGAGCGCTTCGGCGACGACCCCCGCACCCTCGGGCTCTTCCTCAGCGCCCTCGCCGTCGGCGGCGTCACCGCCTCGGTGTTCTCCGGCTCCTTCACCCGCCTGCCCCGCCCCGGGGTGGTGATGCTCACGGCCTCCGGCACCTGGGGCGCGGCCCTGGCCCTCGCGGGCCTGGCCCCGGGCCGCTGGCCCGTCCTCGCCCTGCTCGCCCTGGCGGGCGCGGCCGACACCGTCGCCGTGGTCTCGCGCGGCACGATCGTCCAACTCCACACCCCCGGCGAGCTGTTGGGCCGCGTCAGCGCCGTGGAGCAGATCGTCGGCCAGGCCGGGCCCGACCTCGGGAACCTGCGCGGCGGCCTCGTCGCGGACGCCACCTCCGGCGCCACCGCCCTCGTCAGCGGCGGCCTGCTCTGCCTCGCCGCGGTCTCCCTCGTCGCCACCACCACCCCGGCCCTGCGGCCGGCGCCTCAACCCGCGCGCCCCGCCCGGGAGTAGCGGCCGGGGGTGACGCCGAGGACCCTCTTGAAGTGCCGCGTCAGGTGCGACTGGTCGTAGAACCCCGCCTCCGCCGCGACCTCCCCTGCCGGGCGCCCGCCCAGCAGCAGACCCCGGGCGAGGTCGACGCGCCGCGCCATCACGTACCGGTGCGGCGCGATCCCGTACGCGGCGCTGAACGCCCGTACCAGGTGGGCGGGGTGGGCGTGCAGCTGCCGGGCGGCCTCCTCCAGGGTGACGGCCTGCGGGAGCCGCGCGTCGAGCAGGTCCCGCAGGTCGGCGGCCAGGCCCCGCGCGGCCGGCCGCCGCCCGGCCGGGCCCTCGGACGGCCGCACCAGCCGGGGCCGCAGGCGCTCGCGCAGCCGCTCGCCGACGAAGGCCAGCCGGCTCTCCGCCTCCAGCTCGTCCCCCGGCGCGGCCAGCGCCGCGTGCAGCTGCCCGACCCGGCGGCGCAGCAGGGGGTCGTCGAAGTCCGGGCCGTCCACGGCCGGGCCGATGAACCGGGCGTCCAGGAGCGTCATGTCGAGGTAGAGCACCCGCTTGCGGAAGCCCTGCGCCGTCGCGGGCGAGCCGTTGTGCGGCACCTGCGGCGGCAGCAGGCTGACCGTCCCGCCCGGGGTGCCGCGCTCGTGACGGTCGAGGTCGTAGCGCACCGCGCCGTCGTCGACGATCAGCACCGTCCACGCGTCGTGGACGTGCATCGGGTACCGGTGCTCGGTGAACCGGGCGTGGAGCACCTCCACGACGCCCGGGACGGCCGGGCGCCAGGCGGAGACCTCCTGACGCGGCACCATGCGAAGAACGTACAAGACCGCGCCGCAGACCGTGCCGCAGTCTCGATCCATGAACAGTCCCACCCGATTCGACACCAAGATCGCCGTCCTGCTCCGCGAGGACCTCGAACCCTGGCAGCGGCTGAACGTCACCGCCTTCCTCGTCAGCGGCCTGGGCACCGCCTTCCCCGAACTGATCGGCGAGCCCTACCTCGACGCCGACGACACCGTCTACCACCCGATGTTCCGCCAGCCCGTCCTCGTCCTCGAGGGCTCCGCCGAGACCCTCACCGCCGCCCACGAGCGCGCCCTCTCCCGCTCCCTGCGCACCGCCGTCTTCACCGCCGACCTCTTCACCACCGGCAACGACCACGACAACCGCGCCGCCGTCCGCGCCGTCCCCACCCCCGCCCTCGACCTCGTCGGCCTCGCCCTCCACGGGCCGCGCAACGCCGTCGACAAGACCCTCAAGGGCAGCCGCATGCACCCCTGACCGGCGCCCGCGCGGTCACCGTCCGCACCCTCCCCCATCGGGATGAGCGACGGGATGGGCGACTTGAAAAGTTCTTCACATTCTTAGATGCTTGCGTGCTGCCCGCCGCCCGTGCCTTCACGACCGGCGGCCGACCGTAACGACGCAGGAGCCCCGATGAGCGACACCCTTCCCCCGTGCCCGCAGTGTGCCGGCGAGTACACGTACGAGATGAACGCCCTGATGGTCTGCCCGTCCTGCGGCCACGAGTGGGCGCCCGCCGAGGGCGAGGCCGCGGCCGGCGCGGGCGAGCGGGTGATCAAGGACTCGGTGGGCAACGTGCTCAGCGACGGCGACACCGTGACCGTCGTCAAGGCGCTCAAGGTCAAGGGCAGTGTCTCGGGCATCAAGGCGGGCACCAAGGTGCGCAACATCCGCCTGGTGGACGGCGTGGACGGCCACGACATCGACTGCCGCATCGAGGGCTTCGGCGCGATGCAGCTCAAGTCCAGCGTGGTGAAGAAGGCCTGACCGGCCCCTGGTTGACGCCGTGCCCTCGCGGCCGCCGCCCGGATCGTTCCCGGGCGGCGGCCGCGAGGCGTTTCACGGGGCTCAGCCCAGGGAGCCGGCCCTGCGGCGGCGCTGCAGGTAGAGGGCCGCGAGGCCGGCCACGGCCAGGCCGCCGCCCGCCGCCGCGACCTTCGGGCTGATCATCGGGACGGCGGTGGCCGGGTCGGCGCCGCCGCACTGGGCGTGGCCGATGACGACGTTGGCGCCGTTGAGCGTCGGCAGCAGCGTGAAGTGCGCGGCGTTGACGGTCAGGACGCCGTTGGCGTCGGTGCTCTGCTCGTTCAGCACCACCGAGCCGAGTCCCGGCAGGGAGACACCGGTGTTGGGCGCGGCGCCGACCGGCAGGTTGATCGGGATCAGCGCGACGGTGACGGAGCCGCTGGTGATGGTGCCGGAGCCGGTCGCCCCGGTCGGGGTGGCGGTGCAGGTCGCGTTGACGCCGTTGAGGCTCGCCGACGCGGCGATCAGGTTGAGGCTGATGGCGCTCACCGAGGAGGAGGCGGAGGAGGTGCCGGCCGTCGGGTCGCCGGTGGTGGTCGCGGTGAGCACCGAGGCGGTGTTGAACGGGCCCAGGTGGATGCCGGCCAGGGTCGAGGTGCCGCCCGAGGGGTACGTCGAGGCGGGCTGGGCCGGAACGGAGACCAGGGTGCCGACGGCGTCGGCGGAGACCACGTAGGCACTGGCCGCCGGGGCGGGCAGGGCGGCGTACGCCGGGGCACCGACGGCGAGCAGGCCGACGGCGGTGAGGGCGGTACCGGCGAGGACGCGAGTGCGGGTTCTCACGATGGGGTGCCTTTCGGGTGTTCGGCCGCGTGGGTACGGCCGGGGGCGTGGTGGTGCTCCGGGGCGTGGTGCCCCGAACGGACCTGCGGCGCGGCGGAGTTCGACAGGGCGCCGGGCACGGCAGGTACGACTGGTGGGCGGCTCAGGTGCTTCCGCCGGAGAGGGACGCGGGAACCGGGGTGGGCACCGGCGCCGTACGGGCCGTCTTGCTCCAACTCCCCTTGCCGCGCAGCATCCTCCAGAAGGCGCGGACGGCGACCAGGTACGTCGTGGCGGCGTACAGGGTGAGCGCCAGCCCGTACCCGAGGGCGGCCGGGCGGCTCGTCCCGGGCTCGCAGCGCCTGCGGTAGAGCAGGCCCCAGATCGCGAACTCGCCGACGCCGACCAGGACGTAGAGCCCGATCAGCACCGCGCCGCCCTGGGCGAGGAAGGCGAGCACGAAGCTCGGGTACATCACCGCGTTGTAGCCGAACGCGGCGATCGGCACGGTGTAGACGACCAGCCCGACGACCTGGATCCAGGGCTGGAGCATGAAGTAGAGGACTTCGAGGAAGCCCGCCGTGGTGAAGTGGGCCGAGCTCCAGACCTTGCGCACGTACGGCGCGCACTGCATCGAGCCCTGCGCCCAGCGCACCCGCTGGGTCACCAACTGCCGTACGCTCCACAGGGCTTCCTGGTCGACCCAGGCTCCGGTGGTGTAGCCGTTGCGCCAGCCGGCCAGCATCATCCGCAGGCCGAGCTCGAAATCCTCCAGCAGCGCGGAGCCCCAGGGCTCACCCTTCTCCCCGCCGATCGAGCGCAGCGCGGCGAGGCGGTTGGCCTGCCCGTTGCCGCCGACGTTGACGGTGCGGGTGCGGCGGCGGGTGATCTGCATGGCGGAGATCGGCCCCCGGAACTCCACGTCCTGGAGGCGGGCCAGCAGCCGGGCGAAGCCGTTGCGCAGCCGTCCGCGCCCGGGCAGTGGCACGGCGACGTCGCGGTTGGACATCCGCACCTCGACCTGGACGGCGCCGATCCCCGGATCGCCGAAGGCGGCGGGCCCGGCGAACTGGTGCAGCAGGCCGGGCGAGGGGCGGCCGTCCGCGTCGACGACGATCACCACCGTCCGCTCGGCGTCGGCGCCTTCGGGCAGCGAAGCCTCCAGTTCCCGGTAGGCGGCGTTGAGCGCGTCGCCCTTGCCGGTGCGCGCCTGCGGCAGGCGGCGGCCGACGAGCCGTACGGGCAGTCCGCGCGCCGCGCGCTCGCGGACCGTCTCGGCGGTGCGGTCGGCGCAGTGGTCGTCCACCACCCAGGTGGTGGCCTGCGGGAAGTGCTCGGCGAGGTAGTCGAGGGTGGTGCCGATCACGGCCTCCTCGTCACGGCAGGGGACGAGGAAGTGCCAGTCGTAGGGCGCCGGGTCGCCGGGTTCGTCGGGCTCGGCGCGCAGGAAGTTGCGGACGATGACGAGCACGTAGCCGAGGAAGGTGACGCCGAGGACGAAGGAGAGGACGACGGAGACGTCGAGCAGGGTCACGGGGCCGCCCTCCTCTCGGTGGCGCGGGTGACCAGACGCAGGTAGCAGAGCAGCGCGACCAGGGCCGCGATCAGCATCAGCACCGAGCCGAAGAGGACGTGCGTCCAGGTGAACCCCTCGCCGCCGTACCGGTGTTGCATCGCGACGATCAGCGTCAGCCGGCCGAGGTTCGCCGCGCCGATCAGGGCGGCGGCGAGGGCGAGGCCCAGCACGATGCGGCCGGGCCGGCGGCGGCCGAGCAGGAGCAGCAGGCCGGAGACGGCGACGAAGGGGGCGATCAGCAGCACGCTGCTGCACCCGGTGGACAGGGCGATCCCGTGCTCCAGTCCGCCGCTGCCTCCGGCGTAGAGCACCGGGGCGCTGGGGGCGTCCAGCAGCAGGGTCCGCAGGCCGAGCAGGTGCTCGACGACCCACTGGGCTCCGGTCAACTCCCGTACGCGGTAGGCGTGTTCATTGACGGGCATGAGGACGGCGAGGGCGATCAGCAGGGGTCCGGCGAGCCGGCCGAGGGCGGTGGCGGCGGTGCGCGGGCCCGCTGCCCTCGGCCGACCGCGGGGTATCGCGTGGGCGGCCGTCACGACCCGCCGTCCCGCTTCCCCCCGGCCTCGACCTCGGCCTCGACCTCGCCGCTCGCGGCGGCGATCCGGCTGCGGCGGACCAGTGCGACCCCGACCACCATCAGGGCCAGCGCGGAGGCCACCACGGCGCCCAGGGCCGGCGATCCGGTGGAGGCCAGCGCGCCGCCCGCGGCCGCCGGCGGGAGGCCGCCGGCTATGGGTCCGTACATGGACACACCCTCTCGTTGTGCACGGAACGCCCGATTTCCGGACGCATCGCCCGAACGGGCTGGGCCATACCGTGGCGCATTCGGCGGATCATCAGACCGGCGCCACACGCCGAAGGGCGTAAGAATCACCCGAACGCGTCAATGAGCCGGGCACGAACGGCTTTCGGGGCCTTGTGCCGCCGGGTCGGCGCCACGGACGGGTGCAGGCCGGGCGGGGCCCCCGGGGTTCCGCGACACGCCGAAGCGCTACTCCGTACGGGTGTATCCGCAGTGGCGACGACCAGCACCGATTACGCCAAGTGAGGGACCGCTACCGAGCCTTGGCGAGCTCCTCCCACGGGACGGGCGCACCCCGCGCCGATACTTCTCGCACTTCCCGCAGTTCCCACAGTTCCCGCAGTTCCCGCAGTTCCCGCGCGTCTCGCACGTCCCGCCCCCACCGCACCACCGTGGAGAGCCATGTCCCCGACCGACGTCGCCCTGGTCCTCGGCACCCGGCCCGAGATCGTGAAACTCGCCGGCGTCGCCCGGCTCCTGGGGCCCCGGGCCCGCATCGTCTGGACCGGGCAGCACTGGGACCCGACCCTGACCACCTCCTTCTTCGAGCAGTACGGACTCCCCCGGCCCGACCACCTGCTCACCGGCATCGGCGGCGAACCCAGGGGGCGCCAACTCGGCCTGATGGTGAGCGCGTTGAGCGACCACTTCGCCGCCCGGCGGCCCGCCGCGGTGGTCGTCCAGGGAGACACCAACAGCGCCGCCGCCGGCGCCCTCGCGGCCCACTGCGCGGGCGTGCCGGTCGTCCACGTCGAAGCCGGGCTGCGCTCCTTCGACCGCGCCATGCCCGAGGAGGCCAACCGCCGCCTCATCGCCCCCGTCGCCGACCTGCACTGCGCGCCCACCGCCACCGCGGCGGCGTACCTGCTGCGCGAGGGCATAGAACCCCAACGCGTGGTCGTCACCGGCAACACCGTCGTCGAGGCGACCCTGGAGACGCTGCCCCCGGAAGGCCGCGTCCGCCGCATCCTCGCCGAGCACGGGGTCGTCCCCGACGGGTACGTGCTCGCCACCGTCCACCGGCCGGAGAACACCGACGACCCGGCCCGGCTCACCCGCATCCTCGACCAACTCGCCGCCCTCGCCCTGCCCGTACTGCTCCCCCTCCACCCGCGCACCGCCGCCGCCCTCGGCCGCCTGCGCCTCGACCACACCGCCACCGCGCTGCGCCGCATCCCCCCGCTCGACCACGCCACGTTCCTCGCGCTGGCCCGGCACAGCCGGCTGCTGGTCTCCGACTCCGGCGGGGTGCAGGAGGAGTGCACCGTCCTCAAGCGCCCCCTGATCGTGGTGCGCAACTCCACCGAACGCCCCGAGGCCGTCGCCGCCGGCTTCGCCCGCCTCGCCAGGCCCGGCCCCGAACTCGCCACCGCCCTCCGCGAGGTGCTCGCCGACGAGACCCTCCCCGCCCGCCTCGCCCGCACCCCCTCCCCCTACGGCACCGGCGACGCCTCCACCACCATCGTCACCGCCCTCCGCGCCCGCTACCTCACCCCGGCCCCGACCCTCCTCCCCGCCTGACGGGGCGCACCACGCCCGCCCCCGCGCGGCCCCGGCGCGCGACCGAGGGGGAACTGCCGGGTGTTCCCTCGGTGTTCAACCGGGGGCTCCTGTCCGCATGCCGACAAGGCCCTACCTTCCGTGGTGGACTGCGAGAAGGGGCCATGAGCGATACACAACCTGCCGTACGGGCACGTGGATTGACCAAATGCTTCGGCGACGTCATCGCCCTCGACGGCATCGAGCTGAACCTCGCGCCCGGCCAGATCCACGGACTGGCCGGGCCGAACGGTGCCGGGAAGACGACGCTGCTCGGGCTGCTGCTCGGGCTGGCCGCGGCCGACGGCGGCGAGCTGGAGGTGCTGGGCAGACCGATCGGGCGCGGCGCCGGGGCGCCGGACGGCGTGGCCGGGTTCGTGGACGGGCCCGGGCTGTACCCGTCGCTCACCGCCCGCGGCAACCTCGCCGCCCTCGCGGCCCTGCGCGGCGAGACGGACCACGCCGCCCGCGTCGACGCCGTCCTCGCCGAGGTCGGCCTCACCGAGGTCGCCGACGACCGCGTCCGGGGCTTCTCCCTCGGCATGCGCCAGCGCCTCGGCCTGGCCGCCGCCCTGCTGACGGAGCCCCGGCTGCTGATCCTCGACGAGCCCTCCAACGGCCTGGACCCGGCCGGCAAGCGCCATGTGCACACCGCCCTGCAGCGCCTCGCCGCCGACGGCGTGACCGTCGTCCTGTCCAGCCACCGCATGGACGACCTGGAGGCCCTCTGCGACGAGGTGACGATCCTCGCCACCGGCCGCGTCCGCTTCTCCGGCCCGCTCGGCAAGCTCGCCACCGACAGCCGCCCGCTGGCCCACCGCCTGCTCACCTCCGACCCGGCCGCCGCCCGCCGTGTAGCGACCGGCACCGCCGGGGTCACCGTCCTGGACGGCGCGGGTGCGTGGCGCGGCACGGAGTCGCTGGTGGTGCGCGCCACCGCCCCGGCCGTCGAGGAGCTGCTGGCGGCCCTGGTGCAGGCGGACGTGCGGGTGCGCGAGGTCGCGCCCGTGGTCTCGCCGCTGGAGTCCGCCTACCTCGCCCTGACCGACCAGCAGCAGGAGGGCGAGCGATGACCGCCACCATGACGGAACCGAGGACGCGGACACGGAGCGTCCCGACCCCCCGGGTCTACCGCTTCGAGCTGGTCAAGCTCGTCTCCCAGTGGCGGGTGCGCCTGCTGGTGCTGGCCTGCTGGGCGGCCCCGGGCCTGTTCGTGGCCGCCGTCGCCCAGCAGGGCGTGCTGCCCTCCGACACCCTGTTCGGCCGCTGGATGCACGCGACGGGCTGGGCGGGCCCCCTGGTGGTGCTGGGCTTCGCGGGCTCCTGGGCGCTGCCGCTGCTGACCTCCGTGGTCGCCGGTGACGTCTTCGCCTCCGAGGACCGCCTCGGGACGTGGCGCCACCTGCTGGTGACGGTCCGTTCGCCGCGCCGGCTCTTCGCCGCGAAGGCCCTGGCCAGCCTGACCGTCCTCGTCCTCCTCGTCCTCGGCCTGGTGGCGTCCAGCGTCGTCGGCGGCCTGGCGGCGGTCGGCGACGAGCCGCTGGTCGGCGTGGACGGCCACCTGCTCTCCTCCTCCGACGCCGCCGGCGCCGTCCTCCTCGCCTGGGCCTGCGCCCTCGCCCCGACGCTCGCGCTGGCGGCGCTGGGCCTGCTCGGCTCCGTCCTCCTCGGGCGCTCCCCGATGGGCCTGCTCGTCCCCGCGCTGTCGGCCGTGGTGATGCAGCTGGCGCAGATGCTGCCGCTGCCGGTCGCGCTGCGCCTGGCGCTGCCGGGCTACGCCTTCGTCTCCTGGAACGGCCTGTTCGCCGATCCGTCGCGCCCGGGCGAGCTGCTGGTCTCCGTCGCGGTGAGCCTGTTGTGGGCCGCCGTGGCGACCACCGCCGCCTATCTGATCTTCGTACGGCGGGACTTCACCAATGGCGCCGAGGACGGCGTGCGCCGCCGCACCCTCACGTACGGGGTGCTGCCGCTGGCCGGCCTGCTGGCGCTGAGCACGGCCGCCGTCGCCGTCGCCGCGCCCTCCGGGGACGAAGGCGGCGAGGGCGTCACCCAGGCGAAGGTGCAGCACGAGGTGTCCACCGTGTTCGCCCACCTGTACCGCCTCCAGACCCAGCAGCTGAACCGCCCGGCCGTCACCGAGGCCGACCTCCAGGTCTCCACCGCCTGCGACCGCGGCGACGGCCAGGTCGACCCGCAGGGCCCCGGCAACGACTGGCGCTGCGTGGTCACCTGGCACCTGCCCGGCGCGCCGGCCCCCGGAACGGCCGTCTACCAGCTCAACATCACCTCGGACGGCCGGGTGATGGCGGACGGCGACGGCCCGAAGGAAGTGAACGGCTACTTCCTCGTCCACACCTCCGTCGGCGACGCGCCCAACCCGCTGTGGCAGTTCGACGCCCAGATCCCGCTGCTGGCCGCCTCCCCCTCCTGACACGCTCCCCGCACCGTCCGTACTTCCCCCTCCCCAGAAGGAATTGACGTCATGCAGGTCACGCGTCGCCGCCGGGTCCGCAAGGAGCCGTACGCCCTCCTCGGCCACTCCACAGGCCGCCGCGCCACGCTCGCCACCGCGTGCATCACTGCGGTGTGCGTCGCGACGGGCACCGCCTTCGCCGCCACCAACCAGTTCGGCACCGACCAGGTCGGCAAGGTCTACGAGAACGGCCAACTCGTCTCCGCCGACCAGTACATCGCCCCCTACGGCGACCGGCTGGTCATCAACTCCGGCAAGATCATGGCCTCCAAGGCCAGCCCGGACGGCACCCACCTGGCCGCCTCCGTGGCCGACGGCGACGCCGCGCTGGTGATCGTCGACCTCAAGACCAACAAGGTGGTGCAGCGCGTCGGCACCGCCAAGGCCGACGAGCTGCGCATCCCGAACAAGTCGGTCGGCCAGGCGCCCCCGGCCTACTCCCCCGACGGCAAGCAGCTGTGGCTGGGCCAGCTCGACGGCTTCACCCGCTTCACCGTCAACGCGGACGGCACCCTCTCCGCGCCCGTCGCGGTGCCGATCGCGGCGGACGGCGACAAGCACGCCCTGGCCTCCGGCGTGGTCTTCTCCGCCGACGGCAAGACCGTGTACGCGGCCGTCAACGGCCAGAACCGCGTGGTCGCCATCGACGCCGCCACCGGCACCGTCCAGCGCAGCTGGGCGGTGGGCAACGCCCCGCGCGAGCTGGCCCAGGTCGGCAACAAGCTGTACGTCGGCAACGAGGGCGGCCGCACGCCCGAGGCCGGCGAGGACACCCTCAACTCCTACGGCACCCAGGTCCCCGCCGACCCGGACACGGGCGCCGCCACCAGCGGCACCGTCAGCGTGATCGAGCTGGAGGACCTGAACGCCCCGGTCGAGTCCATCGACGTCGGCCTGCACCCGACCGCCCTGTACGGCAAGAACGGCGTGCTGTTCGTCGCGGACACCGGCTCCGACCAGGTGTCGGTCATCGACTCCAAGCACGACAAGGTCGTCCAGCGCATCTCCACCAAGCCCTGGCCGGAGGCCTCCGTCGGCTACGAGCCCACCGGCATCACCCTGACCGACGACGGCCGCCTGCTGGTCACCCTCGGCCGGGCCGACGCCGTGGCCGTGTACCGCTTCAAGGGCGCCCAGGAGCCCGTGAGTTACGTCGGCCTGCTGCCCACCGACTACTTCCCGGCGGCCGTCACCACCGTCGGCTCCCGGGTCCTCGTCTCCAACACCCGCGGCATCGACGCCCTGCGCCCCAACTCCACCGGCGCGCACAACACCCACGACACCACGTCCAGCCTGACCTGGTTCACCCTGCCCGGCGACAAGGACATCCGCTCCCAGACGGAGAAGGTCTTCCGCCAGAACGGCTGGACCAACGGCTCGGTCAAGACGGCCGGTTGGCGCCAGGCCAAGCCCGTCCCGGTGCCCGAGCGGATCGGCGACCCGTCGACGATCAAGCACGTCTTCCTGATCGTCAAGGAGAACCGCACCTTCGACCAGCTCTTCGGCGACCTGGGCAAGGGCAACGGGGACCCGAAGCTCGCCCAGTTCGGCGAGGCCGTCACCCCCAACCAGCACGCGCTGGCCCGGCAGTTCGGCGTCTACGACAACACGTACGACATAGGCACCAACTCCGCCGAGGGCCACAACTGGCTGATGCAGGCGGACAACCCGGCGTACACCGAGTCCTCCGCCGGCGAGTACGAGCGCAGCTACGACACCGAGGACGACGCCCTGGGCCACCAGCGCAGCGGCTTCCTCTGGACGGGCGTGCAGGCCACCGGCCAGGACGTGCGGGACTTCGGCGAGTTCCACCAGTTCCTGACCAAGCCGGACGGCGCCAACTGGCAGAACCTGTACTGCGATTCGAAGACCATGGACGCGACCGGGAAGCCCACCGCCTACCCGCTCAACTCCTCCTCGCCGATCCCCTCGCTCAACAGCGTGTCGGTGCCCGGCTTCCCGAAGTTCGACCTCGACGTGCCGGACGTGTACCGGTACCAGGTCTGGAAGCAGGACTTCGAGCAGAACGGCCCGGCTGCCCTCAACATGCTGTGGCTCTCCAGCGACCACACCGGCGGCCCGGCGAGCCCGGCCGCGTCCGTCGCGGACAACGACCTGGCCACCGGCAAGATCGTCGACGAGATCTCGCACAGCGAGTACTGGAAGGACTCCGCGATCTTCGTGGTCGAGGACGACTCCCAGGCCGGGCTCGACCACGTGGACGGCCACCGCGCGCCGATCCAGGTCATCAGCCCGTGGGCGCAGCACGGCACCGTGGACAGCCGCTTCTACTCGCAGATCACCATGGTCCGCACCATCGAGCAGATCCTCGGCGTCAAGCCGATGAACCAGAAGGACAGCGCGGCCACACCGATGGCCACCGCCTTCACCGGCAAGCCGGACTTCACGCCGTTCAACGCCGTGCCGAACCGGACCTCGCTGACGGACGGGCTCAAGACCCCGCCGTCCTGCGGCGTGGACGTTCCCGCGACGGCTGCCCCTGCGGCCGCCGCCCCGAACAACCGGGCCGCGCCGGCCCCGGCGCCCACCACCGTCGCCCCGCCGACGGCGGAGCAGGGCCTGGCGGCGCAGTGGGACCAGTGGAAGAACGACCAGCACCTCACCGGCCCGAACGCCAAGCCGGACCGCGTCAACCCGGCCCAGATGAACCACCTGACCTGGTACCAGACCCACAACTGGACGCAGCCCTACCCGGGCGAGTCCACCATCCTCGCCCCGAACGACGTCCCGGGCGCGTACATCCCCTCGGCCGACCACGACGGCTGATCCGGGCCTGACTCACCGGGGCGCGCCGCCCGGACGGGACCATTCCGTCCGGGCGGCGCGCTGTTCTCTCGTGTCGGGAGGTGGTGATGAGGCGGCGTCAACCTGTCGATGCCGTGGTGATGAAGATCGTTTGATACGGTCTGCAACGCCCAGTCTCCTGGGCTCGGCGGCCTGACCACACGGCCGACGGGGGACGATGAGTTGAGGAGAGCTTCACATGAAGAAGACGGCAACCCGACTGGCGCTGCGCGCCGGAACCCTGGCCGCGGCCACCACGATCGCGGCGGCGGTGGCACTGGTGGGCGCCTCGCCGGCGAGCGCCACGTACCACACGTTCCTGTCCAACGGCGCGAGCGGCAAGTGCCTGGAGATCCCCGGCAACAACCACAGCGACGGCGCGCCGGTGCAGCAGTGGACCTGCAACGGCGGTGACAACCAGAAGTGGGTCGTCTACCCGACCAGCGACGGGTACAGCACGCTCGTGAACTACGCGTCCGGGGACTGCCTGGACGTTCCCTGGCTCAGCAAGAGCCAGGGAACCCAGCTGCAGCAGTTCTCGTGCAACGGCGGTGACAACCAGAAGTGGGTCGTCTCGGGCAGGGACTCCTCGGGTCAGGTCACCCTCCGGAACAAGAACAGCTGGATGGTCATCGACAACCCGAACGGCAGCACGGCCAACGGCACGCAGATGGTCCAGTGGCCGTACAACTACGGCAACAACCAGTTCTGGAAGTCCTACTAGGCATCCGCCGAGGATCTCGCGCTGAAGATCCCGCGCTGAAGATCCAGGACTGAAGATCCCGCACTGACGGAGCACCGGGCCTCGTAGCTTCCCTGGCTACGAGGCCCGGTGCTCGGCCCAGAGCGCGTCCACGGTGGCGATCCGGTCCTGCCAGGCCCGCCGCACCAGGGCGGCGACGGCGGGGCCGTGGTGGTCGAGGAAGCCGACGCCCTCAGGGTGCGGGGGGAGCGGCAGTTGCTCCGACCAGCCCCAGCAGCCGCCCCAATCGCCCGTCGCGAAGCGCTTCGTGACGGCGGACCGCACCGTGGAGTCGGCGCAGTAGATGCCGTGGAAGGGCCGGAACCTCCAGTCGTCCGGGTCCGGGCCGGGGTGCTTCTGCGAAGTCCGGCAGCGGACGCCGAACCCGAATCCGAGCAGCACCTCGCCGCCCTCCAGCCACTGCGGCCGGCTGAGCAGGACGGCCGTCTCCGGGTACGTCCCCAGCTTTCCGGCGGCCTCGTAGGGGAACGAGCTCACCACGACCCCTTCGCCGAGTTCGGCTGCCAGCCCCTCGAACTCCGTCAGCACCCTCCCCGCCAGCTGTCGCAGCAGCCGCCTCGTCGCCTCCTGCGCCGCCAGCATCGCCGTGCTGTGCGTCAGCCAGAGGCGGGCGTCCTCGTCGTCGTCCGTGCTGATGCCCACCGTGCTCTCCAGGTCGCTGAGGTAGTCGTCCGCGTGCCGGCGCCCCGGCGCCGTCGTACCGGCGGTTTCGAGCAGCCGGGCCAGGTGCCCCGCGAGGTCGCGCAGGGAGACCGGCCGGAACCGCCCGTCCCCCGCCGGACGGCCGCCGGGAGTGAGGTAGACGAAGACGGGCTCGTGCAGGTCCGCGAAGTCGTCGCCCTGGCGGGTGGTCTGCTGGTGCCCCTCCCGGGAGTCCACCTTCAGCTCGACGAGCAGGCTGCCGCCGGGCCAGGTGACGATCAGGTCCGGCCGACTGCTCGCCCCGCGCACCTGCCGGTGCACCCCGGCCCGTACGAGCCCCGGGGCGTCGGCGAGTTCGGGCCTGCCCGCCAGCGTAAGCAGCGCCCCGAGCAGCCCGGCGCCGAGACCGTGCCCCGTCCGGGGGTCGAGCAGGAACGCCAGGTACCGCTCGTGGCTGTCCTCGTGCCGCTGCCGCCCCAGCAACTCCAGCGGGCCCATCCCGCTCCCGCCCCGGCGCGAGCGCGGCAGTGCCGCCACCGCCTCCGCTATCCCACCCTTGCCGTCCATCCCACCAGTATCCCCCGCAATGGTGGCGGCCCGTAAGCGAGTTGACGGCGGGGGTTCTTCCACGAACCGGCTCCCGTGGACGCAAGGTCGCCGGTCTCCTGCCCTTTCCAGCCCATCGCGACCGGGTCTCCAGATTGCGGCACCACCGTGCAAGGAACGCCCATCCAGTTCCGAGGATGACTGTGAAAAGACAATTCGTCATAAGACAACTCGTCACCATCGGCACCGTGTGCCTGACCCTGAGCGCCTCGACGCTCGCCGGAGTGGGCAGCGCCGCGCCGCAGGGCGAAGAGCAGGTGCTCGAAGCCGTACCGGGCAGCGGCGCCTTCGCCCCGTACGTTCCGTACGTCGACTCCTCCCTCTCCTCGCGACCGAACCTGGCCGCGCTCGCCGCAAACAGCGGAGCAAAACAGTTCGCTGTCACCCTGATCGTGGCCGGCTCGGACAACAGGACGCCGGTGTGGAACACGGACGACAGGCTCCCCGTCTCGGGGAACTTCATGGTGCCGGAGATCAACGAACTCCGCCGGGCCGGTGGGGACGTGGTGGTGTCCTTCGGCGGTGCCGACACCAACGACCTCGCGCAGGGCATCAAGGACGTCGGTCAACTCGTCGCCACCTACCGCAGCGTGATCGATCGCCTGCAGGCCGACAAGGTGGAGTTCGACATCGAGCGCGGCACCTTGGCCGACGATGCGGCCAACGACCGCCGCTCGCAGGCGGTCGCCCGACTCCAGGCCGAGTATGCGCGGGAGGGCCGGACCCTGCACACCATGTACACCCTCCCGGCCCAGCCCGACGGGCTGACCCCGGAGGGCCTGCGGGTTCTCCGGGGGGCCGTGGCCCACCACGTGAGGGTCGACAGGTGGAACCTCATGGCCCTGAACTACCGCCAGAACCCCGGCACCATGGGCACCGCCGCCATCACGGCGTCCGAGGGTCTGCACGAGCAGCTCTCGAAGGCGTACAAGCACGCCGACCGTGACCGGCTCTGGCACCGGATCGGTGTCACCACGATGATCGGTGTCAACGTGAGCGCGGGGCAGGTCTTCGGGCGCGAGGACGCCCAGCAGCTCCTGCGCTGGGCCCGGGCCAAGCACATGGGGCTGCTGTCCTTCTGGCAGATCCAGCGAGACCACCCCTGTGCCGCGGGAACCCTGTCCATGACCTGTTCGGGGGTCCCGGAGCAGGCGGAGTACGAGTTCAGCTCGGTGTTCCGGCAACTCGACGCGTGAACAACGGCGCGGCAGCGCCGACATGACGCGGGCCGGGTGCTCTCCCGAGGACACGCCCGGCCCGCACCGCCGTGGCCGCAGCAGGGCCGGCACCGCCGCCACCTCGCCCTCGCCGTCCGTCCCGCCTTCGCCGTCCGTCCCGCCCTCGCCATCCGTCCCGCCTTCGCCGCCCGTCCCGCCGGCATCCCCCGCAACGGTGACGGGCTGTATGCAAGTTGACGGTGGGGGTTCTTCCACGAACCGGCTCCCGGGCGCAGCATCGAAGGGCCCTCCCCTGAAAGGTGGTTCCGGATGCCGCAGCCCAGCACCCACGCCCAGACCGCCCGCGACCTGCTCGACCTCGTCGGCGGGCCGGGCAACGTCACCTCCGTCGCCCACTGCATCAGCCGCCTGCGCCTCGGCATCGCCGATCCGGGCCTCCTCCTCGGGCAGCGGATCGCCGACCACCCGGCGGTGTTGGGCGTGGTGGAGGACGACACCTTCCAGATCGTGCTGGGCCCGGCGGCGGTCGGGCCGGTGGCGGAGGCCTTCGAGGACCTGGTGCGCGAGGCCGGGCCGACCGCGCGGGGCGAGGCCCTGCGGGAGGCCAACCGGCGGCGCAACGCGACCCCCGCCAAGCTGCTGCTGCGCCGGATCGCCGACGTCTTCGTCCCCCTCATCCCCGCCCTGATCGCCTGCGGTGTCATCGCGGGCCTCGGCGGACTCCTCAACTCCCTCTACCTGTCCACCCATTGGCAGTCACTCAGCGGCGTCGTCCCCATCACCACCGCGCTCTCCCAGGGCTTCATGTCCCTCATCGCCGTGTTCGCGGGTTACAACGCCGCCAAGGTGTTCGGCGGGACGGCGGTCCTGGGCGGTGCGGTGGCCGGGATCGTCGTGTACCCGGGCGTCGCCAACGTCACCCACACCCTCTTCGGCCACCTCAAGCCCGGCCAGGGCGGCGTCCTCGGCGCCCTCGGCGCGGCGGTGCTCTGCGCGGCCGTCGAACGCCGGGCCAAGCGGCACGTACCCGAGGCGCTGCGGATGCTGCTGGTGCCGACCGTGGCCGTCGCCGTCTCGGGGCTGGCAGCACTGATGGTCCTGATGCCCCTGGCCGGAGTGGTCGCCGACGGCATCGGCCACGGCGCCACCTGGCTGCTCGCCCACGCGGGCGTCGGCGCGGGCGTCGTCCTCGGCGGCACCTTCGCCGCCCTCGTCATGCTCGGCCTCCACCAGGCCCTGATCCCCATCCACGCCACCCTCATCGGCCAGCAGGGCTTCAGCGTGCTCTACCCGATCCTCGCCATGGCCGGCGGCGGCCAGGCCGGCGCCGCCGCGGCCGTCTACCTGCACGCCAAGCACAACCCCGACCTCCGCCGCGTGATCCGCTCCGCCCTCCCCACCTGCGTCCTGGGGGTGGCCGAACCCGTGATCTACGGCGTCACCCTCCCCCTCGTCCGCCCCTTCGTCACCGCGGGCATCGGCGCCGCCATCGGCGGCGGCCTGGTCGGCCTCTTCGCCCAACTCGGCCTGACCACCGGCTCCACCGCCATCGGCCCCTCCGGCCTCGTCCTCCTCCCCCTCCTCGACGGCAGTCACGGCATCGCCCCGGCCGTCCTGATCTACACCACCGGCTGGCTCACCTCCGCCCTCGCCTCCTGCGCCCTCACCTACGCCTTCGGCTTCACCCCCGCCATGCTCGCCGCCCTCAACTCCCCACCCGAGCGGGCCGGTACCTGACCTTCCGGAGCCTTCGGGAACCTTTCGGGGCCTTTCTGGGCCTTTCGGGGCCTTCCGGGACAGGCCACCGACTGGTTACGCAACCGACAACCGAGCGATCGATATCTGCACGCGCGAGTGAATATCCGCACTCAAACGTGTTCAATCCCGCGCAAAATCAATCCGAGCCGAACCTCCCTCGGCAGGCTGGCCGCTGCCCGGGGGCTTCCCGGGCACTCCCCCGCTCCGAGGAAGAGGAACATGTCCATCCCCACCGGCCGCGCGCGCACCGCGACGGCCCTGATCTGCTCCGCCATCGTCGGCGTCGGCGTCACCGCCGCGCCGGCGCAGGCGAGCACGGCCAACGTCCTCACCATGAACGGCTCGACCGTCTCCGGCCTGACCTACAACGGCACCCAGCCCCAGAGCTTCGCGCTCGTCGGGCAGGCCGACGGCTCCTGGGGCATCCGCAGCTTCTACCAGGGCAAGGACTCCGTCCTGACCATGAACGGCTCGACCGTCTCCGGACGGACCTACAACGGCACCCAGCCGCAGAGCTTCCGGGTCGTCAAGCAGGCCGACGGCTCCTTCGGCATCCGCAGCCTCTACCAGGGCGACAAGCTGGCCCTCACCATGAACGGCTCGACCGTCTCCGGCCAGGCCTACGACGGCACCCAGCCCCAGAGCTTCGAACTGGTCCGGCAGGCCGACGGCTCCTGGGGCATCCGCGCGTTCTACCCCGACCACACCTTCCCGCAGGAACCGCAGGCCCGGGACTCGGCCGCCGCCACGAGCAAGGGCCGGGCCGTCGACGTCGACGTCCTCGCGAACGCCTCGGGCACCGGCACCACCCGGCCGCTCGACCTGACGGTCACCGGCGCCTCCAAGCCCGCCAACGGCACCACCGCCATCGTCGACGGCAGGGTCCGCTACACCCCCGCCGCGGGCTTCACCGGCTGCGACACCTTCACGTACACCATCCGCGACATCTTCGGTCAGCGCTCCACCGCGACCGCGCGGGTGGCCGTCGCCGACACCAACGACGCCGTCGCGCAACCGGTCAGCGGCACCGCCCTGACGGTGTCCGGGGTCCTCGTCACCGGCTCGGCGTTCCAGGACGGCAACGCGGCCCAGAAGTTCACCCTCGCACCCCGGGGCGACGGCTCCACCGAGATCCGCAACCCCGCCACCGGCCTGGTGATGACCACCACCGTCGACGGCCTCACCGTCGGCGCCGCCCCCTCGCTCGGCCTGGCCACGCAGCGGTTCTCCCTCACCCCGCAGAACGACGGCTCCACCGGAATCCGCAACACCGCCACCGGCGCCGCGATCACCGTCGACCGCTCCTCCGGCGCCGTCACCACCACCCCCTACAACGGCACCCAGCCCCAGAGCCTCGAACTGATCGACCTGGGCGACGGCACCTACGCCCTCCTCACCTACTACGGCAGCACCCAGCTCCCCCAGGCCCCGATCGCCCGCACCGCCGCCGGCGCCACCACCCAGGGCGGCACCACCACCATCGACGCCCTCGCCACCGCCGGCGGCACCGGCCGCACCGACAGCCGGGGCCTGACCCTCACCGCCGTCTCCACCCCGGGCAACGGCACCGCCACGATCGCCGACGGCAAGGTCCGCTACACCGCCGCCGAGGGCTTCACCGGCTGCGACACCTTCACCTACACCGTCCGCGACGACCTCGGCCGCACCGCCACCGGCACCGTCAACATCGCCGTCGCAGCCCTCAACACCTCAGCCTGACCCCACCACCCACCCGGCACCCCGAGGCCCGCGGGGGGGGGCGGGGGCCCCCCCCCCCCGCCGGCCCGCGCGCCCCCCGGGGGGCGGGGGGGGGGGGGGGCGGGGGCGGGGGGGGGGCCCCCCCCCCCCCCCCCCCCCCCCCGTACNNNTCAGCCCTCAACACCTCAGCCTGACCCCACCACCCACCCGGCACCCCGAGGCCCCCGCGCAGGAAGTCGGCCCGCCCGACTTCCTGCGCGGCAGCCCGTCCGGAGGCAGGGTGGCGCTCGGCCGTGGTCCGGGCGTCGGCCACCGCCCACAGCGCACCCCGGTGGTTGGACGCGAACGGCTCCGGACAGCCCGTGGTGTCACGGAAGGCCGGGTGCGTGGGCGGCGGCTGCTGACCAGATCTGCTCGGCCAAGATCCCCGGAGTCAGCGTGCCGTCGACGACCACGTCGCATTCGTCCCGCAGCGGCTCGATGTGACGCTCGTGGGCGGCCCGCCGCAGGTCCACGTAGTTCCGCAGGAGAACCTCCAACGGGAAGCCGCCCCTGACGCACTTCCGTTCGATCTTGCGCGCCAACCGAAGGTCCGCCGCGAGGTCGACGAAGACGTCGAGGCGCAGGCAAGGCCGTTGCGGAGCGACCCGGCGGGCGAAGAGCCCGTCGACGATCACGACGGGCGCGACGGCGAGCGCGGCGTCGGTGTCGGCATCGAGCCGCTCCATGTCCACCGAGCGCGGATCCCCGACATCCAGGCGCGCGATCCCAGCCTCGTCCCGCGCCCAAATCCCTCGCCCGGGAGTGGTGAAGTAGTAGTCGTCACCGTGCAACACGCTCGCCGGGCCCTCCCCCGCAGACGCCACGAGCGCACCGGCCAGCGTCGTCTTCCCCGCCCCCGCACCACCGGTCAGCGTCAGCAGCACACGTCCCCCTCTTCTCGATCAACAGACCGAGCATCGCACGACGGAACCGCGTTCATGCCGCAGCCCGCGACCGCTCCACGAGCGGCCCCGCCAGTCCGCTGCGAACGACTACGTCGACGGCTGCGCGGGCTTCTCCTCGACGGGCTTGCCCGCGTGCTTCGGCGCCCGGAGCCGCGCCAAGCGGCCCGATCAGCTCACGAGGGCTTCGCCGAGCCTGGCCCGGGCCACACCGGGGAGCGTGAGGTGGAGCGCTTCGGCCCGGGAGCGTACGAGGCCGTCGCGGAAGGCGTCGGGGAGCCGCTGCCAGACCTCGGCCGCCATGTCCGCCGCTGCGGTGGGATCGCCGTCCCCGCTCAGGCACGTCGCGGTGTCCGTGGCCAGGAGGGCGCGGGTCATCACGGAGGCGGACCGGGTGAGGGCGAGTGCGGCCTCCTGCTCGGCGTACGCCTCGCGGGTGTTGCCCATGAGGGTGAACGTCTGGGAGAGGTGGACGTGGTGCTTCTGGAGCGGGTAGCCGAACCAGGTGTCGGCGGCCTGGACGGCGTCCAGGTGCTCGGCGGTGGTCCGGGCGTCGGCCACCGCACGCAGCGCGCCCCGGCGGTCGCCGACGGCGGCGAGTGCCCGCGCGGTGACCGCTGCGGCCAGCGCGACCGCAGCGGTCGGGGCAGTGCCCGCTGCGGTGCGGGCGCGGGCCGCCAGCGCGGCGGCCGCGCCGGGGGCGCCGTAGTTGAGCGGCACCATGGCGTGCCGCGCCAGGACCCAGGCCAGCATGTGCCGGTCACCGGACTCCTGGGCGGCCCTTTCTGCGGTGGCGAACCAGCCGTACGACTCGCGCTGGTCACCCCGGTCGTGCTGGATGATCGCGACGAGACCGGTGATCCCGGCAGCAGTGCGGGCCAGGTCCGCCCGGGCATCGGCGGGGTGGGGGCGGCTCAACACCTCGCGCAGGAGATCCAGGTCGGCCCGCATCTGCGCAAGCACCACACCCGGCGGGCGCCCGTGGTAGCCGCCCCGATGGCGCTCGAACGCCCCGCCGAGGTAGGCGAGATCACCCGCGTCGCTGCCCTGCCGGGCCTCCGCGATGCCGGGCAGGGTAGCCATCCCTGCCCCCGCGGCCGCTGCGCCGAGGAACTGCCGTCGCTTCACCGTCGTCCCCTCTCCTCCACTGCCGGCGGCCACCCGGTTCGGCGGCCCCGGGTCTCCCCCAGCATGGCTCCGATGCCACCTGCTGCCATCGTGCCCGCACCCGAGCCGTCTGACCGTCCGGCACCCGCCACCGCTGCGTCGGTCCGGCCGATCAGCAGGTCCACCCTGTCGAGAGCGGCCTGCGTGGACTCGACCAGCTCTGTGTCCCCCTTGGCGATCCGCAGGCGCAGCGCCTCTCGTAGATGAGCCCGCGCGCCCGCGAGGTCGCCCCGCTCCATGAGGTGCTTGCCGGTGTGCTGGAGCGCGAAGTCGACGAGTTCCGGATGCCGGCTTCGCGCGGCGTCGAGGGCGCTGCGGTAGAGGGCGTCCGCCGTCTGCACGTCGCCGGCGTAGCGGTGTGCGTCGCCGAGGTTGAGCCCGGTGGCGACGACGGCCCGGGTGTTGCCGAGCGCTGCGGCGAGGTCGAGCGACTGCCGGAGGATCGTACGGGCTTCCTCGTGGTTGCCCAGGCACATCTGCCCGATGCCGATCCATCTGGACAGGACCCGAGTGCGATCAGGGTCGGTCCCCTCGGGCAAGGCCCTCAGCTCGACGTGGAGTTGGCCGATCGCGGTGGTCAGCTCGCTCCGGTCGGTCGGGACCATCCGCAGGCTGTCGTCCTGCGTGATGAGGTGATCCAGCACGGGGCCCTCCGTCGTTGGTTCTACTCGAATCGACGAGCCGCAGGACGGGGTCATTCTCGGTCACTCGTACACCGCCGCCCAGGCCTCCGCCGCCTCCGCGAGCTTCACGCGCTGCGGGAGGGGGTCCTCGGCCGTCCGCGCCGACCAGGCGGCCCTGATGGTCCGGGCGAACACGGCCAGCCGGTTGGGGTCCGCGTCGCGGTACGCGGCGATGCCCCGCGCCGCCCGGTCGGCGCCTTCGAAGCTGTGCCCGGCAGCGATCAGCCGGGGCACCCACAGGGCGGCGTCCGTCCACATCGGTCCCGGGCACGACAGTGCCCAGTCGATCACCCGGACCTGCGCGCCGCACGCGATCAGGTTGAACTCCCCCATGTCCGTGTGCGCCAGCGAGTAGCCGTCCAGTGCCCCCACACCGTCCGGCGGGACGAACCGGACCAGGCGGTCGCTCAGCGGCTTCTTGCTGATGACGGCGGGCCACGGGCAGGACGACACCACGGCGAGCGTCGCCGCGACGAACGGCAGGTCCGGGGACTCCGGCGAGAAGTCGGGGTGACGGCCGCCCCAGACCTCGTACCCGTAGAAGTTCCACCCGCCGCCCTCCGTGCGCCACTTCGGGGACGCGCTCAGCGGGGCCAGCGCGGACACGTCGGCCTCGTGCCGGTACACCCACGCCCCCGGCGCGTCGGTCGGCACGCCCTTGACGAACACCTCGCCGGCGGCCGTCTGCAACAGGCTGGCGAAGGCGGACATGACCCCGTTGTCCGCACTCTGCGCCTTGACGACAGGGCCGGTCAGCGCCTCTACGGCTTCCCGTGCCTCGGCGGGAAGCCGAGCCCATTCGGTGCGCGCCACTGCGAACTCTGGCCCCCTCAGCACGGCTCCGTCCGGCGAGCGTAGACCCCTTCCGCGAGCAACGAGAACCCACGCCCCTCCCAGGCCCTCCGAAGCCTCTCGATGGCCTCCTCGTCCGGCCGCCGCACCTCCGGGTCGTCCGAGTCGTAGCTGCACGGCTCGTCCGGCCCGTGGTCGTGGATCGGCGCCGGGTAACAGACGGCGAGCGCCCCAGGCACCGCCAGCCGACGCAGCGCCTCGACGGCCAGGCGCATCCCGACGCCTTTCCCTCGCCACTCGGCCGAGACCTCGACGGATTCCAACAGGAGCAGCAACGAGGGCCGTAGCTCGGCCACCATCGGGGCGAGCGCCCCGTCCTCGGCGAAGACCACACGCGGAATGCGGTCGAGAAGACCGGGGTCCTGCCCCAGCGCCTCCCGGGGGTTCGGCGTGACACCGGGGATGACACGGGTGATGTCGGCCTTGCCGAAGATCTTGCCCCCGTTCTCGTAAAAGTTGGCCCTCCAGCGATCCGCGTTCTTCGACCAGTCAACATCCGCGAAGTGGCGTGACTCGTACGAGATGACGAGACGATCGGCCATCGATGCTCTCCCTTGACGATAGGAAGCGGGCCCCTCACCGACGCACGCGAGGGGCCCGCCAGTCTGCTGTGAACGACTACTTCGACGGCTGCACGGGCTTCTCCTCGGCGGGCTTGCCCGCGTGCTTCGGCGGGGGCTTCTCGTTGCCCTTGTGCTTGGACACGATCGTCTCGACGCGCATGGTGACTCCTCCTACTCGGCGGGGGCGGTGACGACGTCGGGCGGCATGGGGCCGGGCGGCCTCTCCGGCGGGTCGTGACGCATGCTGATAACTCCTCACACTGTGGGAGTTCCGGTCACCGACTGATGACCGGACCGTTCGGCGTTGCGGACCCAATCCGACCGTTCAAGCTGTCCGAGTCCGCCATCTGCGACATGACCTCGGTCCCTGCCGCCAACTCCGATCCGTAGTCAGCAAGGTACGGATCGGACTCAGAGCAGGGCGACAGGGTTCTACGAGATTCCACGCCGGTTCGCCACGGTCACCCCAGTGCGCCAAGGGCAGCCGCGATCAGTGCCCGCGCAGCCACCCCGTGAACAGCCAGGCCCGCCACGGTCCGCAGCGTGGCGATCAGGTCGACCGCCCGCTCCGGCACACCACATACCCGACACCAGGCCCGGATATCGGTCTCGGACGGGGACGTGTGAGCGTTCAGCAGACGGCTGACCTTCGATGGGTACCAGCCGCAGGCCGCGGCCAAGGCCCGTCCGCTGAGCCCGGCATCCCGCTGTATCTCGCGGAGCTGGTCCGCGAGGCCCTGCCGGGCACGTTGAACACTCGACGATGCCGAATCGGCCATGTGCGCGGCTGCCGATCAGGCGGGATGGTACTCCGAGTGCGGAACGGCCCGTTCCCAAGCAGCCTCATAAGCCTTGAGGTACTGGGCGGCCAGAGCGGTGTCCTCCCGTACCTCCATCTTGGCTTCGGCCCACTGACCTTCACCAGTGAAGTGGTGCAGGATCACGAACTGACCGTCCATGACCCAGCCGTCCAGACCGGGGAGCAACAGATCGCCGGTGCGAGAGCGCGGCAACCACCGGACCTCTTCGCCCGCCGCGATGTTGGGAAACGTCACGTCGTACTCGTACCGGATGTAGTCGGTGACCGGCTCGGAGACCACGCGCAGGCGACGCATGGCGACCCCTCGGCCGGTCGCCTCGGTCACCACGTCCAGCCACGACCGCCACCAGGATTCCCGGTCGGCCGGGTCGAGCCGCTTGCCCTGCTGCCAGGCGATGAACTCCGGGTCGTCGACCATGTAGCTGTCCCGCATCTCCAGGTGCACCGCAGAGTGCTTGGCCCTCGCCAGCTGCTCACGAACCGCTGTTGCCACCGCTGTTGTCCTTGTTCTCGGGCCGGGGGATGAACTGGATCATGTTCTCGGGCAGTCGGATCATGAACTCGTGATCCGGGATGTCCGTACTGTGGCCGGGGATCGAGCCGACCTCCCGAGCGGCGTGGATGTCAGCCTCGCTGGCCTTGTACGACTGGATGAGCAGGTCGCCGGTCTCCGTGTCCCGCCAGATGGTCGGGGAACCGTCGTCCGGCGTGTTCGGGTAGATACCCAGGAACTCTAGGGCCATGTCGTCCTCCAACGTCGGTCGGATTCTGCGCTCTTCCAAGAATGCTCGTGGGGCGTGCTCCTGTCAGGAGCACCTGACTTTGATTACTAGTCAGTCTTCTTGCGGACGCGCTGCCCGGAGCCACGGGCGGCCAGCACCGAAGCGCGACCGCGGGACACCGATCAAATCTCTGCGCTTGGCCGTAGCACGCGGCAAGTGGTGCCGCCCTCTGCCACGGGAGGTGTCGACAGAGGGCGGCTGCTCCGGGGAGCGCGCCCCCGGAGTAGCCGGCGGGGGGAGCAGAAGGCCCGCCGGGGCCGTTCGCGGCGTTACGCCAACCAGTCACGCGAACGGAGTTGGGGTCCGCCACCATGGGGTTGCGGTGGTGGGGGTTGAGTCAGGGGGCAGGGGGGGTCGGTAGCCGTAGGGGACTCTCCGCCTGAGCGCAGAGAGGGCATCGAGTGCGCCGATGCCGCGAAGGCCAGGGCGAGGAGGGTCGCCGCGTGCAGGCCGGCGAGGAGGAGTACGGCGGGGGTCAAAGCGTCGTTCCCTGGAACACTCGCATCGGCACCTCGGCGACGAGGCGGTACTTCCGGTGGTCGAGGTGGGAGCCGGTGTGGCGACCGGCCCAGTCTCCGTAGGCCTCGGGGCTGTTGAGACTGCCCGAGGACTCGTTGCAGGCCGCGCCGGGCGCGGCCTCGGAGATGCAGACGAGGACGTACTCGGCCGGCTCGTCGGGCGTGGGGTCGATGGAGATGGCCCACTCGCTTGCGGTGTTCATTCGGGGCGCTCGCTGTCCCCGGTGTCGGCGAAGCCGCACAGCCGGTCGGGCACGATGTGCACCACCACACCCGGCCCGTCCGGCAGTTCACTGAGCTTGGCGGCGTCGACGTCCCGCTCGACGCCGCCGCCCGGGGGACGGATGTAGGCGCGTCCGCGGATCGTCTCCATGTGGACGACGTCCTGGCCGGTGGTCTCGTCCCTGACCAACTCGCCGACCCGGGGCCGGTAGCACCTCGATTCGGTCGGGGGAACGGGGATTCGATTGCACATGGCCACAGGGACCTCCATGACTTGCTCTGCGCTGTCAGCGCCTCACTGGATGTAGTCATGATGGCGTCGCGCCAACTACGATCGGAAGCTTCCGAACTGACCAAAACCACCGAGGTTCAGAAGGGGAAGCCCGTGCGCGTGCGCCGACTTGACCCGTCGTCATCTCCCTACGCTCCTCTGGGCGTACAACTCCGCAGGTCACGGGAGGCCAAGGGCCTGACGCAGGACGAGCTCGGAGCGAAGATCAAGTTCTCGGGTTCTTACATCTCGCGAATTGAACGTGGGATCGTGCCACCAAGTCGGGCGTTCGCAGAAGCGGTCGACCAGGCCCTGGAAACCGGTGGCACGATCTCCCTAATGCTCGATCAGCTCAACCACGGCGCTCTCAAGGAGGGGTTTCCGGAGTACGCGGCAAAGGAGTCAGAGGCCGTCGCCATCAGGCTGTTCCACTTGGGGCTGATCTCAGGTCTCCTCCAAACCGAGGAGTACGCCGCCGCCTACGAACAGGCCCTGGTCTCACGCGGCACGGCAACGCAGCAGCAGGCGGACTCTCGGGTTCAGTACTTGCTGGCCCGTCAAGCGAGGCTGACCCGCACGCCGGCGCCCTTCGTCCACGTCGTCATCGACGAATGGAACCTGCGGCGACCGATCGGCGGCCCTGCCGTCATGGCTCGGCAGCTTCGGCATCTCGAACGACTCGCGGAGCAGCCCAACGTGACGATCCAGGTGGCGCCGATCTCCCTCGGGGAAGCTCGCCCCTTCGCCCACACGGTCACGCTGCTGACCATGCCGAACGGCAAGCTCCTGGGCTACACGGAGAGCCACAAGACCGGCTACCTGGAGCGGGACGCGCGGATACTGTCGGAGTGGACCAGGGACTACGATCGGCTTCAAGTTGAAGCGTTGAACCAGTCTGGGTCGATTGGGCGGATCAGCTTGGTTCGGAAGGAATTTGAGGATGAGTGTTGACCTTTCCGGTGCCCGGTGGCGCAAGAGCACATTCAGCGGTCAGGGGGGTGACTGCATCGAGGTGGCCGATGGCTACGCAGGCGTCCTGCCCGTCCGTGACTCCAAGGACCCTGAGGGCCCCGCCCTCGTCTTCCCGGCCGGCTCCTGGCAGTCCTTCGTCGCCGCCGTCCAGGCTGGCGAGTTCGGCAACGTTTGATGCGAAGAGCCCGTACGGGCTCTTCGCATCAAACGTGGTGGCGAGCCTGGTGAGGGCGTCGCGCAGGGCGGCGCGGGTGGTGACGCCCAGCTCGGGGATGACGCGCACATCGCCGAAGTACTCAGGTGTCAGCGGGAGTTCATCACCCGCTGAGCTGGTGGAGCGGAACCGCTCGTGGACGAGCGGCTTCGGCACGTTGCGGTGCCGGACCGGGATGCGCGTCTGCCGCGTTGTCGCCGGGGTGACCGCCCCACCACCGTGTGCCTGACGTAGCGTCTACTGGTGGGCGCCCTTGATGTTGGGCTGGGTCTTCTGGTTGTAGATCTCCTTGCCGTCCTTGTTGAAGGCGTGGACGTAGGGGGCCGGCGGGACGGCCTTCGCGTCGTGGCCGGTGGCGATGGCGGCCGCGTAGACGAACGCGCCGCCCGCCATGACGGCCGGGTACTGCGTCGCGTCGTCGCCGTAGCTGATGGTGACCTTGGCGACCTCGGACGTGTAGTGCCCGGCGCCCACCGACAGGAACTGCCCGGCACCGGCCGGCGCGCTGAAGCTGTCGAAGAACTCGATCCGGTGACCGGCGCCCCACAGGCGGTCGTTGATGAACGTCGCGGGCGAGGACATGCTGTTGCCCTTGTTGCCCTTCGACTCGCACTGCACGTACTGGTTCGCGGAGTTGACGGCGATGACCACGCCGTCCGTGTCCGAGGAGGCGACGGGCGTACGAACCGCAAGCACCGAGTGGAACTGCGAGGCCTCGGAGCCCAGGCAGGAGGCCAGGATTCCGGCGACGGCCCCGGCGTCGATCGGGGTCGTCGCCGTACTGGTCACGGTGGAGGCGGTCGGGGTGGCAGCCTCACCGGTGGCGGAGGCCCCGCTGCTGGGGGCCGCCGGGGCATCGGCCTTGGCGGTGGGTGCGGCGGCGGGCTGACCGAGGGCCGTTGGAGCGGCCGTGGGCGTGGCGGTGGGCGTGGAGCTGCCGGTCGCGGCGGTGGCCAGTCCCCCCGCCGTCGCGAGGGCTGCTGCGGTCGCGGTGGCGGCTATGAGCATGACCGGGCGGATACGCATGAGATCCGTGTCCCTTCCTGCGGGCATCCAGTTGACGCCCAGCACCCCTGTACGCCCCCCTACGTCCGACCGGTCGCGACTCGCGCACGTGATCCAGATAACAGACCGCCGGTGCAACCCCGGGACGGTTCTCGTGCGTACAGGGCGGGAGACCGCGTCCAGGAGGCACGGCTCCCACCCTCGCGGCCGGGGAGCGCTTCCTCGCGCACGGCTTCGGCCGCGAGCTGACGGACAGTCCCGGGAGAGAGGCCCTTGATGACGCCACAGGAGTTCGACGCGTTCTACGCGGCGTCCTTCTCCCGCCTGACCGGGCAGCTCTACGCACTGACCGGCAGCTGGTCCGAGGCGCAGGACGTGGTCCAGGAGGCCTTCATCCGCGCGTGGGACCGGAGGTTCTCGTTCGAGTCGGGCCACGCGCCGGAGGCATGGATCCGGACCACGGCCCGGCGGCTGGCCATCTCCCGCTGGCGACGTCTCACCCGGGGCCTGCAGCTGGCCGGACGCCACCACCGCCAGGAGCCACCCGCCATCGAGCCGCCCTCCGAGGAGCACCTCATGCTGGTCGCCGCGCTCCGCGACCTGCCCGAGGCGCAGCGAGGAGCCCTGGTCCTGCACCACATGTGCGACCTCTCCGTCGAGCAGGTCGCTGCCGAGACCGGCGCCAGCGTCAGCGCCGTCAAGAGCCGCCTCGCCCGCGGCCGGGCCGCGCTCGCGGCCAGACTCGCCGACCGGACCCTGACCAGTGAGAAAGGAGAACTCCGTGTCTGACCCCGTCCACGACACCCTCGGCGACCGGCTGCGGCTGCTCGGCACGCAGATGCCCGCACAGATGCCCGCACCGGCCCTGCCGGCCCCGGAGATCCGCAGACGCGCCGACCGGCGCCGTCACCGCCGGCACGCCCTGGGCGCGACCGTGGCCTGCGCGGCAGCCCTGTGCCTGGCCCTCCCGTTCGCGTCGCACTCGCCGACACCACGACTCTCACCGGAACCGCAGCAAGGAGCGGCACCCGCAAGCGCCTCCACCGTCTCGGCTTCCCCTCACCCCCCGGCTCCCTTCGCCGTGACCAGTACGGCGACGACCCCGATCGACGCCGGGGCCGTCGCCGGAATCCTGGCCTCCTGCTTGGGCTCCGAGGCCTCGCAGTTCCACTCGGTGCTCGCGGTCCGTACGCCCGTCGCCTCCTCGGACACGGACGGCGTGGTCATCGCCGTCAACTCCGCGAACCAGTACGTGCAGTGCCAGTCGAAGGGCAACGAGGGCAGCAGCATCTCCGCCCCTCCGACGTTCATCAACGACCGCCTGTGGGGTGCCGGTCACCGGATCGAGTTCTTCGACAGCTTCGGTGCGCCGGCCGGTACCGGACAGTTCCTCTCGCTGGGCGCCGGGCACTACACGCCCGGGGTCGCCAAGGTCACCATCAGCTACGGCGACGACGCGACGCAGTACCCGGCCGTCATGGCGGGCGGCGCGTTCGTCTACGCGGCCGCCATCGCCACCGGCCACGACGCGAAGGCCGTCCCCCCGACCCCCTACGTCCACGCCTACAGCGCGGACGGCAAGGAGATCTACAACCAGAAGACCCAGCTCACGACCGGGGGCACCCGCCGGTAGGCACGAACCCGCCGGTCGGAGCGCCCCTGCCCCGCCGCGCCCGGCGCCGGGATCTACCTCGCCTTCCGGCGCGAACTGGAACGCTCCTTCGCCGAAACCCGCTTGACCGACCTACGCCCAGCGATGCGCGAGGTCGGCACCGCGCGCCGCCCGGGCGGGCGGCGCGCGGTGAGGCCGGGGGTGGGCACCCGCCGACAGGCGGGTGGGGGGTGGACGGTGGGGAACGGCGGGAGAACCTCTCAACTCAGCAGCTGACAAGCGGGTTTCACTCGTAGCGCAGGCCGTCCGCGCGCATCAGGCGAAGCAGCTGCGGCAGGCCGAGGGCCGTCGTCAGGAGGACCGCTCCAGCCGCGATGGCCGTGATCGCGGTCATCGAGCTCCAGTCCACGCCCGCCGAGACGCCGGCCGAGAGCTGGAGCACCGCGCCCATCAGCAGGCCGCCGACCGCCGCCAAGCCGAGGCCCAGGGCCATCGGCACAGCGGTCTGCCACAGCACGGAGAGGCCCAGGACTCGTCGGCGGGTGCCGACGGCGTTCAACACCCCGAGCACACGGCGCTGTTCGCGGAAGCGTTCCAGCTGGCCGACGAGCAGGCTGAGGGAGACCAGCAGCACGGTCAGAGCCGATCCGGCGATCAGCAGGCGCTTGACCGCGAGGTAGGTCGGATCGAGTGTCCGGTCGAGCGGGAACTCGGCGCGGGCCTGCGGGTCCATCGCCATGACCGCCGTGGTGAGCCGTTCCTTCCAGTCCGTCACACCCGGGTCCGGAGAGACCAGGACGGTCGCCGCCTGCCCGCGCAGCGCCTCGGCCGGGACGGCGCCCGGGGTGAGGAGCAGCAGGCCCGTACCCATGCGCCCGTTGGGGTCGGCGCCCTCGACGGGCGGGACGGTGACCGTGGCGGCGGGCAGCGGGAAGCCGGCCGGCCGGCCGGAGCCCTCGAAGTGCGCGGCGTGGACGAGCGTGCCGGGCTGGACGGACTGGACGGGCTCCCTGCCCTGGACGGCGAAGGTGTCGCCGTCCTTGCAGCCGGGCAGGGTGGCGAGCTGGCTCAGTACCGTGCAGGGGGCAATGCGAACAGAGGGCAGCTCCCACGTCTTCAACGTCCCGCTCTCCAGCGAGAATTCGGTGTACGCAGCCGCCGCCTTCACCCCTTCCGTGCGGGCGAGCCGGTCGGCGAGCTGCTCGGCCCGGGGCGCGCCGCCGGGGAAGGTGATCGACTGCTGGTACGGGCCGGCCGCGGGCAGCGGCCGGGGCTGTCCCTCGTACTGGACGTTGATTCCGAGGAAGAGCGCCTGCAGCGCGATCGCCCCGGCGACGGCCACGACCACGCCACTGACCGCTGTAGCGGCCGGTCCTGAGCCCAACTGGAGGCGCCGGACGGCCAGTTGCCAGGACAGGGGCCCGCCGCCCGCCCGCCGGGTGGCGGCCTCCAGCAGCCAGGGCAGCAGCGTGCAGACGCCGACCAGCATCAGCAGCACGCCCGCCGAGACCAGCAGCGAGCCCCGGGTGTCCCGCACGGGGTCGAAGACACCGGTGCTGCGGTACCCCGGCACACCGCGTGAGGGCAGCACCATGGCGAAGACCGTCAACGCCAGCCCTGCCAGCGGCAGCAGCAGCCGCCACCCGATCCGCCGCCGCCCGGGGCCGGTGCGGCGCACCACGCCCATCGGGTCGACGACGACCCGGCGCATCGCCAGCAACGTGACACCGACGGCCATCAGCGGCACGACCACCGCGATCGCCACGGCCACACCCGTCTGCGGGGCGACGTCCTCAGGGTAGAAGCTGAACCCGGCGAGCCGGATCCGCCCGATCAGCGCGCGGACGCCGAGGAACAGCCCCACGCCCGCCACCAGCCCCAGCACCGCCCCCGCCAGCGACTCCCCGGCGGCGAGCCGGGCGGTCATCCGCCGGTCGGCGCCGCCCAGGCGCAGCGCGGCGAGCCGCCGGTCGCGCCGCTCACCGCCGAAGCGGGCGGCGGCGGCGAGGAAGACGCCGACGGGGGCGAGCATCACCGTCAGCCCGACGGCGTTGAGCAGCACGAGCCTCGGGTCCATGGGTTTGGGCGGCGAGAAGTGCCCGTACGAGGCGATCCGGATGGCGCCGGTGTCCACGGAGAGGTGGTCGCCGCCGAGGACGAAGGCCGCCTGGCCGGGCCCGAGCAGCCCGGCCGGTCCGACGGTGCCGGCGACCGGGTAGGGCAGGCGTTCGCGCAGCAGCCCGTTGGCGGGGTCGGCGAGCAGCTCGGCGAGGGCCGGGGAGACGGCCATCTCGCCGGGCGCCGGGTAGGCGGCCAGGCCGGGTGGGATCGCCGCGTGCGGGCCTTCGGCCTGGACGATCCGGCCGCGTACGGGGGTGCCGTGCCAGGTGCTGTCGGCGACGGCGATCAGGGCGGTGCTGTCGCCGGGGGCGGGCACGTCCTCGTCCCGGAAGGTGTCGTTCTGGACGTAGATCCGCTGGTCGCGGTGGTGGACGATGCCGGGGAAGGAGGCGGTGAACAGCAGCAGCGTCACGCCGAGGCCGACTCCGAGGGCGGTGAGGACCAGTCGGCCGAGGCCGTCGCGCCCGCCGGTGACGGCGAGGCGCACGCCCAGCCCCACCTGGTCCAGGAACGGCGAGAGGACGCGCTTGTCGGGAGTGCTCACCGGGCGGCCGCCAGGTCGCGGGTGGCGCCGTCGCGGACGACGACCTCGCGGTCGGCGTAGGCGGCGACCCGTACGTCGTGGGTGACGAGGACGACGGCCGCGCCGCTCTCCCGGGCGGCGCGGGTCAGCAGCTTCATGACGCGTTCGCCGCCGAGGGAGTCCAGGGCGCCGGTCGGCTCGTCCGCGAACACGGCCTTGGGGCCGGTGATCAGGGCCCGGGCGGCGGCGACCCGCTGGCCCTGGCCGCCGGAGACCTCGCCGGGGCGCTTGGCGGCGAGGCCGGCGACCTCCAGCCGCTCCAGCCAATCGACGGCCCGGGCCTCGGCGGCCCGGCGGCGCAGCCCGTTCAGGCGCAGCGGCAGGGCGACGTTCTCCAGGCAGGAGAGTTCGGGCACGAGTTGGCCGAACTGGAAGAGGAAGCCGAAGTGGGAGCGGCGCAGTGCGCTCAGCTCGGTGTCGGAGCAGGTGGTGAGGTCGCGGCCGTCGTAGCGGACGGCGCCGCTGTCGGGGCGGGTGATGCCGGCCAGGCAGTGCAGGAGCGTGGACTTGCCGGAGCCGGACGGGCCCATGACGGCGACGAGTTCGCCGGCACCGACGGTGAGCGAGGCTCCGGCCAGTGCCGGGGTGAGGCCGAAGGACTTGTGCAGGTCCACGGCGCTGAGCAGGGGCTGGGTCGACAGGGGCTGGGCGGTGGTCAACGCGGGGTCTCCGTCAGGCGTGCGGTGAGGTCGTCGAGGCGGGCGGCGGTCAGCTCCAGCCAGCGCAGGTCGGCCTCGAGGTGGAACAGCGCGTGGTCGCAGATGAGTTCGTCGCCGAGGTCGCCGGAGAGCTTGCGGCGGGTCAGCTCGCGCATGGTGCGCAGGTGTTCGGCGCGCTGGACGTCCAGGACCTCGGCGGCGGAGCGGCCGGTCAGGATGGCGAGCACGACCTTGTGGTAGAGCGTGCTCTGGAGGTACGGCTGCGGGCTCTCGGGCCGGTTGATCCAGTCGGCGAGGTCGGTGACGCCCGCGTCGGTGATCGCGTAGCGCTTGCGGTCGGGGCCGGCGCCGGACTCGACGCCCTCCACGACGACCAGGCCGTTCTTCAGCAGCCGGGAGAGCGTGGCGTACACCTGGCCGTAGTGCAGGGCGCGGTCCCGCCCGAAGTGCTCGTCGTAGAGCCGTTTGATGTCGTATCCGTGGCGCGGCTGGTCTTCCAGGAGGCCGAGGAGCATCTGTCCGAGTGACATGATCGGGAACTATACACACCACGTATACATGGCATGTATAGCGAGGCGGCGAGCCCTCCCGCCGGCCCTCGCCCGCCGGCGGGCGAGGGCCGGATTTCGCCTGGCGTACGCCATGCCGTAGGGTTGGTCTCACCGACGCGGGGTGGAGCAGCTCGGTAGCTCGCTGGGCTCATAACCCAGAGGTCGCAGGTTCAAATCCTGTCCCCGCTACTGCAGAACAAGGCCGGGCCCGTCGCACCTCGTGCGACGGGCCCGGTCTTCGTGTCGTGCCGTCAGCCCCTGGCCGGGCCGTGCCCCAGGGAGAAGGCGAGCAGGGCGAGCTGGGTGCGGTTGACGGCGCCGGTCTTGCTGCGGATGCGGCGCAGGTAGGTGTCGACCGTGTGCGGGCTGAGGTTCAGGCGGCGGGCGATCGCCCGGTAGGTGGCGCCGCCGGCGAGCTGTTCGAGGACCTGGTGCTCGCGGACGGTCAGGGCCGGGGCTGCCGCGGCGAGGGAGGGCTGGGTCATGGCGGGCTCCTGCGGGATCGTTTCTGCGAACTCAGGACCGGGCTCTAGACAGGCCTCAGGCCTGCACGACGACCGCGCCCGGCTCGACCTCGTCGTGCTTCGGCGGCCGCGGGAAGTGGTGGTTGCGGCAGATCTCCAGCGGCGAGTTCGGCGGGCACACCCAGCCGCCCCAGGAGGTGTCCGCGACCGTGCTGCGCGAGGAGCCCTCGGCCGACCCGGAGACGACGGCCCCGCCCGCCAACAGTCCGGCGAGGACCAGACCTGCGATGATCGAGCGCTTCATGTGCGTCCTCCTGGGAACTGGCGAGCGTAGGACTCGTGGGTGCCATGGATCTCCGGTACTGGGAACCAGCTTGATCACGGTCGCGTGGGGGCACTAGAGGCGCCCGGCCTCACCAAGGTGTCCGGCAGGAAGGGGAGCGGGGGAGAAAGATGGACGAATTCGCCGAAATCACCACAAGCGGACGGTCGTCGGCCGATCCCGTCGACCAGCGGGTGTACGCCTGGGTGCTGCACCACCGCCGGACCGCCGCCAAGGAGGCCGCCCACGACCTGGACCTCACCGACGGGCAGGCCCGGGCGGCGCTGGAGCGGCTGGTGGCCCTGCGCCTCGTCTTCCGGGACGCCGACGACCCGGACACCGGCTACGCGGTGGCCCCCGAACTCGCCGTCACCGAACTGGCCGCCCCCGTGGAGGCGCGGATCAGGGCCGAGCAGGAGGAGCTGGCCCGGATGCGCGGCCTGCTCGCCGGGTTCACCCCGTACTACCGGCGCGGCGGCTGCGGCGCGGGCTGCTCCGGCTCCGGGGTGCAGCTCCTCGCCAGCCTGCCCGAGGTCCGCTCCGCCCTGAACCGCGCCTCGCAGGAGTGCACCCGCGAGGTGCTCGCCTGCCAGCCCGGCGGCGGCAGCCGGGTGCCCGAGGCGATGGAGGAGGCGCTCGGGCGGGACCAGGCCCTGCTCGGCCGGGGCGTGAAGATGCGCACCCTGTACCACCACACCGCGCGGTTCAACGGCCCCAGCCAGGCGTACGTGGCCGCGGCCTCCCTCCTCGGCGGCGAGTACCGCACGGCCCACCAGCTGTTCGGGCGGCTCATCGTCTTCGACCGCGAGCTGGCCTTCGTCCCCTCCAAGGACGGCTCCTGGGGCGCGGTGGCCGTCCGCGACCCCTCGCTGGTGACGTACCTGTGCGAGCTCTTCGACCACACCTGGGCGGCGGCCCGGCCGTTCGCCGACGCGGCCGACGACGGACTGGAGCAGGTCGCCCAGGAGCTGGACGAGACGATCGTCGAACTGCTCGCGGCCGGGCTCAAGGACGAGACCATCGCCCGGCGGCTCGGCATGTCGCTGCGCACCGCCCGGCGCCACATCGCCGACATCATGCAGCAGTTGAACGCCGAGAGCCGCTTCCAGGCGGGCGTGGCCGCCGTCCGGGCCGGGCTGCTCACGGAGGACTGACCGCCTCCGCCGGGTCGTACGGTGCCGGGAATACGTGACTGGCCAGGCCCCCGCAGCGCCCCCACCATGACTCCCGTGGGCACGACGGCCCGGGAGACGTGAGGAGGGCACCCGATGCAGTGGGGCGAGGCGCGCGAGCAGCCGGGCGAGGAGAACCACCTGCGCGAGATCGCGGGCTTCCTCGCCGAACGGCGGCGCGTCCTGCGCCCGGCCGTCCTGTGGCCGCAGGCCGAGCCGCGCGGCCTGCGGGCCGGGTTCGACGGGTACCTGGCCTTCCTGCGCGCCGAGTTGGCCGTGCTGCTGGAGCAGCCCGTCCACCTGGCGCAGCTCGTCCCCGCCGGACCGCCGGCCTCCCCGCCCCCGTCCCCGTCCCCGTCCCCGGGGTGCCCGGCGACCGAGGCCGCCGCCCTGATCGTGCAGGGCGCCGGGGCCGTCGGCGTCGCCGCCTCCTTCCCCCGCCGGACCGTACGGGACCAGCACATCCGCCTGCGCGCGGGCGAGTTGCTCTACCTGCCACCGGGCGCCCGCTACACCCTCACCGGGACGGACGGGGCCCGCTACGGCGTGCTCTCCATCCTCCCGCCCCGCTGATCCACATCCCCCTCAACTCCCCCACCCGCGTGCCGTTCCGCGGTTCTGCACGCCCTCGACACGCCGCTGGAGAGCGCCAGCCGCCCCCGGCCGTCCAGGGCCCCGACCAGCGACGGGATCGACCATGGACGCCCTCACCACCACGGCCGGACCGGCCACCGCCTACGACCGGATCGCCGGCACCCGGCCCCGGCTGCGCCCCGACGTCCGCTTCACCGAGACGGCCGACGGCGTGCTGTTCCACGACGCCGAGGGCGGCTTCGGCCTCGACGGCCCCGACGCCCACCGCTTCGCCGCCCTCCTCGCCCCCCGCCTGGACGGCGCCCGCAGCGTCGCCGCCCTCGCCCAGGGCCTCCGACCGGCCCAACGCGCCCTGCTGGTACGGCTGGTGGGCGCCCTGTACGAGCACGGCCTCGCCGCCCCCGTCGGCGCCCCCGAGGAAGAGCCGCCCACCCCCGAAGCCGCCGGGCCGGCCCCCTGCACGAACCGCCTCCGGCACTTCCGCACCACTCCGGTGGCCGTCCTCGGCGACGACCGGCTCGCCCGCTCCTGCGCCCTGGGGCTGCTGCGCGACGGGTGCGCCGACCTCGCCGTCACCGATGGCCCTGGCCTGGCCGAACTCATCGCCCAGGCCGAGGAGTTGACCCAGGCGGGCTGCCCCGTCACCGTGACCGTCCTGAGCGGCCCCGACGAGCCGGGCTGGGCGGAGCTCGACCACTACCCGACCGTGGTGGTCGGCGGCAGCGGCCGGATCGCCCGGCTACTGGCGGCGGGCGTGCCGGAGGGCCAAACCCTGCTGCCTGCCTGGGACTTCGGGCGCAGCGCGGCCGTCAACCCCATGACGGCCATGACGGCTCCCGGCGCCGACTGCTCCTGCGGGAACTGCGGGAACTGCACGGTGGTGCGGCCGGACGAGGACGGCCCGGAGAAGGAGGGGACGGCGGACGAGGCGCGCGCACCCGAACCCACGCCGTGGACCGGGCCGGTGGCGTCCACGCTGGGCGGCCTCGCCCTGGAACTGGACTCGCTGACCGTGGTCTCCGAACGGCTGCTGCCCCACCCGCACTGCCCGTACTGCACCGCCCTCGCCGCTCAGGACGCCCTCGCCGCTCAGGACACCCCGGCAGTCCAGGCCGCCCAGGACGCCGAGGCCGAGGCCGTCGTACGGGAAGAGCCCGTACGCGAGAGACCCGCCGGCCTCTTCACCACCTTCCCCGACCACCACGCGCACCAGACCCCCCTCAAGGTCGGCACCGTCGCCGTCGACACCGGCGACGGCCGCCGCCTCGTCTCCGCCTTCGACCTGCACCACACCGCCGCCGCCCGCGCCCGCGCCCTGCTGCGCGCCGCCGAGGCGTACGCCGCCCGTGCCGTCCCCGCCGCCCCGGCCCCGGCCGACGCGCCCTGGCCGGCCGTCACCCCGGACGCCCTGTCCACCGGCACCCGCACCGACGCCCCCGCCGGGCCCGTCACCGCCTGGGCCCCGGCGGTCTCCCTGCTCGACGGCCGCACCGTCCGGGTGCCCGCCGCCGCCCTGCGCCCCTTCGGCCCGCACAACCGCGCGCGGCTCCACGAGGCGACGGCCGCCGGCCTCGGCGCCGCCCCCGACCACGCCGGGGCCGTCCGGCGCGGGCTGCTCACCGCCCTCGCCCACGACGGGCTGCGCCGGGCCCTGTGGCGCACCACGCCCGTCGCCCGGATCGCCCCGGAGGAGTTCGCCCGGGACGCCGAACTCGCCCTCCTGGCACGGGCGGCCGAGCACCTGGGCGTCCGCCTGGAGCTGCTGGAGCTGGGCGATCCCGCCCGGCGCCCCGCCCCCGTCGTCCTCGCCCGCTGCACGGACCCGCTGACCGGCGCCCGCCCGTGGGCCGCTGCCGCCGCCCCGCGCCGCCGGGACGCGGCGCTGGAGGCCGTGCGCGACCTGCTGGGCCGCGTGCAGCTCGGCGGCGGCGGGGCGGGTGGCGGCACCAGGGCGGGCGCGGACACCGGGGACCCGCTCTTCGACGACCTGCGGGCCGGTGCGGTCTCCCCCGAGGACGTCCACGGCTTCACCACCACGGAGAGCGCCCCCGCCCCGAGCTGGGCCGACCTGCTGGACCGCCTGCGCCGCGCCGGCCGGGACGTGCTGGTCGCACCGGTCGACGCGCCCGACCTGCGCGCCGGCGGGATCAGCCTCGCCACCGTCCTGCTCACGAACGGAAGCGGGGACGAGGACGCCGACTGAGGACCCGCCGGACGCCGAGTCCCCCACCCCCGTGGGAGGCCTCGGCGCCGTTCGTCGAGGGCCCGGCTCAGGCGTTCAGGTAGGTCAGCACGGCCATCACCCGCCGGTTGCTGTCCCCGTCCGCCGCCAGCCCCAGCTTCGCGAAGATGCTGGAGATGTGCTTCGCCGCCGCCCCCTCCGTCACGTGGAGCCGCTGCGCGATGGCCGCGTTGGAGCAGCCCTCCACCATCAGCTCCAGCACCCCGCGCTCGCGCGCCGTCAGCGTGCGCAGCGGCTCGTCCCGCGCGTGGCTGGTCATCAGCTGCGCGACCACGGCCGGGTCCATCGCCGTGCCCCCGGCCGCGACCCGCCGGATCGCGTCGACGAACTGCCCGGTGTCGAAGACGCTGTCCTTGAGCAGGTACCCGATGCCGCCCGTGCCGTCGGCGAGCAACTCCCGTGCGTACAGCTGCTCGACGTGCTGGGAGAGCACCAGGATCGGCAGTCCGGGGTTCTCGCGCCGGGCCTGGAGGGCGGCCCTGAGGCCCTCGTTGGTGAAGCCCGGCGGCAGCCGGACGTCGACGATCATGACGTCCGGGCGGTGCTCGGCGGCGGCCGCGAGCAGGTCGGGGCCGTTGTCGACGGCCGCGACGGTCTCGAAGCCGTGGGCGTCCAGGAGTTGGATCAGCCCCTGCCGGAGGAGGAAGAGGTCTTCGGCGAGGACAAGGCGCACGGGATCTCCATGGTGATCGCGGTCGGGCCGCCCGGCGGGCTGCCGATGTCGAGGGTTCCGTCGAAGGTGGCCAGCCGCCGCCGGATGCCGTGCAGGCCGGTGCCCCCGGCGATGTCGGCCCCGCCCCGGCCGTCGTCCGCGACCCGGGCGCGCAGTACCGCGCCGTCGTACCAGGCCCGGACCTCGACCTCCTCGGCCTCGGCGTGCTTCAGGGCGTTGGCGAGCAGCTCCGAGACGGCGAAGTACAGGGCGGACTCCAGCGGCGGCGCCACCTCCCCCGGGATGTCCACCGCGACCGCGACCCGCAGCGGGCTGGCCAGCCCGAGGGCGCGCAGCGCGTCGGCCAGCCCGCGTTCGGCGAGCACGGGCGGGTGGATGCCGCGCACCAGGTCGCGCAGTTCCCGCAGCGCGGTGACGGAGGACGTACGGGCTTCGCCCAGGAGCCGCCGGGCCTGCGGCGACTCCTCGCCGAGGTGGCGTTCCAGCGCCCCGAGGGTCAGCCCGAGGCCGACGAGCCGGGCTTGGGCGCCGTCGTGCAGGTCCCGTTCGATGCGGCGCAGTTCGGCGGCGGCGGCGTCCACGGCACCGGTGCGGGTCTCCGCCAGGTGCCGGACCCTCAGGGCGAGCCGGGAGCGCTCGGTCGGCCCGAGCAGCAGCCGGGCGAGGTGGGCGTGCCCGAGGAGCAGCACGGGGCCGAAGCGCACCCAGGCGAGGAGGAGGGCGATCGCGGCGCAGGCGGCGAAGAGGGCGCCGGGCCTGCTCTGGACGGGGACGAGGAAGTACTCCCGCCCGGTGCCCTGCGCGCGCAGCACGGGCCGCCAGAGCCCGCCGGCGAGGGCGAGGCCTTCGAGGACGTAGTAGAGCACCGCGGCGGGCAGGAAGCCGAGCAGGCCGACGGCGGAGTTGGCCAGCAGCCAGAGCAGGTCCCGCCAGGTGGCCGGGTCGGTGAGGATCCACTTGCAGCGGCGCATCCAGCCGACGATGTCCCGCTCGAACTCCGGGGGTTCCGGCCGGTACGGCCTCGGCACCTCGACGCCCGCCCGGGCGGCGGCGCGCCGGTTGGCGTCGCAGAACCGGCGGACCCACCCGGTGACGACGGGCAGCACCAGGGCGCCGATGCCGATGACGAAGAGGATCACGAAGTAGGCGGTGACGAGGAACAGGCAGACGGAGAGCATCGCCCCGGCGGCGATCAGCAGCCCGACCAGCAGGTCCTCACCGGCCCTGCGCACCCGGGCGGGGAACTCCCGCAGCTCCCGTCCGACGTCCATCCCACCACCCCCCGATCCACCGACGCGCCCGATACGTACGTACGTCTAAATTCTGCCCGTCGGCCAGGCTAGCACCACGGGCGCGGGGCCGCTCCCCTGCCGGAAGCCCGCACGGAGCGGCCCCGCACGCTCAGACCGGGGCTGCCGCCGTCTCGATCGGCGGCGTCCGCATCCCCCGCCAGGAGGGCAGCAGCGTCGCCCCGAGGACCAGCGCCAGCGCGCCGCCGACGATCCCCAGGTAGATCCCGATCGAGCCCTTCGGCAGGACCGAATCCGCCTTCACCAGGCTGTACGGGACGATCGTCGCCGCCGAGGCCGCCGTGCCCAGCAGGGTCGCGACGAGGGCCGTCAGCGCTCCCTCGACGCCCAGCATCCCGAGCACCTGCGCCTTGGTCGCGCCGGTCAGCCGCTGGAGGCCGAACTCGCCCCGGCGCCTGCGGGTCGCCGCCACCAGGCTGTTGACCACGGTGATCGCCGCGTAGCCGACGATCATCGCGACGATGGTGTAGTTCGAGGAGACCAGGATCTGCTGGATCCCGTTCTCCGAGCCGGTCAGCGCCGAGCGGTCGCCGACCTCCGCGCCGGGCAGGCCGGCCGCCACCTCGCCCAGCCGGGACCGCAGTTGGGCGGGGTCGGCGCCCTCCGCCGTCCGGACCAGGATCTCGGCCGGCAGACCGGTGACGGTGTGCGGCGCCAACACCTCGGCGGGCAGCAGCAGATGGCGCTCCTGCGGGTTGTCGGCATAGGTGGCGACGACCTTCGGCTCGGCCGCCGCGCCGTCCCCGAAGTGGATCCTCAGGCGCTGCCCGAGGCCGACGCCGAACTCCTTCGCCTGCTTCTCCGACAGGGCGACGGTGTCGCCCCGCAGGTCCTCGATCCGCCCGGTCAGCCCGTCGAGCGCGAGGGTCTGCCGGACGGCGTCGGCGGAGACCCCCCGCAGGTCGACGGCATCGCCCGAGGAGCCCACGAAGCCGGTGGAGCCCGCGAGTTCGGAGGCCGCCGCCACCCCGGGCAGGCTCCGGACGGTGCCGAGGACGCCCGGCGCGAAGCCCCCCGTGCGCGAGGTGAGCACGTGCTCGGCCCGGACGCTGCTCGCCCCGGACGCGGCGGAGACGGCGTCCTCCGTCGCCTGCATGTACAACGTCCCGGTGGCGATGCCGATCAGCAGCACCACCGGCGCCACCGCCCCGGCCATCCGCACGTTGCCCGTCGCCGCGTTGCGCAGCGCCAGGTACCCGGCCAGGCCGGAGAGCGCACGGACGGGCCGGCCCAGCGCGGCCACGACGGCCCTGGTGATCCCGGGGGCCAGCAGCGCCAGCCCGATCGCGAACAGCACCGAGGCGGGCCCCGCCGTGCTCGCCAGGGTCGGGCCGTCCGACATCACCGTGGCGGTGACGACGGCCAGCGTGACACCGTTGGCCAGCAGGAACAGCGCCAGCACCAGCCTGCCCCGGGTGGGCCGTCCGATCTGCGGGGTGCTCCCGGCCAGCGCCGCGACCGGTTCCGTCCGCGCCGCCGCGCGCCCCGCGAACAGGGCCGCGCCCAGGGCGGCCGCGATCGCCGCGACGGCGCCGACCAGCACCGGCAGCGGGCCCTGGTGGAAGACGACCTCCTCGGACACCACGCCGTTGCCGCTCAACTGCCCGAACAGCAGCCGGCCGACGGCGTACCCGGGGGCGACCGCCAGGGCGGTGGCGAGCAGCGCCAGCACGGCCGTCTCGCCGAGGACCATCCGCCGCACCTGCCGCGAGGTGGCGCCGACCGCCCGCAGCAGCGCCGTCTCGCGGGCCCGCTGCTGGAGGGTGAGCCCGAGGGTGGAGGCGACGCCGAACACGACGATCAGCACCGCCCAACTGCCGAAGATCGCCGCCAGGACGGTCACCGTCCGCTGCCCGGAGAGCACGCCGGGCAGGTCGGCCAGCCCGCGCCGCTCGCCCGTCAGGACCTCGGCCCTCCCGTCGACGGCCCTCTCCAGCGCCCCGATCGCGAAGCCGTCCGCCGGAACCACCCCGAGGAGGTCGAACCTGCCGTCGGTTCCGGCGAGTTGGCGCGCCTGCTCGTCCGAGAAGAACAGCCCCGCGCGGACGGAGGAGCCGACGTGCTGCTCGGCGATGCCGGACACGGTGAACGCCTTGGCGGCCCCCCGCACCACCACCTGCACCCCGGAGCCGACCCGCACCCGCGCCTCGGCGGCGAGCCGCGCGTCCAGCACGACCTGCCCGGCGGCCGGGGCGGTGCCCCCGGTCAGCGCGTACGGGGTCAGGGCGGCCCCGCCCCAACCGTGCCCGGCCGTCCCGGGGTTCACCACCCGGCCGTCGGCCACCAGCGTCGCGGGGAAGGACACGTCGGGCACCACGGCGCCGACGCCGGGCACCGCCCCGACCGCCTCCACGACCGCCGGGTCGATCGGGGCGCGCTCGGTCAACGCTCCGCCCTCGTACGACTGGTGGCCGGTCACCACGACCGGCGCGCCGGCCAGCCGCTGCGGCGCGACCGCCATCCGCACCCCGGTCTCCATCAGCCCGCCGCAGGCCATCACGATCGCGGCGCCCAGGAACATCGCCGTGAAGGTCGCGAGGAACGCCGCCTTGCGGAACCTCACCGTGCGCAGGACCACGCCCCACATCAGCGCGCCGCCTCCTCGTCCCGGGCCCCGAGCCGCGTCATCCGCGCCGCGACGGCCTCCGCTGTCGGCCGGCGCATCTCGCCGACGAGGCCGCCGTCGGCGAGGAAGACCACCCGGTCCGCGTACGAGGCCGCGACCGGGTCGTGCGTCACCATCACCAGCGTCTGCCCGGCCTCGTCCACCGACTCCCGCAGCAGGGCGAGCACGGCGGCCGCCGTCCGGGTGTCCAGCGCTCCGGTCGGCTCGTCCGCGAACACCACCGCCGGCCTGGTCACCAGCGCCCGGGCGATCGCCACCCGCTGCTGCTGGCCGCCGGACAGCTGCCCGGGCAGGTGGTCGATCCGGTCCCCGAGCCCGACCCTCTCCACGACCGCCCGCACCTGCGCCCGGTTCGGCCGCTTCCCCGCCAACTGAAGCGGCAGCACGACGTTCTGAAGGACAGTCAGGGCAGGCAGCAGGTTGAAGGCCTGGAAGACGAACCCGATGCGCTCCCGCCGCAGCTTCGTCAGCCGCAGCTCGTCCAGCCCCGCCAGGTCCGTCCCGCCGACCAGCACCCGCCCCGATCCCGGCCGCACCAGCCCGGCGGCGCAGTGCAGGAAGGTGCTCTTGCCCGAGCCCGAGGGCCCCATCACCGCCGTGAAGCTCCCGCTCCCGAACTCCACGCTCAGGCCCCGGAGGGCGACCACCTCCCCGGCGCCCGTGCCGTAGACCTTCCGGACCTCCTCCAACCGCACGGCCGCCACGCGCCGCCCGTCGTCCACCAGTACCACCGCAACCCCCGGAACCCGGGCCGCGCCCCTCGCGCGGTCACACCCTCCACGCTAGGAACCGGGCGGCCCGGGCACATTGCCACTGCATGGCGTATCGGTGGTAGAGGTTCCTCTACTACCGCTGCGCCCCGAGCTGGCTGAGGATCGTCGGGTCGGTGATCTTGTCGTCCTCGGCCAGCAGCATCGCCTTGCTGAGGATGACGGCCAGCGTGCGGTCCCCCTCGAAGGGCAGGTAGCCGGTCTGCGGGGCGGTCGGGTCGGACTTCGGGACGATGCACAGGTACTGGTCGTCGGGCGCCATCAGGATGTTCCCCGAGCCCAGGTGGATCCTGTACGTGCGCCGCTCGCCGCGCACGTGGAGGAAGCGGCCCTCCAGGGTGCAGCGGTCGGCGATGGCCAGCCTCGGCACCAGGCGTTCCAGCAGCGCGCGGCGGGTCTCGGCGCCCTGGTTGAGCTCGCCGAAGCCGTACGCCGTCCAGTACTCGCGGTAGCGCCCCTCGGGGCCGCCGTCCTGCCAGGTCGGGTCGTTGCCGACGCTGGCCACGCCCACGAACAGGTCGACGTCCCGCAGGACTTCGGACAGCACCAGCGGCGGGATGTCGGCGATCGGCACCGGCTCCACCCGCGCCCCTCGGCGCGGCATCGCCATGGTGTACTCGCCGCCCCAGCAGGGCGCCCAGTTCTGCGGGGCGTCGATCGGGTAGAAGCGGACCTGGTCGGTGCTCAGCCGCAGGTAGCTGCCGGAGTCGGTGGTGTCGGCGCGGAAGTCCCGGCCCTCGCCGTGGATCCGGTACTCGGCGCGCAGCCCCCACTGCGGCAGGTCGCGGGTGGCCGGCGGGGCGGAGTCGTCGACCATCAGCCGCAGCTTGTTGCGCCAACCTCTGATCGCCACCAGTGAGTTGAACTGGTGCTGGCGCACGATGTGCCCGGCGAAGCGGTTGGAGTAGGTGCCGGTGGCGCGCTCGGCGTCGGTGAGCAGGTACACCTCGCGGTGGGCCTGCTTGAAGGGCTGGGTGATCGCGTGCCGCTCCAGCCAGTCCCGCCAGGCGACGACCTCGGCGCTCGCGTGGCCCACCGGGTGCCAGAGCCGGACGTCGCCCCCGTCGCGCACCGCATCGCCCGCCAGGGTGCGCAGTTCGCCCTCCGCGTACCCGACGGCCGTGCCGTCCACCGTCCACAGCAGCCGCCGGGCCAGTGTCCCGACCAGCGGGTGGTCCAGGTAGCGCTCCCTCCAACTCGCGTACTGCCAGCGGCGGTTGGCCAGGAACTGCCGGTCCAGCCGCTCGCTCTGCGCGGAGAGCATCCTGTCGACGTCCTTGACCGCCGCCTTCAGCTCCTTGAGCTCCTCGGCGTGGTCCCGCCTGACGGCCGCCGGGACGCTCTTGACCGCCTTGCCCGCCGCCGTGCGCCAGCCGAGCACGGCCTTCGCACCCCGGACCTCCAGCAGGGCCGTGGTCTCGCCCAGCGCGAACTCGGCCCGCCCGACCTCCGTCAACCCGTAGGCGGGGACGGCGAGTTCCTCGATCTCCTCGCGGGAGAGCCCCAGCGCCGCCGCCCGCTCCTCCAGCACGGACTCCAGCAGCTTGAGCGTGCCCTTGTGCGTCACCCGGGCCGCCAGCCGGGCGAGTTCGGCGAGCGCCGCCTCACCGTCCAGCCCCACCAGCCCGTTGACGGCCGCGTTGGCCACCTTGACGTTGCGCGGGCCGAGCCCGGCCGCCTTCCTCAGCGCGTTCTCGACCAGCGCCCCGAGCGCCCGGGCCGTGTCCGGACGGGCGGGCAGCAGCCCGAGCGTCCACACCAGCCCGCGCAGGGCGGTGGCGTTGTACGGGTCGTAGCCGCCGTTGACGTCGTGGTCCCACTCCTGCCGCTCCAGCGCGAAGGTCCGCCGACCGGCCAGCGGGAGCCAGGACAGCACGGCGTCCCGCACCCGGTCCTCGCCCAGCGGCTCGACCAGCGCCCGCGCCCGCTTCTCCCACGCGCGGGTCGGCCTGGCGGCCCGGGCGGTCAGCGCGTGGCGCAGCAGGGCGTCCCACCCGGGCGCCTCCTCGGCCTCCCGCAGCGCCCGCTCCGCCCACGCCTCGCCGACGTTGAGCACGGGCTCGGTGAGCGCCTTCGCGAGCGCCTGCAGCCGCTCGCCGCCGTACGCGTCCGTCGCCGAGCGCCGGAACATCGCGACGGCCTCGGGCGCGATCGGCCGGTCCTCCTCGCATGCGATCTCGGCCAGGACGAGGAAGCGCTCCCCCTCCCAGAGGGTGTACCAGCGCCCGGCCTCCGCCAGCGCCTTCGCGCGCGCCTCCCCGGAGCGGCCGGGCAGCCCGCGCTCGATGACGGCCGCCAGGGTCAGCACGTTCCCCCCGGCGTCCTGCCCGGCCGCCAGCAGCGCGTCCGCGAGCACGCCCCGGGCCCCGTCCGGTATCGCCCGCACCTCGGGCGACATCGCCTCCGTCTCCCGGGCCCAGTCCCCCTCGGCCTCGGCCGCGACCGGCCACAGCTCGGCGGCGATCCGCTCCGCCTCGGCCGGCGAGGCGGCGCACCGGCGCAGCAGGTCCCTCAGCTTCCTCAGGTCCATGCTCAGCCCCCGACCAGCGGCACGAGCTTCAGGAACGTGACCTCGGTGCCGAGCACCAGCTCGACCTCCTCGTCCACACCGGTCACCTGCCGCTCGCCGACCAGCACCAGGAAGCCGTTCCCCGCGAAGGCCTTCAGCGCCAGCCCGGTCTGCACCTCGGGGTCGATCCGCCGGGGCGTGCGCAGCGCGTACCCGTTGAGCACCCGCTCGGCCTCCTGCGGCTGCACCAGCCCCCGGAAGACCTCCGGCGTCCGCGCGTTGTACTCCGCGACCTCCTGGAACACCCGCCGCCGGATCAGCTCACCGACGGTGAGCCGTTCCTCGGCGATCTCCAGCCCCCACCCGGCACTGCGGTGCCCCGACGTCGTCTCGTCGACGACCATCACGATTCCCATGGCGTGGACAGTACGGCGCCCCGGTGACAGCAGGGTGCCGGGAAGGCGCGCACAGCGCTTTCCATTCAATCGACAACGCCTCGGAAATCAAGCGGCGAGCGGTGATCGTGGCAATCCATTCACAGCGCGTTGGCCCGGGAGTCGTCATGACACGAATCGTCCGTACAGGAATTCTCCCCACCCTCCGGCGGGGCGCCGATCCAGGGTTGCCCGGCCTCAAAAATGCCTGCTAGCTTGCAGCCGGGCCGGGGCCGACAAGCGATCGGGAATTGCGCGGAACCCGGTCACCGGAATCCTTCATCGTTTTCCAAGGAAAATCCCCGCCGATTTTCCGCACGCCGACGCATACCAGGAGTTGGCCACCGTGTCCGCATTCCGACTGCCCGCGGCGCTGCGCCATCCGCGCCTGGTGTTCTGGGCCTGCGCGCTGGTGCTGCTGCTGACCGGGGCGCTCGCGGTCGGCGCGCCCTCGGCCGCGAGGAGCGGCGGGTTCGACGACCCGGGATCGGACTCGGCCCGGGCGGCGCGGCTGGTCGCCGCGAACTTCCCGGCCGGCCAGGCCGACCTCGTGCTGCTGGTCCAGGGCGACGGCGCCGCCACCGTCGACTCCCCGCAGGTGACCGCCGCCGGAAAGGCCCTGCTGGACACCCTGACCGCCCAGCCCTCCGTCCAGGTCGTGGCCAGCTACTTCACCTCCGCCGACCCCGGCCTCCGCTCCCCGGACGGCCGCATCGCGCTGACCACCGTCAGCGTCGGCGGCGACCAAGACGCCGTGGCCCGCACCACCGCCCGGCTGCACCGCCGGCTCGCGCACCCGGCCGGGCCGATCACCGTACGCTTCGGCGGCGCCGCCCAGGTCGACGTCGACCTCGTCCACCGGACCGGCCACGACCTCGCCCTCGCCGGAGCCGTCGCCCTCCCCCTGCTGCTGATCCTGCTCGCCCTCGCGCTCCGCAGCGTCCTGGCCGCCCTCCTGCCCCTGTTCGTCGGCCTGCTGTCCGTCTCCTCCTCCCTGGCCGTCCTGCGCGGACTGGGGCAGCTGACCTCCGTCCCGGTGTTCGCCGTCGACCTGGCCGCCGCGCTCGGCCTCGGCCTGGCCGTCGACCACGGCCTGCTGATCGTCTCCCGCTACCGGGAGGAGCGGGCCGAGGGCCGGACGGGGCCCGAGGCGGTGGCCGTCACCCTGCGGACGGCCGGGCGCACCGTGGTGCTCAGCGGCGCGACCGTGGCGGCGGCGCTCGCCACGCTCCTGGTCTTCGACCAGTACGTCCTGCGCTCCTTCGCCTGCACCGGGGTGGCCGTCGTGGCGGTCACGGTGCTGTGCGCCCTGCTCCCCCTGCCCGCCGCCCTGCTGCTGGTCGGCGACCGGATCGCCGGTGTCACGGCCTCCCGGAGCCCGCGCCGGCGCCGGCGCCGCTCCCGGGCGCTCGCCGAACCGACGCCCCCGGAAGGCCGCTTCTGGGGGCGGCTCGCGGGCGCCGTCATGCGACGGCCGCTGGTGGCCGGCGCCCTGGTGGTCGCGGCGCTCGCCGCCACGGCCTGGCCGCTCACCGGCGCCCGGTTCGGCATACCGGACGAGCGCGCGCTGCCCCGGGACGCGGAGAGCCGCGTGGTCGCCGACCTCCTGCGCGCGGGGTTCCCCGACGACGGCGCGGGCTCCCTCGCCCTGGTCAGCCAGGACTGGCCCTCGGCCCCGGACGGCCAACTCGCGGGCTACGCCGCCCGGTTGTCCACCCTCCCACACGTCACCTCGGTGACCAGCGCCGCCGGCCGGTTCCAGCACGGCGTGCCGGCCGACACGGCCGGGCCGATGCCCGGCCTCACGGCGGGCGGGGCGACGCTCCTGCTGGTCGGCCACGACACGGCCCCCTCCTCCCCCGACGGCGAACGGCTGGTGCGCGCCGTCCGGGCCGCCCCCGTCCCGGCGGGCCACCGCGTCCTCGTCGGCGGCCCGCCCGCGCGGGGCCTGGACGCGACGGCCTCGATCGGCGCCCGCCTCCCGCTCGCCGCGGGCCTGGCCGCCCTGCTCACCCTGGTGCTGCTCGCCCTGGCGACCGGCAGCGTCCTGCTCCCGGCCGCGGCGGTGCTGTTCAGCCTGCTGGGCCTCGGCGCCGCCCTCGGCGCGACCGTCCCACTCTCCCGAACCGGCTACCTGGCAAGCCTGTTCGGCATCACCCCCGCCCCGATCGCCGTCACCGTCCCGGCGCTGCTGCTCTGCGTGGCCTACGCCCTGTCCATGAACCACGCGCTGTCCGCCCTCTCCCGGATCAAGGAGCACCACGACCGCACGGGCGAGGCCCGCCTCGCGGCGCGGGCGGGCCTCGGCTCCGGCGGGCCGGTCGTCATGACCGCCGCCGCGGTCCTCGCGGTGTCCTTCTTCTCGACGGCGGTCTCCGGGGTGTCGCCCGCCGAACTGTTCGGCCTCGGCACCGGACTCGCCGTACTCCTCGACGCCCTGCTCCTGCACGGCGTGCTGCTCCCGGCCTTCCTCGCACTCGCCGGAGCCGCCGCCTGGTGGGCACCGGCATGGCTGAAGCGCCTCAACCGGATGATCTCCGACGCCTGCGCCGCAGCCGAGAACCCATCACCCTCACCTCGCCCGCAAGCTCGAAAGCTCTAAGGGCCAGGTGCCCCAGAAGAACGACCCGAGCGACCCCTGTCACCCACCTCCGACTCACGGCCGGAGAGGGAACCAACCAGGGCCACGCCGCGGCTCGCGGCGGCGCTGTGCCGCGCAGGCGTGCGACTGAACAACTGGGCGGCCTCGTGCTGCCAAGGCCGACAACTTCCTGCCCGCGGCGACCGCCCTACTCACCCTGACTCGCCTCGAGGCCTCCGTGGAGCTGCTCGACGACCGCCAGACCGACCCCAGTGTGTCCAGGCCGCCGCTCCAACCGGGCAGCGCTGGCCGAGCGCCATCATCGCTCAACCCTCGGGCTCGACCGGCCCTCCCCGGCTCACCAAAGCAGGGTCCCAAGGAGCAGACGGCGGTGCGGCGGCACACGGGGAGTCAACTCCACTGCCGGGAGGGCCTCACACCGTGCTGGGAAGGTGGCGTCCACGGGGCGTCCCGCACCTACGGACGCAACTGATCGACTCCCACGCCGACGCCACCTTCCACTTGGGGAAGCCCTGCTGCAACAGAAGCTTCCCAGTTCCAAGTTGACCGTCCGGAGCATTGGAACCCATTACTTCCCGCGTGCGCGCATGCGCGCGCGAACACAGTCATGGATGCTACCGCATGAGCCGGATAAGACAACCCCTAGAGCAATTCCGCGGCAAGCATCCGGCGATACACCTGCCCAATTGCCACCTTTTCCATTCGATGCCCGAAATGTCCAGCAAGGTACGCCTCATAGAATTTTTGACCGATGCCCAGGTGGACACCTTGTCAATTTTCTAACCGGAGACCCACTTTCCACTTCTGGATCGCACATCTCCTCCTGGATCGGCATTGAAAGAGCTCATAAGTTCGGTACTCTGAGGCGATCGTTGATCGGCTGCAACCGACGGCGATGAGCACCATCTTGTCCGTTGCTCAAGTGTTCCGTCCGGAGCATCCCCACATCTCGTGAAAAGAGAAACACGCATGCCTCAGACGATCTCCGCCCCTGCACTCGCCGGGCTTGGGGGCTCCATCCCCTCCCCGACGCGCGTCACGACGTGGCAGGAATCCCTCGTCTCCGTCCTCCTGCTCGTCTCCTTGCTCGCCGCCTTGATCGTGCTGCTGCTGAAGGGGTTTCGGCTTCAGGATGCATTTTCCGCACTGGCCACCGGGGGACTGTTGGCCGCAGAGCTTCGGAGGCGCCTCCTCGCATAGCGGCCACCTGGGTCGGATGACATCCGAACCGATCTAGCGGCGACCAGCCACTCCGGGGCTTGCATCCCGCGTCCAGCGCCCCTGGTCGGCCACGGGCTTGCTCGTGGCCGACCAGGGCCGTACTCCGCCTCCACCACACGACCGGTCGCCGTCGACCCAAGTAGCGCACCGGCTGGGTACCTTCCGCCCTACCACACGCAAGGGCACTCCCGCAGTTTGCCACCCGGCCGCACGTCCACGCACGTTAGACTGCGCGGCATGGCATCGGGTCACGGAAGTACCACGCTCCAGCTGAACCTCGTCGGAATCGGCGAGATACTTCGCGGCGAGCGACTGATCGTCCCTCAGTTCCAGCGGGCCTACTGCTGGAAGGTCGATCAGGAGGTGCAGGACTATTGGACGGACCTGAGTCGCGCGATTCGTGACGGAACCGAAGAGGAGTACTTCTTCGGCACGATCGTCCTCACGCAGGACGGCGCGGAACGCCGTAAGAAGATCATCGATGGCCAGCAGCGTCTGGTCACTTCCTCCCTCCTGATCGCCGCTATCCGAGACGAGCTGCATCGCCTGAACCACTCCCGCGCGCAGTTGATCGGAGACGAATTCCTGGCGAGCCAGGCCTGGGACGCCGAGGGCACCGAGCCTCACCTCAAGCTCAACGAGGATGACAATCCGCCGTTTCACGGCATCGTGACCCGAGCTTCCCTGCCGACCCTTCCGGCGAAGCGCGGTGACTCCGACATCGTCAAGGCCTACGGTTTCTTCCGCAGCAGTTTGGAGAACCTGAGCGCCCGATACGGTGCGGAAGCCACAGGAGAGTTGTTGAAGTGGGTTCGGTACATCCAACACCGCGCTCAGCTCGCCGTGGTGGAGACTCCTTCGGAAGCAGATGCGTACGTCATCTTCGAAACGCTCAACAACCGTGGTGCAGACCTCACCACGGCGGATCTCCTGAAGAACCACCTCTTCGGCGCTGCCAAGACGCACCTGGATTCGGTGCGCAACAACTGGCACAAGGCGATCGGCGCCCTCTCCCTGACGGCAGCGAACGAGAAGTTCACCAAGTTCTTGCGGCACTACTGGAGCTCACGGGTCGGCAAGGTGACCGAACGGGACCTGTACGCCCAGATGCGGAAGCAGGTGACCCGTAGCCAGGAGGCTCTGACCTTCTCGGAAGAACTACTGACTGCAGCGCGAATCTACGCAGCACTCTCCGACCCCGGCCACGAGATCTGGGCAGAGAAGTGCTCCACTCACAGGCCTTCGCTCTCCAGCTTGGCACTGTTCAACCTCGTTCCCAACAAGATCCTCCTCCTGGCAGCCGTCGACCACCTGCCGCCGACCCAGATCGACAAGCTCCTACGAGCGATGATCGGTTGGTCGGTACGAGGCATGATCACCGGTGGAATCAACCGTGGTCGGTACGAGGATCTCTATTCCCAGATCGCGATGGAGATCCGTCAACAGAAGATCACCACGCTCGTCCAGATCCGGGAGCGCGTGAACGACCTGATCCCCTCGGACAGCGACTTCAAGGCGCAGTTCACCCTCACCTCTCTGGGCCGGGGCGACGGCAGCAAGATCGCGCGCTACTACCTGACCGCCCTGGAACGGACCGCCTTGAAGGAGGGCCAGCCGGAGTTCGTCCCCAATGACAACCCCAGCGAGGTCAACCTCGAACACGTCTACCCGCAGAATGCCCTGACCGACGACTGGTCCGAATTCATCACCGCGAGTGGGAAGCGTGAGGACGCCGACAGTTGGATCTACCGGCTCGGAAACATGGTGCTGCTCCCCGCCGGCTCCAACTCGCGGCTGGGCAACAAGCCCTTCAAGGACAAGGCCGAGACCTTCAAGCTGTCCCAGCTCACCTTGACCCGAGAGGTCGGTGCTCATGACACCTGGACGCCGGAAGCGGTCCAGCAACGACAGGAGCGACTCGCGGCACTCGCGGTGCGCACGTGGCCGCGGTAGTCGTCCGATGAGCGTCCGCAGGTGAGCCAGGACTGGACCAGCGCACGCGGGCGCACAGCCATCGGTCGAGTGGCACTGTCGGTTCCTGCGCGCCAGGCCCTCGCCGATGGCCAACTGCGGCCAGAGCGAACAGTGCTGGACTACGGTTGTGGCCGCGGTGATGACATCAGATCCCTGCAGAGCCTTGACTGCTGCGTAGAGGGCTGGGATCCCTACTTCCGGCCGGACAGCCGCCCCACCAAGAGTCATGTCGTGCTACTGACCTATGTGTTGAACGTCATCGAGGACCCGGAAGAGCGTCTTCAGACCCTTCAACACGCGTGGCAGCTGGCCTCAACGCTCCTGGTGGTCTCGGCACGACTCACCTGGGAGAGTTCCAAGGTGCAGGGAAGAGAGTACGGAGACGGGCTGCTCACCAGTCGCCGGACCTTCCAACATCTGTTCGCCGCAGCCGAGTTACGGCGCTACGTGGAGGAAGCGACCGGGGCTCGGGTGATCGCCGCAGCCCCCGGTGTCGTCTATGCGTTCAAGGATGAGGCGGCCCGCCTGAGTTACCTCGCCTACAAAGTGGTGCCGGACGCGGAGTGGCTCATGTCCGCAGACACCGCTTCTGCTCTGGATTCACTGGTCGACTACGCACAGCAGCGTGGTCGCCTCCCTCGCATTGAAGAGATGCCCCGCAAAACCGCAGAACTGCTGGCACATCTCAAACCCGCGGACCTACGTCGACTGACTCTCCAAGGGGCCGACCCCGGTCTGATCGCAGCGGGAGCGAAGCGCACCACGTTGAACACGCTTCTGTACCTTGCGGTGGAACTCTTCAACGGTCGCGGCCCTTTCGGGAACCTCCCAGTGAGTGTGCAGCAAGACATCCGTAGTTTTTTCAGCTCCTACAAGGAGGCGTGTCGGCGATCCGATCGACTCCTGCTGAAGCTTCGCGACGACCAGTATGTGCGGGGAGCGATGCATGCCTCCCTTGCCGGCAAACTGACACCCACTGCCCTGTACGTCCACCGTCGTGCTCTTGAACAGATCCCGACCGTTCTCCGGCTGTACGAGCACTGTGCGTCGATCGCTGCCGGCCGCCCGGCGGAGTGGACCGTGGCAAAGCTCAGGCACCAAGGCCGGGCGGTGTCATGGCTGGACTATCCGAGGTTCGACCAAGACCCACACCCCCGGATCTCGTCTTCGTACGGAGTGGATCTCCAGACCTTGGAGGCAAAACACGTCTCCTATTCGGACGCGACCAATCGTCCCCTCCTGCACCGGAAACACGAATTCCTCGAACCGAACGACCCGGCCGCACCACGCTATCGACGCCTGACCGAAGCCGAGGTGCGTGCCGGGCTGTACCAAAACCCTCAGCTCATCGGCACGGAGAACGGCTGGGAAGTGGAACTCGCCAGGTGCGGACGTCAGCTACGCGGACACCGCCTGGTTCGACGACCTGGTAACACGTGACGCGAGGACCGGCTGCTCGCGGTACTGCAGGGACAGCAATACCTCACGGATGCCCGGGCTGCATGGAAGCAATGGTCTTGGCAACTCCAGCGGCATCGAAGTCCGCAGCTTGTGGAGGGAACCAGGACAAACGCAGCCCGTTGGCGGCAACATCATCGTCCAGACCCATGGCCTGCAGAACATGGCTGGGGGTGTAGGAGGCACTGGTGCACGCCGAGCCAGTGGCAATGGCAACCTCGTCCTTGAGCCGGACGATCAGTGCCTCGGCATTGAGTCGGTCGAAGCTGACGTTCAGGATGTGTGGGACCGAGTGCTCGGAATCCCCGTTGATCCGGAACTGCGTCGCACTCAGTGCTCCGAGGATCCGCTCCCGCATCGCCCGCGATTCACGCTCCCAGGCCGCGTGGCCCTCCTTGAAAATCTTCGCGGCCTCGTACAGCCCCATGATCAAAGGAACGGCCAGCGTGCCCGGCCGCAACTTCCGCTCCTGGCCACCGCCGAACATGATGGGCTCCAGAGGCACCTTGTTCCACCCGCGGCGCCGCGTCACGAGGGCTCCCACGCCCTTGGGGGCTCCGATCTTGTGACCGCTGATGCTGATCAGATCGATCGGCGCGGTCAGATCCCCAGGGACCTTGCAGTAGCCCTGGGCGGCATCGACGTGCAGGAAGGTCTTCGTCTCCTGCAACTTCCGGGCCAACTCGGCGACAGGCTGGATGACGCCGGTCTCATTGTTGACGTGCATAAGCGACACCAGGAGCGTGTCCGGACGCAACCGCTCCAGGACCGCCTCGGAGCTGATGCGCCCCGACGGACCGGGATGGATGAACTCGACTTCGAAGCCTCGCGTGTCACGGAGATGGACGAGCGGCTCAAGGACTGCCTTGTGCTCGATCGCCGAAGTGATGATGTGCTTGCGACCGGTCTTCTCGCCGTGCGGCGCCAGACCCAGCAGCGCGATGTTGTTGGACTCGGTGGCGCCGCTGGTGAAGATCACCTCTTCCGTCCTGGCCTCGAGGGTCTGCGCGATGAAGGCGCGAGCCTGCTGCACTGCCTTCTTGGCCCGAGCACCGTACTCATGCGTGCGACTGCCGGCGTTGCCGAAGTCCTCCGTCATCCAATGCAGCACTACGTTCGCGACCCGAGGATCGACTCGCGTCGTCGCCGCCACATCCAGATACGCCACCACAGCGCTCACCCGCCTCAGAACCGGTCCCGTACCCACCTCGTACGTCAAGTGCTTAACGTACACGCTGAGGCCACGCGGCACGAGTTCGGACCCGCGTGCGCCGCGCAGCTGTGCAAGGCAAAGCGCTGTGACGCCAGCGTTGTTCCGACGCGCCGTGGGTGCCCATCCAACAGACGCGGTGCTCCGCGTACTCCGGCTTCCGCGTCCACCAGAACGTGGAGCGGCTGGCGGTGTACGTCTTCGAGAAGACGTACGTGCGCTACAGTTCATTGGTGCAGAGTGAAGTGGCGGTCAGAGCTGTGAGGCGAAGCGCCTCACCGGCTTCAACAGGGTTCGAATACACCTTCCCCGCCATCCGTGGCGTGCAGGCGGGTCGGGAGTTCTATGCCTCGATGTGCCCCCTGAGGCTCATCCCGAAGATCTTCCTGTTCGACGACGAAGACCTTTCGGCGGAGCTGAGAGCCCAGCGAATTCTCAACAAGAGTCGCCTTCCTGCGCTTACTCGTTACATCCTGGACAATCCGGATGATTACGTCTTCAGTGCCCTCACCGCTTCGGTCGACGGAGACATGGTCTTCGAGAGCCAGGGCGACGGAGGAGTGGCGCACCGCACCGGGCAGCTCCGCATCCCCATGGACTCGCGCTTCCTGATCAACGACGGGCAACACCGTCGTGCTGCCATCGAGCTCGCGCTGAAGGAGAATCCCGACCTCGGCGACGAGACCATCGCCGTCGTCTTCTTCTGCGATGCCGGGCTCACACGTTCCCAGCAGATGTTCGCCGATCTCAATCGTCATGCAATTCGACCAGCGCGCTCCATTGGCGTCCTGTACGACCATCGCGACGGCAATGCGCAGATCACTCGCTCATTGACGGAGCGGTCCACGATCTTCAAGGGCTTCGTGGAGATGGAGAAGAGCACACTCTCCGCCCGCTCGCGCAAGATGTTCACGCTCAGCGCCTTGTATTTCGGAAATCAGTCGCTGCTGCGCGGGCTGGAACTCCCCCAGGAAGAATCCACCGCACTGGCCGGAGAGTTCTGGGAGTTCGTCGACGGCATGCTTCCCGAATGGGGACAGGTACGCTCCCGGAACCTGTCGGCCCAGGAGATGCGACGAGATTTCATCCATAGTCATGGAATTGCCCTCCATGCGCTGGGCAGGGTCGGCAATGCAGTTCTACGGGATTCGATCAAACCCGCGAAATGGAAGAAGGGGATGGCTTCGCTGAAGAGCGTTGACTGGAGCCGATCGAACACCGATTGGGAAGGTCGAGCCATCGTCGGCGGTCGCGTCTCCAAAAGCCATCAGAATGTAACGCTCACTGTCAACTATTTGCGTCGGCATCTCGGTCTCGAACTGAGTTCCGAAGAACAGCGCGTGGAAGACGCATACTTGCGAGGCGATTCATGAGCACCATTCCGCTCGATCTCGGGCTCACCCCTGTACGGCGCAAGCCGTTCAACGGCCAGACCTTGGACGAGGTGATCGAACGGCTCACGAGTGAGATCCGCGAGCTGTACACGGCCGACCAGGTTCCGTGGGTCATCGGGTACAGCGGCGGCAAGGACTCCACTGCCGTCCTTCAACTCGTGTGGATGGCCCTTTGCGATCTTCCTGCCGAGCAACGAACCAAGGCTGTCCACGTCATCAGCACTGACACTCTGGTCGAGAACCCCGTGGTGGCTGCTTGGGTTTCAGCGTCCCTCGAGACGATGCAGGGTGCCGCGATCACGCAGGGCCTGCCCATCGAGCCTCACCGGCTGACACCAGAGGTCAAGGACACCTTCTGGGTCAACCTCATCGGGCGCGGGTACCCGGCTCCGCGGCCGAAGTTCCGCTGGTGTACGGAGCGACTCAAGATCAAGCCGTCGAACGCCTTCATCCGCAGTGTCGTTGCGGCCCACGGTGAAGCGATCATGGTCCTCGGAATCCGCAAGGCGGAGAGCCATGCGCGAGCCCGTGCCATGGAGAAGCACGAGAAGCGTCGCGTGCGCGATCGTCTCTCGCCCAATGCCAATCTCCCCAACTCCCTCGTGTACAGCCCGGTCGAGGACTGGACCAACGACGATGTGTGGGAGTTCCTGATGCAGGTCCCCAACCCCTGGGGCTACAACAATCAGGACCTGCTCACGATGTATCAGGGCGCCTCCAGCGACGGGGAGTGCCCCCTCGTCGTCGACTCCACGACCCCGTCCTGCGGTTCGAGTCGATTCGGATGCTGGACCTGCACCCTCGTGGAGCAGGACAAGTCCATGTCCGCGATGATCCAGAACGACGAAGAGAAAGAGTGGATGCTCCCACTGCTGACTCTGCGCGACAAGCTGGACGCACCGTTCGGATTCTACGAAGAGGGCGACCCCGACCTTCCGCCCGGCCGCAAGGCGCCCTTCCCCAAGCCTGACAAGCCGGCCCGGGATTTCCGCCGGATGAACGGCTCCGTGATGCTGTTCAACGACGGCGCGATCCACGGACCCTACCTGCAGGCCTACCGTGAGCAGTGGCTACGGGAACTCCTCGAGGCGCAGACCTGGATTCGCGAGCACGCGCCGGACCACGTGAAGAACATCGAGCTGATCACGCTGGATGAGCTGCATGAGATCCGACGCATCTGGGTCTTCGACAAGCACGAGGTCGAGGACACCGTGCCGCGGATCTACCAGGAGACCACCGGCGCGCCCTTCCCCGGTGGCCCTCTGGATGAACAACTCGTCATGGGATCCGACGAGATGGACGTGCTCAAGGAAGTCTGCGGCGGCGACGAGCTGCACTACGACATGGTGCGCGAACTGCTTCAGGTGGAACGGCAGTACCGAACGATGGCCCGTCGGTCAGGCCTGTTCCAGGCCCTGGAAAAGGCCATCCAAAAGGGCTACTACGAGAACCACGAAGATGCCGTCGAATTCGCTGCCCGCAAGAAGAAGTGGCGAGACGACATCTCTGAGAACCTGACCTTCGACGACGAAAACTAACTCGATGCTCCTGCGCAAGATCACCCTCGAAGAATTCGGGGCCTACCGCGGAAAGCAGTCGCTCGACCTCACCCCCAAGAAGAACAAGCCGGTCATCCTGATCGGTGGCCTCAACGGGTGCGGCAAGACGACACTGCTCGACGCGATCCAGCTGGTGCTCTACGGAAACCGCGCACGCTGCAGTGGCCGCGGGACCAGGACGTACGAGACCTACCTCCGCGAAAGCATCAATCGCAAGACGGACCCGGCACGGGGCTCCGCGGTCACGCTTGAGTTCACGACCATGACCGGAGGACAGGAGCACTACTACCGCGTCGTCCGCAGCTGGCACACCAGTGGCAAGTCGCTCAAGGAATTCCTGAACGTCTACATCGACGAAGCCTACGGGGAACGCACCAAGACCTCCCACAGTGCGAAGCCGGAACCCCAGTACAACCGGCTCGTCAGCGAGAGTTGGGCTGATCACATCGAGTCGTTGCTGCCGTTGGAGATCGCCTCGTTGGCCTTCTTCGATGGTGAGAAGATCGAATCCCTTGCCGACCCGGATCGGGCTGCCTCCGTCATCGAGTCGGCCGTTCACTCGCTACTCGGCGTCAATACGGTCCAGCAGCTGCGCAACGACCTTCTGGCCCTCCAGCGGCGACAGAAGCTCTCCGGCGAGGAACAGCACCTCCTCGACAAGATCCGGTCGCAGGAGCATGAGCTGGAGGAAGTGAAGGCAGCCTACGACGTTGCGCACCAGGACCGGGGCGAGAGTCGTACGAACCTGCGCAAGGCCGAGCGCACGTTGGAGAGCCTGGAGGAAGCCTTCCAAAAGGAGGGAGGAGGCCTCTTCAACCGCCGGGTAGAGCTGGAGAACGAGAAGAAGAGCATCGCCGAGCAGCTGGCCCAGGTACGAACGGACCTCACCCACCTGGCGGCCGGCCCGCTTCCGCTACTCATGGCCACCCAGCTCCTCACGGATCTGCGTACGCAGGCAGTGATGGAGGAGCAGGCCCGGAGGTCGGCACACGTCCTCGATGTGCTGCACGAGCGTGACAACTGGCTCCTGAACATGCTGACCGCTGCCACGCGCGCGGACGTAGTCGCGCACTTGGAAGCGGACCGTGCCTCCCGTGCGGCGTCCACCGTTCTCGACGTCGACCTTCAACTGCCGCACGATTCCCAGGAACAGCTCAGTGTCTTGCAGGAAGTCCTGCAGCGGGACACCGCTCGAGGGCGACGCCTGCTAGCCACTGCGGCTGACCTCTCCGAACAACTTGACCAGCTCGACAGGCAGTTGGCCGGCGTGCCGGACCAGCACAGGGTGAAGGCCCTGCAACAGGCCCGCGAGGAGCAGCTGGTCGTTGTCGCGCAGTGTCAGGTGGACTGTGAGCGCGCCGACGTCCGGGTGAATGAGCTCAAGCGACGCCGCGAGCACGTCAAGACCTTGCTGGAACGCGCACACTCCGAGTTCGTTCGCACCAAGGTCAAAGCGGAGGAGGTCGAGCGCATCCTCAAGTATTCCGAGAAGGCGCGGATCACTCTTGAGCGGTTCGGAGTCGCTCTGTTGCAGCGCCATATCGGCAAGCTGGAGTGGGCCGTACTGGAGAGCTTCAAGACCCTCATGCGAAAGCAGGGACTGGTCAAGACGCTCCGCATCGACACGGAGAAGTTCACGCTCGCACTCAGCGACACAGCTGGTAACCCGATCGACCCCGCTCGTCTGAGCGCTGGTGAGCGCCAGCTCCTGGCAGTGTCCTTGCTCTGGGGCTTGATGAAGGTCGCCGGGAACCGCCTTCCCAGCGTCATCGATACGCCCCTTGGTCGACTCGACAGTCGGCACCGTGAGCACCTCGTCACCCGCTACTTCCCACAGGCCAGTGATCAGGTACTGCTGCTGTCGACCGATGAAGAGATCGATGAGTACCTGTTGAGCCGGTTGAGGAAGTCCGTCGCCCGCACGTACACCCTCGTGCACGACGACGAGGAGTTCACCACCCAGGTGGTCGAGGGCTACTGGTGGAACGAGGGAGCCCAGCATGTCGGTTGACAACGTCCGCCTTTCACAGCCTGCCAGGGACCGATTGGTCTATCTGAAGCGCACCACGGGAATCACCCAGTGGAACGTGCTGTGCCGTTGGGCACTGATGATGTCACTGAAGGACCCTTCGATCCCCTTGGTGAAGGACATCGTCACCGACTCCAACGTCGAAATGACCTGGAAGACCTTTGCCGGCCAGCACGGTGACATCTACCTGGCGTTGCTGAAGCAGCGCTGTGTGGCTGCCGGGGAGGATCCGTCGGAGGAGAACATCGGACGGATGCTCACGGTGCACCTTCACCGCGGCATCGGCTATCTGGGAGCCGACAAGGAGATGGCCACGATCGAGGGCATGGTCCGCGCCGCACAAGCAGTCTGACGCTGACCTGGGTGTGGCTCCTCGGAATCGAGGAACCGTCGAGCCGCACCCGGTCACTGCGGGTGGCCCAGGCACCGTGCGACCACGCCGGTCACCCTTCGCATCCAGGTTTCGGAGATGCCCGTACCCACAGCGGTCCAACCGATGCCCTTTCGACAGCAAGGACCGGAAGCAACCCCTGATGTCAGAACACCGCCACCGAAGTGCCCGATCCCATCCTGCTGTGGTGGCACTCAAGGGCTGGTTCGACGGCCTCTCCCCTCTTGAGCAAGACCTCATCCTCAGACACCTTTGTGCCCTGAGGCCACTGTCCCTTGCCCATCTGGCGCACGCTCACTCCAGACCTGTGGCCGTCGTCCAGCAGGCTCACGACCAACTTCGGCACTCGCTGGAGGACACGGTCCTCCTCGACTCGGTGACACTCGGCCTGGTCACCGCATTGGACGACGAGCTCCTCGTTCCCAGTGAGTTGGAGACGATGGTCGCCCGCCACTTCTGGCTCGGAGCGACGATCAGTGACCGCTACGACATTACGGCACTGCACGTCCTCATTGGCCTGAGGTGGCGCAACGCCCGAACCGGTCCGTGGTTGTTCGACGGCGACATTCGGACTTGTATCTCGATGACCCTCGAAGCACTTGACCTTGAACCTCTTCAGATCATGAGCATCGAAGCGGCCCGCCACTGCCTGGCCCGGGCAGGCGCTCCCGTGCCTCTCCATGCTCCACAACTCGAACGCTGGCTCGCCCATTGTGGACTTGGACTCCAGCAGACGCCCGAGGGCTGGATCGTCCGGTCGCCTGAACCCGATGCCGTCCCCGCGGAACTCCGCGAGGAAGCGGTCGACTCGGAAAGCTGCGAAAGAACGCTCTACTTCGCTCCGTCGCTGCTGGACGCCCTCACCAGCCTTGCGAGGGTCCTGCATTCCGAGCACGAGAGAGCCGCTTCGATCACGTTGGGGGAGCTCCTGAACACTGCGGACGCCGTGGAGGGAGAGCTCGGTCAGCTGGCACGAAGCATCCGTGACGCGGTGACAACCGAGGCTGTTACCTGGACCCTCGGTACCGGCGCGCGGAGAGCCGCCCAACTCCTCCACGCCTCCGAGCCAGCGGGCTCGCCCCACGATGCCCTCGAAGAACCCGCCACGGCGCACGACGGCTCGGACTCCACGAGGACCCAGTGGCTGCGCTCCCTCCAGGAGGACGTCCGGGCCGTTTTGCTGGCGGCACGCGCGCCCTTGACCGCACCGGAGATCGCCGGTCGGCTCGATCGTCGGGTGCGGCTTCGGACCCTCCGTGACCTCCTCGCGAAGGACGAGGAGATCATATCGGCCGCATACGACAGCTGGGCCCTGGCGCTGCTGCCTCCTGACCAGCCAGCGCCCAGGAGGAGGGCACACTCACAGCTGGACAAAGCAGTGGACGTGCTCGCGAATGTGGGAGGTCCGCTATCGACGGTCGACCTCAAGGAGCGCTCCGGACTCGATATTCAGCCCACCTATCTCAAGCAGAAGCTGGATGCCGATCCGCGCTTCCGCCGCGCGGCCAAGGACCTGTGGGCGCTCAGCGAATGGGGGATGCCCGTCTACAAACCGATGAAGGAACTCGTCGGTGATCTGATCGACCAGAACGACGGCGCGGCCGATGTCAACTATGTGATCCGCCGGTTGGTGAAGGATTTCGGAGTCAAGGAGCCCAGCCTCCGCCAAGTCATGTCTACCCCGCCCTTCAGCGTCCGGAATGGCCAGGTACACCGCCTGGCCGACGTACCCGAGGAACAAGCCAGCACCCCCGTCTCCGACGATCACAGTGCTCCCGACCAGCATGACGCACCCAGCGTCGACGACCTGATCGAAGACTTGGGACTGATCTGATGAACCATCACACCAGTTTGCGTGCCACTGATTTCGGCCCGGACTACCGCAGTGACCGCAGCCACATCGTTCGAGACTTCTACCTGCCTGCGCTGCGGGTCTCGACCCGCTACGACCGGGCGGTCGGGTACTTCACGTCCTCCAGCCTCGCGTTGCTCGGCCAGGGCCTCGACGACTTCGCCGAGCGCGGGGGCGTGATGCGCATCATCGCTTCCCCTTATCTCGAACACCAGGACATCACGGACATCGAAGCCGGATATGCACTGCGCGAGGTTCTGGAACGTGCGGCGCTCAGAGACCTGAACCAGGCGATCGAGGAACCTCGCGCGGCCCGAGGCCTGGGCAAACTGGGCCGGCTCGTCGCGATGGGGCAGGTGGAGTTCAAGCTGGCCTACGTGTCCCACGGCAACCGGGTAGGGATGTATCACGAGAAGATCGGCGTATTCCGTGACGACCGAGACCTGGTCGCGTTCAAGGGCAGTGCCAATGAAACACGTTCGGGCCTTATCGGCAATTTCGAGTCCATTGAGGTATTCCGCAGCTGGGACGTGCGCGATGCAGATCGCGCCCTCCGCATCAGTCAGGATTTCGAGGACCTATGGCAGAACCGCACGCAGTTGCTGCGCGTACTGCCGTTCACGGAGGCGGCCAAGCACATCATCGAACAGGCCTCCCGCGGTACTGCGAACCGCCCCGACCTTGATGATCTCCCGGCCGATGGTGCGCCGTTGGACGTCGAGCAGCCGACCGACGCACGCAGAGTGCTCACCATTCCCCAGGATCTTCAGGTCCGTGACTACCAGAAGAACGCCGTACAGAATTGGTTCGCCCGCCGAGGACGAGGCATGTTCCGCATGGCCACGGGGACCGGCAAGACATTGACGGCATTGGCCGCTGCGTCCCAACTCAGTGCGATGCTCGCGAAGAGGGACCAAGCGCTGTTGACCGTGATCGTCGTTCCCTATCAGCACCTCGTAGACCAGTGGGCCGACGACGTTGCACGGTTCGGGATCACAGCCGTCCGGGCGTACGAATCGACCAGTACCTGGAATCAGCGCGCCGCCGATCTTCAGCACGGGCTCGCTCTGGGGGTCGCTGCGGCAGGCGTCATCATCACGACCAACAAGACGTTCGGCGAGGAAACCTTCCAGCATCTGTTGAACAGTTACGGCGGCCAGCTGCTGTTCATCGCAGATGAAGCCCACAACCTCGGCGCCGCCCGCCTTCGGACCAAGCTCCCATCGAACGCCCAGTACCGCCTCGGGCTGTCCGCGACACCGGAACGTTGGTTCGACGATGCCGGTACAGAGGCCCTCACCGACTATTTCGGGGAGATCGCCTTCGAGATGGGCATCGGCGAAGCGATCCGACGCGGCGCACTCTGTCGCTACACTTACTGGCCCGTCCTGGTCGAGCTGAACGACGAGGAAGCGGAGTTGTACGTCACGGTCACCAGCAAGATCGCCAAGCTGATGGCCTCCCAACGAGGAAATGACCCGCTGGACGACGACAGCCCGCTCGGCGCGCTGCTGCGCAAGCGCGCCAACATCCTCGGGCACGCCCGAGCCAAACTACCTGCCCTCAAGCAAGAACTCGACCGCCGGAACGCACAGTCCCACCAGCTCATCTACTGCGCCGAAGGACGTCATCCGCTCTCGTACGAGAACGACGCCGATGAGCCCACTCAACTTGACCAGGTGATCTCCATGGCCGGAAGCGAGCTCCACATGCCAGTGGCTCGCTACACCTCCGAAACCGGCCGAGCCGACCGCTTGGACGTCCTCCGGCGTTTCACCGACGGGGCAGGTCTTCGAGCCATCGTCTCGATGCGTTGCCTGGACGAAGGCGTCGATGTGCCGGCCGCCCGGACCGCCTACCTTCTTGCCAGCTCGTCCAACCCTCGCCAGTTCATCCAGCGGCGCGGTCGCGTGCTCCGCCGAGCCGACGACAAGGACCGTGCCGAGATCATCGACTTCATCGTCGTCCCTCCTGACGGTGCCACCGCACTTCAACACGAAACCGAACGCCGCATGCTTCGCGGCGAGCTCGCTCGTGTCGAAGAGTTCGCGCACCTCGCTGAGAACGAAGCGCACACTCTCGATCTTCTGCGTCCGCTTCGCACGCGCTACGGTCTGTTCGACACGTGACCAGCCTCAGCCCGCCAGACCTCCTGTCTTCTCAGTTGGAGCCGAATTGACCACAGAGCCCATCCCTCACCGCACCGCCCGTGACGTGCTGAGCGCGCTCTCGCCCGAGGCGCGCCAGCTCGCTCAAACGGTCACGCAGCTGGAGCGGGAGTACCTGCACATCAGTAACCCGTCCCAGGTCGTTCCCGGCATCGTCGAAGCGGTGAAGAGGCTGGTCAAGTGAAGTTGCGCAGGCTCAGCCTCAAGAACTTCCGGACGTTCTACGGCGAACAGGTCCTGGACCTGACAATCGACGAAGAAAAGCCCGCGGTGCTGATCTTCGGCAACAACGGCGCGGGCAAGACCACGCTTCTCAACGCCTTCACCTGGGCCTTGTACGGAACCTTCTCCGACGACGTGGAACAGCAACACCGCATCATCCACGACAAGGTGTGGGCGGACGCCGGCTTCGGTGAGCCGATCAACGCCTCCGTCCGGCTCGACTTCGAACACGAAGGAACACACTTCTCCGTCACCCGGGACGTCACGGTCACCAAGAAGTCCGACGAGCAGACGACCACCGCTCCGGAGCTGACAGTTGCGGAGATCTCGGCTGACGGTGAGAGCAAACCTGTCACCAACGGGCAGGACCGCATCGAGAAGATCCTCCCCGAGGGACTGCGCCGCTTCTTCTTCTTCAATGGCGAGCGCATGGAGAAGATGTTCACCGGCGAGGAGAACAACGACGAGGTCAAGCGTGCCATCAAAACGCTCCTCAACCTCGAAGCGATCGAACGCGCCATCCACCAGCACCTCCCCAAGGTCACCAAGCAGCTGGCACGCGACATCGACAAGAAGAGCGATGCCCGACTGAGTGAACTCACCGAAGCCATCGAGCGTCTCGAGCGGCAGGCGGCCGAAGCGGATGCGAGGAGTCTACAGCTGTCGAAGGACGCCAGCAGTTATCAGCGCGAGGTCGAGGAGGCCGAACGTGCGCTGCGCGCCAACAGTCAAGCTGCCCCGCTTCAGGATCAGCGGGCTCGTCTGAACCGGAGTATCACAGAGGAGCACGCGAAGGTCGAAGAGCTGAAGGTCCGCAAGCGCGAACGGCTTTCCCGAAGCGGGTTCATCGCCTTCACCCAGGGCACGGACGAGACCGTAATGAAGCTCGCGGAAGGCATGCGCCAACGACGCGAGCTGCCCGCCGGCATCCAGCGGAGCTTCATCGACGGGCTCTTGGAGGACGGCAAGTGCATGTGCGGGCGAACGCTCCACGCAGGCACTCCGGAGTTCGCGGAGCTGGAGCAGCGGCGTTACAACGCCGGCCTGGCGGACGTGGAAGCCCGTTGGCTCTACGTCGACGGGCAGATGCGGAACCTTCGGGACGAACGCGCGAGCCTCCTCGCGGATCTCCAGCAGAACGCCCAGGATGTCCTACTCGCGAACGAGAGTATCAATCGGCTCAACGCCGAGCGGAGCGAGATCGAACGCCAGCTCAAGGGTGTCGACATCCAGGACGTCCAACGCCTTGAGGAACGCCGGAAGACGTACGCCGATAAAAAAATGCAGGCACTGGTCGAGCACCAACAAAGCAAGGATCTGCAGGCCAGGCTCGAGAAGGAAATAGACAACACCAGGCGCAACTTCAAGACGCAGGAGGGGGTGAGCGAGAAGTCCCGGAAGGTCCAGCGGCAGATCAACCTCGTCGAAGAGGTGAGGGAGGCGTTCACTGAGGTCCTCGCCCTGAAGACGGAGGAGGTCCGCGAGCAGCTCGATCAAAAGATCAAGGAGGTGTTCTCGCGAATCTTCATCAAGTCCTACACTCCCGAAATCGATGATGCTTTCGGCCTCCAGCTAAAGTCGCCTGCCGGCGCCGCAATCCGCTCCACCGGGGAGAACCAGATCCTCGGCCTCTCCTTCGTCGGGGCGGTGTCAGAAGTCGCCAAGAATCTTCATGACCGCCGGAACGGTACGGACGAGGTGCTCTCCAGCAAGGGAAGCGTCTACCCCGTGGTCATGGACGCCCCGTTTGGGAGTCTCGATCTGACCTACCAGGAGGAGATCTCCCGGGCCCTGCCCGAACTCACCTCGCAGATCGTCACACTTCTGTCGCAGTCCCAGGCCCGCGGCAAGGTCATGGAGAACCTCCAGGAATCTGCGACCAGCATGTACGTCCTGCACTCCATCACCCCCAACCGGCAGGCTAAGGAAGAGACGATCGAGATCAAGAACCGAGCGATCCCGTACGTCTCCCACGGGGATTTCGAGCACACCATTCTGGAGAAGGTGAAGTTCTGATGCCCTCCGTCGACCGCTTCCGGCGGCCCGCTCAGCATGATGAGCTCCTCAACCAGCTCCACGGCAAGAACGCCCCGTTCCGCACTCTGGTGGAATGTCTGATGTTCGCCGCCGCACTCGGCCAGCGAAAGGGGCGGAAGGAAGAATTCGAAAAGGCCGGGGAGCCGATCCGGCTGGCATTGATGGAAGGCCGCCAGTATGGCGATGTCCTCATCGATATGCTCGCCGCAGTAGAGGTCCAGGATGATCCAAAAATCCTGGCAGACGATCGGCTCGACGAGCGCGTTCGAATCTTCGAGAACTACGCCAATGGCGGACTGAGCTACATTCGCGGCATGCTCAATGCCAATACATCGGGCGACCTCGACCAGGTCATCGGAAGTCTTGTGCTCGAGTCCTTGACATCTACGCCGAAGGAAACCGACGAAGTCGGTGATCTGATGTCTTCAGCAGATCTGGATTGGTAGCAACGATTCAGGGAAGAACCTGAACCGTTCGGCAGAATCATCGACCGAACCCCGTGGTCAGTGGACAGGTGATATTTCCTGTTCATTGATTACGGGGCTGTCGGGTTTCAAGCTTCTGATGTGCTCCTTGGACAACGCAATGATCGAGGCCTCCACACCCTGGCCGCTACTCCGCCCGAGGCCTCCAAGCACGGACCGCCCCTCGCGTGGTCGCGAGGGGCGGTCCGGCAGGTCCGGCCGTCAGGAGGTGCGCACGAGTTCGGGGGCGGGGGCCGGGGCGGGGCGCGGGGCGGTGGCGGTCGGGCGGAGGAGGAGGGCGCAGGCGAGGGCGGCGAGGAGCGCGAGGGAGGCCGAGACGATCAGGCAGAGCTGGAGCCCGTCGAGGAACGAGCCGCCCAGCGCCGTCAGGGCCGGGCGCGTGGCCGGGCCGAGGTCGAGGCCGGCCACCGCGCCGAGGCCCTGCTCGCGGGCGGCGGCCAGGACGCGGCCGCCCGCCTCCGCCGGGACACCGGCGTCGGCGAGGTGGCCGGGCAGGGCGTCGACGGCGCGGGTGGTGAGCAGGGCGCCGAGCACGGCGGGGCCGAGGGCCCCGCCCAGCTGACGGAAGGCGTTGTTCCCGGCGGCGGCCATGCCCGCCAGGTGGTGCGGCACGGAGGAGACGGCCGCGGCCGTCATCGGGGTGAGGACGCCGCCGATGCCGATGCCGAGCAGGACCAGCCGCCAGGCGATCGACCCGTACGAGGTGTCGGCGTCGATCCCGGTCAGCGACAGCAGCGCGCCCGCCATCACCACCAGCCCGACGGTGATCATGACCCGGGCCGACACCCGGTGCATCAGCCGCCCGACGGGCACGCCCACGACCAGGGACGTCCCGGAGACCAGGACCATCCGCAGCCCGGCGTCCAGGGTGCTCAGGTGCTGCACCAGGCCGAAGTACAGGCTCAGCACGAAGAAGAAGCCGATCAGCCCCAGGAAGCTGATCATCGCGACCAGCGAGGTCGCCGTGAAGGCGGGGCTGCGGAACAGCGCCAGGTCGAGCATCGGGCTGTCGCTGCGCCGCTCCACCACCACGAACGCGACGGCGCTCACCGCCGCGAGCACCAGGGCCACCACCACGGCGGGCTCCCCGAAGCCGTTCGCGCCGCCCTCGATCACGCCGTACACGACGGCCGTGACGGCGAGCGCCGCGCTGATCTGCCCGGGCCAGTCGAGCCGACGGCCGTACGGGGCCCGGGAGTCGGGCAGCAGGAAGGCCGCGACGGCCAGCACGACCAGGGAGACGGGTATCGGCAGCAGGAAGATCCACCGCACCGCCACGTGCTCCTGGAGCAGCCCGGCGATCAGCGGGCCCATGGCCAGCGAGGCCAGCATGGACATCGCCCACAGGCCGATGAACCGCCCGCGCTCCCGGTGGTCGGGCACGGCGTGGCTGATCAGCGCCAGCGTGGTGGGCAGCAGCGCCGCCGCGCCCAGCCCGGACGCGGCCTGCCCGACCCACAGCTGCTGCACCGAGTCGGCCGTCAGGGAGACGGCCGCGCCGAGCGCGCAGAACGCCATGCCCGCCTGGAAGACCCGCTTGCGGCCGTGGACGTCGCCCCACACCCCGGTGGTGAGGATCAGCGCGGCCATCGGCAGCACGAACGCGTCGGACACCCAGGACAGCTGGGAGGTCGAGGCGCCCAGGACGCGCTGGATCGCCGGGAGGCTCACCGACACGGTGGTCACGGGCAGGTAGGCGACGAAGACGCCCAGGCAGGCCATGACGAGCGTGACGCCTCGTCCGGCCCCGGGGCGCTGCACCGTTGCGGAGTTCACGAGTGGTTCCTTCGACTGCGGGGTGCCGCGCGGGCACCGGTGGCCGGTCAAGCAGCGACCAGCTTCGCCCCCGCGATCCCGAAATCCCCAGGCCGTTCGCCCCAGGGCGTGGAAACCCTCACCCGCATCGCTGTCCATGTGAGAATTCCTCCATGCCGGACGCCATCGACCGCGGAATCATCCACGGACTCCACTGCAACCCCCGCGCCTCCTTCCGCCACCTCGGCGAGGCCGTCGGCGCCTCCGAGCAGACCGTGGCCCGCCGCTACAACGCGCTGCGGCGCGGCGGCATCCTGCGCGTGGTCGGGCAGCGCAACCCGGCCGCCCACGGGCAGGCGGAGTGGATCGCCCGGCTGCGGTGCCGCCCGGACGCCGTCGGCCCCGTCGCCGAGTCCCTCGCCCGCAGGCCCGAGGTCGGCTACGCCAGCATCGCCTCCGGCGGCTCGGAGATCATCTGCACGATCCGCTCCTCCGCCGGGACGGTGCGCGACGACGTCCTGCTGCGCCAACTCCCGCGCGCCGCCTCCGTCCTGGACATGAGCGTCGACCTCCTCATCCACGCCTTCGGCACCCCGGACACGGTCGGCTGGTCCGGCGGCGAGCCCTCCCTGACCGACGAGCAGGTCCAACGGCTGACGGCGGAGCGCCCCGCGCCCACCGGCCCACCGCTCGCCCCCACCGAGGAGGACCTCCCGCTCTTCGAGGCCCTCGCGGAGGACGGCCGCGCCTCCCACACCCACCTGGCCGGGGCCACCGGCTGGTCCACCGCCCGGGTCGCCCGCCGCCTGGAGGCCCTGGAGGCGGGCGGCTCCCTCGCGTACGGCGTCGACATCCTGCCCGAGCGCCTCGGCTACGAGCTCAACGCCGTCCTCTGGCTCCAGGTCGACCTGCCCGAGCTCCACCGCATCGGCGAGGAGATCGGCCGCCACGACGAGTGCGCCTTCACGGCCGCGACCAGCGGCCGCCACAACCTCATGGCCGTGATCGTCTGCCGGGACACCCCGGACTTCTACCGCTACCTCAGCACCCGCCTGGCCGGCATCCCCGGCGTCCGGGGCTACGAGATCAGCGTCCGCGTCCGCCGCCTCAAGCAGTCCGTCTCCCTCATCCACCACGGCCGCCTGATCCACCCGGGCTGACCCGACGAGACGGCCCGACCGGCCGGAGCCGGTCGGGCCGCACGGGAGAGCGGATCAGTACTGCGTGGTGACGGTGACCCCGCTGAACGCCGTGGCGCCGTAGAGGCTGATGAACCGGTACCCGGCCGTCGTGTTGGTGACGGTCAGGCTCTGGGCGGTTCCGGCGGCCGTCGAGGACGCGGTGGCGTTGGCGCCCGTCGCCCAGGTGCCGGGGTTGTAGTACAGGTACGCGGTGCCGGTGCCCCCGGTGGTCGTGACGCCGAGGGTCGTGGTGCCGGCCGGCAGGTAGACGTAGAGGTAGTCCAGCTGACCTGCGGGGGCCGAGCGGCCGGTGCGGTAGCAGTTCTGCCCCATCTCCTGCCGGCTGCTGCCGGTGCAGGGCTGCGGGACGGGAACGGCGACGGTGACGTACTTCTTCGCGGTGGCCGTCTTCCCGGTGCTGCTGGTGACGGTCAGGGCGACCTTGTACGTCCCGGCGTTGGCGTAGGTCTTCGAGGGGCTCGCCTCCGTGGAGGCGGTGCCGTCGCCGAAGTCCCAGGCGCGGGAGGCGATCGAGCCGTTGCCGGTCTGCGTGGACGCGTCGGTCAACTGCACGCTCAGGCCCGAGACCGCCGTGCCGAAGTCGGCCGTCGGCGTGCCGTCGGCCAGGCAGTCGCCGGCCGCGCAGTTGTTGAGCCAGCTGTCGAAGGCGCTGTCGTAGAGGGTGCCGATCGAGTTGACGTAGTCGTAGGCGCCCGCGTAGTCACCCGTGCGGTACTTCGAGAGCACCGTCTGCACGGTGGTCGGGTAGTGCTCGATCATGTAGCGGGCCGCGAGGTAGCCCCACATGTACGTCCGGTTGGTGTCGCTGTTGTTGTACGTGCTCTGGAACAGGCTGCTGAGCGTGTAGCGGTGCTTGGCCGCCTCGGCCATCGCCTGGGTGTCGGTGGCGTTGCGATAGGTGTACGAGGCGTACTCGGCGGAGCCCTCGATCCACCACAGGGCGGGGTAGCCGACCTGCTGGGAGAACTTGCCCTTCATGTCGTAGCGCGAGTCCAGCACGTGGGCGTACTCGTGGTTGAGGTTCCAGATCCGGGCGGTGAAGCCGTTGTCCTGGGGGTGGCGGTACATCAGGGTGACGGGCTGGTTGGCCGGGTCCGCCGGGTTGTCGCCGTTCAGGGTGATGCCGCCGTTGTCGGTGGGGACGTTGTACATCGCCCCGGCGTAGGTCTGGTAGTCCTCGCGGCTCGCGAACACCACGACCTGCACGGTCGACTCGTACTGGCCGGGGATGGGGCCGTTGTCGCCGACGAGGCGGTGGTAGTACGCGTCCTCGCCCTTGAGGTCCTCGCACACGGCGGCGAGCTCGGCCTCGGTCAGGTCCTGGGAGAGGATCGTCCGGGTGTCACAGGTGTGGCCGGTCGGGAACACGGCCTTGATCAGCCGCTTCGACAGGTCGCAGACGCCGTAGTACGAGCACTGCCCCTTGTCGTAGAACGCGGCCGAGTTGGCGGCGCCGACCCAGAGCGGGGCGGTCGGGCCGGTCATCGCCGAGACGTCGAGCAGGCCCTTGATCAGGGGGCGGACCTTGGCCTGGAGGGCCGGGTACTGGACGAAGCGGGACATCGCCACACCCGCGTTGGACGCGAGGAAGGAGTTGGCGCCGCCCAGCAGGTCCCGGTGGTTGAGGGCGAAGGCATCGAGGGTGTCGATGATGCCCGGGTCCGCGGTGACGGCGGAGACGAAGGCCGGGTTCTGGTGGCCCCGGAACAGCGGGGTGAACACGTCGTTGACGGATTTCACCAGCGGCCGGGAGGAGTCGTAGGCGCTGGTGTAGCCGTTCAGCACCTGCCGGTAGGTGGCGAGGTAGCGGCCCTGGAGGTCGGCGCTGTCGGTCAGGACCAGTGCCTCGGAGGCGACCGGGGCGTTGGCGTCGGTGGCGTCCGCGAAGTGCGGGGAGGCCACGAAGGCGTCGAGGCCGCGCGCCACCGCGTCGGTGAGCGAGGCGTCGTACTTCCCGACGGTGTCGGGGTACAGGTAGTGCACGTAGTAGCCCGCGCGCAGGAACAGGACGAGCTGCTGGACGCCGGTCGAGTTGTCACCGGGGTACGTGGCGGCGGTGGTCCGCAGGGCGTCGGCGACCGTGACCATCTGGGCCTGGCGGAACGTCCAGTAGGCCTGTGAACTGCCTTTGGTGAACAGCGAGTTGATGCAATCGACCGTCGAGGCCCTGATGAAGGCGACCAGGCTCGCGCCGGAGCGGCTGCTGAAGTCGCCCGCCGCGCACGAGGCGGCGGCGGCCGGGGCCGCCAGGGCCAGGGCCCGCGACTTCGGGGTCTTCGCGGACGGGGTGTCCGTCGGTGCCACGGACGGGCTGAGCGGAGGCAGTTGGGCCGCCGTCAGCCGGTGGTCCAGCGGCGCGGCCGGGCTCTCCGGGTCCGCGTCGGCGGCACCTGCGGGAGGCAGGCGGTCCCCGTGCGCGGGGACGGGGGCGGGGGCGGGGGCGGCGGCCGCAGGCGTGGGGGCCGCGGCCAGGCTCGGCGTGGTGCACACACCGAGCAGCAGGGCGCCCGCCGCGGTGACTGCGGCGAGCAGTCCGGGCAGGCGAGGAAGCTGACGCAACGTCGCTCCTTGAGGGGGTGAGGGTGGGGGGAAAGCGAGTGAACGCGCCGTGAAGGGGGAGTGGAGGCGTCCGTGCGCGTGACGAACCGTTTCATGTGATGAATGAACCCATCAATAGGGTGTGACATGTCACCGATGTGTCTCCGGTCACACTCCCGGGCGGCAGCGAGCCCTCAGCGACCGCCCGCCGACGGTCCGTCAACACTCTTACGCGAAAGGGTGACCCTACGAGGAGTCGCGGGCGACCAGCTCGACGCTCATCGTGTCCCGGCTGACCAAGGGCGCGTCCGGCTCCGCCACCACGCGGTCGACCAGCTCGGCCAGCTCCTCCCCGGAGGGCAGCCGCATCCGGACCGTACTCAGCCGGGGCCGCAGCAGCCGACCGAGGAGCAGGTCGTCGGCGCCGACGAGGGCCACCTCACCGGGGACGTCCAGTCCGGCGTCCTGGAGGGCGCGCAGCGCGAGCATCGCGTACTCGTCGTTGTAGCCGAACAGACCGTCCAGCCCCAAGCCCCGGCAAAGCGAGGCCAGTTCGGCGGCCGACTCCTCGGTGTACTCCACCGGAAGCGGCTCGACCAGGACACCCGACCCCGCCGAGGCGGCAGCCTCCCGAACACCCTCCAGCCGGGGCGCGCTGAACGGGGCGAGCGACGGGTCGGCGGGCATGAGGACGCCGATCCGGCGGCGGCCCCGTTCGAGCAGGTGGGCGGCGGCGAGGGCGCCGACCTTGTGCTGGTCCATGGCCAGCTCGTGCGCGCCGTCCACCGGCGGCGCACCGAGCACGAACACCGCCCGGGTGCCCGAGCGGCGCAGCATCCGTACGCCCTCGGGGGTGAGCCCGGGGGTGAGGCAGAGCACGGCCGTGGGCCGGAGCTCCGCCCAGGCGCGGGCGGCGTCCCCGCCGCCGGGGGTTGGGCCGAGCAGGACGCCGGTGTAGCCGCGGCGACTCAGGGCCTCCTGGAGCTCGCGGTGGAAGCCGCTGAACAGCGGGCCGATCGGCGCGGTGGAGCCGACGAGCAGCACCAGACCGGTGTGGCCGGCCCGCAGCGAGCGGGCGGCGGCATGGCGGACATAGCCGAGCTGGTCGGCGGCGGCACGGACCTTGGCCCTGGTCCGCTCGCTGACCCGGCCGCCGGCCGTGTCGTTGAGCACGAAGGACACCGTGGCGCGCGAGACGCCGGCCAGCCGGGCGACGTCGGCGCTGGTGCACGGCTGGACGCCGGTGCCGGTCTCGGGGCGGTCACTGCTCGTGTCACTGCTCATGGCGCTGTTCATAACGGTTCGAATCGTTTCACGGCCGGGTCTGGCCGTGGGGCGGAGTCCCCTGTTAAACACGTGGTTACACGAGTAACCGTTACACGTGTAACCTGATTCCCGACCCGCCGCCCGGTCCCCCACCCGACCGCCGGGCACTCCCCCTGGAGGGCAATGTGGCCCTTTCCCCCACCCGTGATCTGCCGACCGACCGTACGAGCACGCGGCCTCCCGCCACCCGCGGCCTGCTCCCCCTGCTCCTCGCCGGCAACACCGCCATGTACGCGCTCTACCTCGGTGTCGGCGGCGTCCTGCTCCCGCTCCAGGTCGAGCACCTCGACCCGGCCGCCAAGGTGGCCAACCTCGGCATCGTCAGCGGCGTCGCCGCGATCTTCGCCACCTTCTTCAACCCCTTCGCGGGTGCCCTCTCCGACCGCTCCGGCCGCCGCAACCCCTGGATCCTGGGCGGCGGCATCGCCGCCGTGGCCGCCATGGCCCTGCTCGGCAGCGTGAACTCCGTCCTGCTGGTCTGCATCGCCTGGTGCCTCGGCCAGGCGGCGATGAACTTCTACCAGGCCGCCCTCACCTCGGTCGTCCCCGACCGCGTCCCCGTCGAGCGCCGGGGCACCGCCTCCGCCGCCGTCGGGCTCGGCCTGCCGGTCGGCTCCACTCTCGGCGTCCTGGTGGCCTCCGCCTTCTCCGAGCACCTCCGCACCGGGTACCTGGTGCTCGGCCTGCTGGTCGCCCTCGCCGGCGCGCTGTTCAGCGGCCTCGCCCGCGAGCGCCGCATGCCCCCCAAACGGCCCGCGCCGCTGCGCGAGCAGGCCGCGGCCTTCCTCGGCGTGCTGCGCGTACCGGACTTCCGCTGGGCGTTCATCGGCCGGGCGCTGCTGGTGCTGGGCTACTTCGCCGTCGTCGGCTACCAGCTCTACATCCTCCAGGACCACGTCCGCCTGCCCTCCGGCCTCTCCCCCGAGCACGCGATCGCGATCCTGACCCCCGTCTCCTCCGTGGCGATGGCCCTCTCCACCGTCGTCGGCGGGGTGCTCTCGGACCGGATGGACCGCCGCAAGCTGTTCGTCTCGCTCTCGGCGGCGCTCTCCGGGGTCTCCCTCCTGATCCCGGTGATCAGCCCGACCTGGCCCGCCATGATCGTCTTCTCGGCGGTCAACGGCCTCGCCTTCGGCTGCTTCATGGCCGTCGACACCGCCCTGGTCACGATGGTGCTGCCCCGGGCCGAGGACGCCGCCCGCGACATGGGCGTCCTCAACATCGCCAACGCCGGGCCGCAGATCGTCGCGCCCTTCGTGGCCTCCGCCGTGGTCGGCCTCGGCGGCTACACCCCCCTGTTCCTGCTCGCCGCCGCACTCGCGGCGGCCGGCGCCCTCGCGGTCCGCCCCATCCGCGGCGTCCGCTGAACACCCGAACCCCCCTCCCCCGTTGGAAAGGCCTCCCCGCGATGAAGCTGCACACCCGAGAGTGGGGCACCGGCGACCGCGTCGCCCTCCTCGTCCACGGCATCATGTCCGACCACCGCACCTGGCGCCGGATCGGCCCGGCCCTGGCCGAGCGCGGCTACCGCGTCATCGCCGTCGACCAGCGCGGCCACGGCCTGAGCCCGCGCGGCACCGGCGCCACCCCGCAGGAGGCGTACGCCCTGGACGCGTACGCCGAGGACCTCGTCGAGACCCTGCCCGTCGGCGCCGAACTGGCCATCGGCCACTCCCTCGGCGGCATCACCCTGCTGCGCGCCGTCGAACGGCTGAAGCCCGCCCGCGCCGTCTACGTCGACCCCGCCTGGGAGTTCGCGCGGGCCGGGGTCGAGCCGTCGAACTTCGTGGAGTTCCGCCACGCCACCCGCGAGCAGGTCGTCGGCCTCAACCCGCGCTGGGAGGAGGCCGACGTCGAGGTCGAACTGGCCACCCTCGCCCTCTGGGACCCGGACACCGCCCTCGCCCTGCCCGGACAGGAGGGCGGCCTGCCGGCCTCCCCCGCCGTGCCCTCCCTGGTCGTCCTCGCCGACGGGAGCTTCCTGGTCGGCCCCGAGGACGCCGCCCTGCTGCGCGGGCGCGGCTTCGAGGTGCGCACCGTCCCGGGCGCCGGCCACACCGTCCACCGGGACGACCACGACGGCTTCCTGAGCGCGCTCGAAGGGTGGATCTGAGCCATGACCCCCCGCGAGAACCACCACCTCAAGGACACCTCCGTCACCGCCGACGCCCGCCGCGAGGCCGCCGTCGACCTCGCCCTCGTCCGGCTGGACCTGCCCGCCAAGGTCGCCCTGCTCGCCGGCGCCGACATGTGGTCGCTGCCCGCGAACGAGGAGATCGGCCTCGGCCGCCTGGTGATGTCCGACGGCCCCGCGGGCGTGCGCGGCGAGCACTGGACGGCGGACGACCCGTCCGTGGCCCTGCCCTCGCCGACCGCCCTGGCCGCCACCTGGGACGTCGACCTCGTCCGCCGCGCCGGCCGCCTCCTCGCCCAGGAGGCCCGCCGCAAGGGCGCCCACGTGGTGCTCGCCCCGACCGTCAACCTGCACCGCAGCCCGCGCGGCGGGCGCCACTTCGAGTGCTACGCGGAGGACCCCCTGCTCACCGGCGGGATCGGGGCCGCCCTGGTCTCCGGCGTCCAGGACGGCGGGGTCGGCACCACGCCCAAGCACTTCGTCGCCAACGACTCGGAGACCGACCGCTACACCGTCGACGTCCGGGTGGACGAGCGCACCCTGCGCGAGCTGTACCTGGCGCCCTTCGAGGCGATCGTCCGCAAGGCCCGCCCCTGGGGCCTGATGGCCGCCTACAACGGCGTCAACGGCCCGACCATGAGCGAGCACGAGGAGCTCAACAACGCGGTGCTGCGCGAGGAGTGGGGCTTCGACGGCGTCCTCGTCTCCGACTGGACGGGCGCACGCGACACCGTCCGGGCGGCCCTCGGCGGCCTCGACGTGGCGATGCCCGGCCCGGCCACCGTCTACGGGGAGCACCTGGTCAGGGCCGTGCGCGAAGGGCTGGTGCCCGAAGCGGCGGTGGACGACCTGGCCCGCCGCGTCCTGCGGCTGGCCGCCCGGGTCGGCCTGCTCGCCGGGGCGCCCGCCGCCGTCCCGGCCGAGGACCTGCCCGCCGCGATCGACGGCGAGGCGCTGGTGCGCGAACTCGCCGCCCGCTCCTTCGTCCTGCTGCGCAACGAGGGCGAGGTGCTGCCGCTCGGCCCGGTGCCCGCCTCCGTGGCGCTGATCGGCGCGGCGGCGGCCGACGCCCGGATCGGCGGGGGCGGCAGCGCCCAGGTCTTCCCGACCCGGGTCGTCACCCCGCTGGACGGCCTGCGGGCCGCGCTCGGCCCGGACACCGCGCTCGTCCACGAGATCGGCGCCGACCCGCGCACCGTCCTGCCCCCGGCCGCCGTCCCCTGCACCGCCGAACTCCTCGGCGCCGACGGGTCGGTGCTCGGCACGGCCGCCCTCGCCGACGGCAGCGTGCGCTGGCTGGGCGCGCTGCCCGGCGGCGTCGCCTTCGGCGACCTCCGGCGCGTCCGGATGACCGGCGCCCTGACGGCCACCACCGGCGGGCGGCACCGGGTGGCCGTCCGGGGCGTCGGCCGGTTCGCCCTGGAGGCGGACGGCGAGGTGCTCTTCGACGGCCGGTTGCTGCCCGAGGGCGAGGACCCGGCCGCCGCCTTCCTCAACCCGCCGGAGCGCCGCTTCGACCTCGACCTCGCCGAGGGCCGCGAGACCGTCGTCACCCTGACGCACACCCTCCCGGAGGCGGGCGACCTCGCCGGCTTCGGCATGGTCTCCTTCACCCTCGGCCACGCCGCGCCGACCGCCTCCCCCGACGAGCTGATCGAGCGGGCCGTGGCCGCCGCCCGGGCCGCCGAGGTCGCGGTGGTCGTGGTCGGCACCACCGAGGAGGTGGAGAGCGAGGGCGTCGACCGGGCGGGCCTGCGCCTGCCGGGCCGTCAGGACGAGCTGGTCGCCAGGGTCGCCGCCGCCAACCCCCGGACGGTCGTGGTGGTCAACGCGGGCGCCCCGGTGCTGATGCCCTGGCGCGAATCCGTCGCCGCCGTCCTCCTCGCCTGGTTCCCCGGGCAGCAGGCGGGCGAGGCCCTCGCCGACGTCCTGCTCGGCACCGTCGAACCGGGCGGCCGGCTGCCCACCACCTGGCCCGCCGAGGAGGCGGACTCCCCGGTCTGGGAGGTGGAGCCGACGGACGGACGGCTCGACTACTCCGAGGGCCTGTTCATCGGCTACCGCGCCTGGCAGCGCCGCGCCACGACCGAACCCGCCTACTGGTTCGGCACCGGGCGGGGCTACACCCGCTGGTCGTACGAGGGCCTGGAGGCGCGCCTGACGGACGGCTCAGGTTCCAGTTCCGGTTTCAGCTCCGGCTCCGGCTCCGGCTCCGACGACGCGCTCGCCGAGGTCGTCGTCCGGGTGCGCAACACCGGCGGGCGCCCCGGCCGGGAGACCGTCCAGCTCTACCTGGCCACCGACGGCTCCGACCGCACCCGCCCCGACCGCCAACTCGCGGGCTTCGCCGTGGTGGAGGCCGCCCCCGGCGCCGTCGCCACCGCCCGGATCACCCTCCCCCGCCGCGCGGCCGAGACCTGGGACACCACCACCCGCTCCTGGCGCCTCAACCCCGGCACCCACACCCTCGAAGTCGGCCCCGACGCCGCGCACCGCCCCCTCACCATGGCCCTCGTCATCCCCCACCCCTGACCGCCCGTTCCGCACCCCCGCCACCCCGGCCGCCCACCCGCGCCCGGGGTGGCCCGGCGTGCGGGGACGGGGGCCCGGGTCAGGCCAGGCGGCGCATCCAGCCGTGCGGGTCCTCGGCGCGGCCGTACTGGATGTCGACGAGGCGGCGGCGCAGGCGCATGGTGACGGTGTCCTCGCCCCCGGCGTTCGGGGTGACGGCCTCGCCGTCGGCCCAGGCGAGGCGGCCGACCGGGGTGACGACGGCGCCGGTGCCGCAGGCGAAGATCTCGGTGATCCGGCCGGCGGGGACGCCCTGCTGCCATTCGGCGATGTCGACCGGCCGCTCCTCCACGTCCAGGCCCAGCTCCTTGGCCAGGGTGAGGATCGAGGCGCGGGTGACGCCCTCCAGGATGGTGCCCAGTTCGGGGGTGACGAGTTTTCCGTCGGCGGTGACGAAGTAGAGGTTCATGCCGCCGAGTTCCTCGACGTAGCGGTTTTCGGCCGCGTCGAGGAAGCAGACCTGCTCGCAGCCGTGCGCGGCGGCCTCCTGCATCGGGGCGAGGCTGCTCGCGTAGTTGCCGCCGCACTTGGCCGCGCCGGTGCCGCCGCGCGCGGCGCGGGTGTAGTCGGTGGAGAGCCAGATCGACACGGGCTTGACCCCGCCGGAGAAGTACGGGCCGACGGGGCAGGCGATCAGCAGGTAGGTGACCTCGTCGGCGGGGCGCACGCCGAGGAAGGCCTCGGAGGCGAACATGAACGGCCGCAGGTAGAGGCTCTGCTCCTGCCCGCCGGGCACCCAGGCCGCGTCGGCCCGGAGCAGCGCGGTCATGGAGGCGGTGAAATCGGCCACGGGCAGTTCGGGCAGGGCCAGGCGGCGGGCGGAGCGGATGAAGCGCTCGCCGTTGGCTTCCGGCCGGAAGGTCCAGATCGAGCCGTCCGCGTGGCGGTAGGCCTTCATCCCCTCGAAGATCTCCTGCGCGTAGTGCAGGACGGCCGCGGCGGGGCTGAGCGAGATGTCCCCGTACGGGACCACCGCGGCCTGCTGCCAGCCGTCCGTACGGGTCCACACCGCGCGGGCCATGTGGTCGGTGAAGTGCTTGCCGAAGCCGGGGTCGGCGAGGATCTCGGCCCGGCGCTCCGGGGTCACGGGGCGCGGGTTGAGCTCGATCGGGAACTGCAGGCTCATCGCGGTGGCTTCCTCTCGCTGACGGCGGCGCCGGCGGCTCGGGCCGTCCTGGTCGGGGCGGCCAACCTAACGGCGGGGCCACCGGGCGGCAACGACCGGGCGGCGTCGCGTGTCCGACTCGTGCGCGGCGCTTGACATTTGACGGGACCCCTTGACAGCGGACGGTGGCGTGGGGGCAAGCTGGAAGTGCGGCCCGGATCGACGCGTGGCCGATAACTCTCGGCCACCGCGCGGATTCTGATCACGCGTCCGTGGCCGGAAACGCCCTGGTCGGGCACTCCTGACTCCCCCGCTCCGGGGAGAAAATTCGCTCTCGATCTGCGGTGGAATCGGGTGTTAGGCTCCGCCGTGGCAGGGCTTTAGATGTGAACATCTCAAGAATCCGCGGCCTTCGGGTGTGCCGCGGGCGGGGGAGGATGTGTGCATCCGCGCACTCTTGCAAGCATCGTGGAATTCGAGCGCCGTATCGTTCCGCTGGTCGACCGTATCCGGGGATACCAAGTCGCCGACCAGCCCGAAGAGTTGAGAAATCTGGTCGAGGAGCTCCATGCGGAGCTGCGCCGTCTCGACGGTTCCGGTCTCATGACGAACCGTCAGATCGAGGCCACCGTCGCCGATTTGACCGAATGGGCGCGAACCGACTTCACCGAGCCGCCCCGATTCGACGCGACCAGGGACACCGTTCCCGCGCCGCGCGACCGCGAGGCCGCCGCCTACGTCGGCCCGGTCACCCTGCCCAACAGCGACCGGCGCGGCGCGGCCCTGGAGGCCTTCACCGTGGTGCGCCAGGACCCCGACTGCACCGCCGAGTTGCAGCGGACCTACCCGCACCCCAAGGCCGTCTTCCAGTCGACCCGGTTACTCTCGGCCTCGCAGGGGCTCCGCGAGGGCAACTGCGTGGTCTTCTTCCCGGAGAACATCCCCGCCGCGAAGCGCTGCGTAGACCAGGGCTTCGCCTGGTTCTTCTTCAACCGGCACGTGCGGATCTACGCCGACACGCTCGGCATCGTGTCCCGACTCTGCGGCCCCGGCTCGCCGTTCACCGGTGAGCAGCGGCTGGTCTCCGAGGGCGTCGACCCCGAGACCGTCTACCAGGCCCGATGTATCTGGGGCTACCTGCACGACTACTTCCACCACACCGGCCCGCGCCCGCTGGACCAGCACCTCTCGCTGAAGACCACCTGGCGGCCCGGCCTCCTCGAAGAACTCAAGGTCGACCTCAAGACGGCCGTGGCCTGCGCCGAGGAACAGGTCCCGTACGGCGACATCGTCTTCGAGTACGTCGTCCTGGAGCGCCTGTTCCGCTACCCGGCCCAGCCCGACCCCCTGCGCAACTTCGACTCCGGCACCGGATTCGCCCTCGGCACCTGGCTGTCCGAGCAGGGCCTGTTCAGGGTGGACGGCCAGGGGCGGCGCCGGCTCGGGAGCAAGGCCGAGATCGTCGCCTCCGCCCGCGAACTCATCGCCCTCGTCGAGGAGATCGAGACCCGCGAGGAGGACGAGGACTACCGCGCCGGGGCCGAGGATTTCCTGTTCAGCAGGCTGCTGACCAGGCCCGACAGCAAGAAGCAGCGCTACGGCGGCCCGCTCGCCCCGCTCTCCCTGTGGGGAGGCGAGGTCCATGTCTGAGCGCCTCACCGACGAGGAACTGGCCACCGCCCTCAAGGACCCGGGCTTCTGCCGGATGCGCACCGACCACGTGGGCGGCTTCGCCTGGGACGCGGCCACCGGCTGGTCCGGCCCGGGCGTCGGCCCGTACGCCGCCCTCGACCTCGACCCCACCGCCATGGTGCTGCACTACGGCCAGGCCGTCTTCGAGGGCCTCAAGGCCTTCCGGCGGCCCGACGGCGGCGCCGCCCTCTTCCGCCCCGCCGACCACGCCCGGCGCCTGCGCGCCTCCGCCGCCCGGCTGGCCATGGCCGAGCCGCCCGCCGACCTCTTCACCCGCGCCTGCGCCGAGCTGACCTCGGCCGAGGACCGCTGGATCCCCGGCGAGCCCGGGCAGGGCCTCTACCTGCGCCCGATCCTGCTCGCCACCGAGGCCGAACTGGGCCTGCGCGCCTCGCACCACTACCGCTGCACCGTCCTCGCCTCCCCCGCCGACCCCTGCTACGGGCGCGACTTCCGGCCCCTGTCGGTGCTGGCCGTCGACGAGGACGTGCGCGCGGTGCGCGGCGGCACCGGCGAGGCCAAGTGCGCCGGCAACTACGCGGCCAGCCTGCGGGCCCGCGACAGGGCGATGGCCGCCGGCTTCCACGAGGTGCTCTGGCTGGACGGCGTGGAACGGCGCTGGGTCGAGGAGCTCAGCACCATGAACGTGTTCTTCGTCTGGCGCGAGCCCGACGGCGAGGCGCTGCTCACCACCCCGCCCTGCACCGGCGCGATCATGCGCGGCATCACCCGCGACTCGCTGCTCACCCTCGCCGGGGACCTCGGCCTGCGGGCCGAGGAGCGGCCCACCTCGGTCGACGAGGTGGTGGAGGGCGTCCGCACCGGCCGCCTGACGGAGATGCTGGCCTGCGGCACCGCCGCCGTGGTGGTGCCCGTCGGCGACCTCACCGTGGCCGACCGGCGGCACACCGTCGGCGACGGCGGCGAGGGCCCGGTCACCGCCCGGCTGCGGCGCAGGCTCATCGAGCACCAGCACGGGCTGCGGCCCGACACCCACGGCTGGCTGTGGCCCGTACCGAACGTTCCCACCGGAGAAGCGACGACCGAAGGACGACGAGGGAGCTCGTGATGACTACCGCCCACGGCCGGGCGACGGTGGGGACCGAGGACCTGTCACGCCTGACGGCCATCCACACCCTGGGGCCCACCGGGACCAACCTGGAGAAGGCCGCGCACCACTGGTTCGCCGAGCGCGACCGGCCCGGCGCGGTGGTGCTGCACGCCGAGGTCGAGCACGGCCTCGACGCGATGCGCTTCGACGGCAGCGAGGCGATCCTCGCCTGCGCCGTCTACCCGCGCCTGCACGACCTGGTGTTCTCCAACCTGCACCGGCTCGTCATGGTGGACAGCTTCCTGCTGGACACCCACCACATGGTGCTGGCCGGCCGCACCGCCGACACCCCGCTGTCCGCCATCGTCACCCACCCCGCCCCCAGCTGCCTGGTCTCCGCGCGCGGCCCGATCAGCTACGCCAGCAGCAACTCCCAGGCGGCCGCGCTCTGCGCCGCCGGGCGGTACGACGCCTGCGTGACCACCGGCCCGGCCGCCCGCGCGGCCGGACTGACCGTGGTCGAGGACTTCGGACCGGTGCCCATGGTCTTCACCCTGCACCTCGGCATCCCGTACGGCGAGGCCCCGCGAACCGCACCCCCGCACCGCAGCCGGGCCGCCGCCGACCGGGACGAGGCATGACGCAGACCGCACCGCCCCACCCCCACACCCCCACCGTCCCGCACCTCCCCTCCGCCTTCCGCACCCTGCTCGCGGGCGAGGCCGTCTCGGCCGCCGGTTCGCAGTTCACCCTGATCGCGGTGCCCTTCCTGGCCGCGACGGAGCTGGACGCCAGCGCCTCCCAACTGGCGCTCCTCAGCGGCGCCCAGTTCCTCCCGGCACTGCTGGTCACCCCGATCGCCGGGAAGCTCGCCGACCTGCACGACCGGGCGCCGCTGCTCTACCTCTCGCACCTGGCGCGCTTCGCGCTGCTGGTCGCGGTGATCGTGCTGGCCGAGCTCGGCGGGCTCGACTACTGGACGCTGTTCGCCGCCTCCATGCTGCTGGGCGCGGGCACCGCTCTGTTCGACACCGCCCTGCTCGCCTACGTCCCCGACACCGTCGAGCCCGCCGAACTGACCAAGGCCAACGGCCAGTTGGCCGTGGTCTACGCGGTGGCCCAGTCGGCCGGTCCGGCCGCCGGCGGCCTGCTGGTCTCCGGCCTCGGCCCGGTGCTGGCCCTGGGCGTGGACGCCCTCTCGTACGCGGGCGGCGGCGCGGCCCTGCGGCTGCGCCGGCGGCCCGCCCGGCACAAGGCCGCCCGGGGCGCGGCCCGCATCCGGGACGGCTTCACCGAGGTGCTGCGCAACGACCCGCTGCGCCGCCTGGTCTCCGCCGGAACGCTCTTCAACCTGGCCGAACAGGTCGCGCTGAGCGTGCTGTTCGTCGCCGTGGTGCGGGAGGCGGACCGCTCGGTCGCGCTGATCGGCTTCGGCTTCAGCGCCGCCGGCCTGGGCAGCGTGGCCGGCGCCTGGGCCTCGCGCCGCTTCGGCGGCGGGGACGGCGACCGGTCCTGGGTCTGGGCGCTCGCCCTCTCCCAGGCGGCGCTGCTGGCGGCCCTGTGGTCCTTCACCTGGGTGCGCCACGGCGAGCCGCTGTTCCTCGCCACCATGCTGGTGTACGGACTGGCCATCGCCTTCTACAACGTCCACTCGCTGACGAGGCGTCAGAAGCTGGCGCCGGAGGGGATGCTGGGCCGCGTCAACGCCGTCTACCGGACCCTCGCCTACGGCAGCATCCCGGTCGGCTCCGCGCTGGCCGCCCTGCTGGTCACCGTCACCACCGCACCCGTGGCGGCCGCCGTCGCCGCCCCCCTCAGCCTGCTCGCCACCGCGATCCTGGCCCGCGGCACCTACACGACGGGGAACGCAGAATGAACAGAACCACCGTGCCCGTGATCCGGGAGGAGCGGGCGATCGACGCCCTGGACGCGCCCGGCGGTAGAGGCGAGGCGGGCGAGGCCGACGCCTGGCTGGACCGCCCTGGCTTCTACAGCTCCCGGCGCTGGACGCGCTCCCAGGAGGGCGACCGCGGCTTCGACACCCGCTACCTGGCCTGCCACGGCGGCCCGGGCGGCGAACTGCGCGCCCTGGTCCCCTTCCACCGCCTGGCCGGCGGGGACAGCAACCCGCTGTACAACGAGACCACCGTGCTCGCCGACAACCCCGGCGTGCAGGTCCTGGCCGGCTCCCGGACGGGCTACGACAACCGGATCCTGCTGCACCCCGGCTGCTCCCCCGCCGAACGCGCCGACCTGCTCACCGCCGTCACCGCCCACCTCCTCGACCGGGCCCGCGAGGCGGGGGCGGACCACGTCTCCTGGTGGTACCTGCCGGCCGCCGAGGCCGAGGAACTGGCCGCGCTCACGGGCTTCGCCACCGCGAGCACCCCCTGCCTGCCCAGTGCCGTGATCCCGCTCTCCCCGGGCGGCTTCGAGGACCACCTGGCCGGGCTGCCCGCCGCCCGCCGCGCCCTCGTCCGCCGCGACCTGCGCCGGGTCGCCTCCGGCGGGTACACCGCGCACACCGCCCCGGCCGACCCGGCCACCGTCGAGCAGTACGCCCCGCTGGTCTGCCAGGTGCAGCGCCGCCACGGCGAGGACCTCAGCGAGGAGGGCGCCGTACGGTACCTGCGCCGCTGCCTGGGCTCCGGCCTCGGCCCGGACGCGGTCATCACCGAGGTGCTGGCCGCCGACGGCGCCCTGGCCGCGTTCAGCCTGGGCATCCGGCACGGCCGCGCGCTGTACATGCGGGTCTTCGGCTGCGACTACGCGGGCGGGCACGGCGCCTCGGGCGAGTACTTCGAGGCCACCCTTCACGGCCCCGCCCGGTACGCGCTCGCGCTCGGCCTGTCCGAGCTGCACCTCGGCGTCACCTCCTACCGCGCGAAGTCGCTGCGCGGCGCCCGGCTGCTGAACCGCCGGGTGGTCCTGGTCGCCGCCTCGCCGGACCGCCTGCCGGCGCTCGCCCCCGACTGGGGCTTCCTCGGGGACGACGCGCGGTTCCTCACCCGTCCCGCCCTGGAGGCCGTCCCGTGCTAGTCATCGTCCAACCGCTCTCCGCCGGCGTGGCCCTGGCCCGGCAGGCGGTCCTGGCCGGCCATCCGTGCCTGATACCCACCGAGTTCCCGGAGCTGCTGCCGCCCGAGGTCCACGCGGGCGCCGAGGTCGTCGACTGGCGGCCCGGGGCGGGCGTGCCCGCGCTGCTGGAGCTGGTCGAGCGGGCCGGGGCCGCGCCCGCCGGGGTGATCGCCGGGTTCGAGTACGTGGTGCCCGAGGCGGCCGAACTGGCCCGCGCCCTCGGGCTGCCCGGGCTCAGCCGGGCCAGCGCCGAGGCCGTACGGCAGAAGGACCTGATGCGGGCCCGGTGCACCGAGCGCGGCATCGCCGTCCCCGGCTCGGTGGCCGTGCCACCCGGGCCGGTGGGCGCGGCGCCGTTCCGCTACCCCGTGGTGGTCAAGCCGGTGGACTGCGGCGGCAGCCTGATGGTGCGGCTGGCCCGCGGCGACGCCGAGTACGCCGCCGCCTGCGCCGAGATCCACGGCGCGGGCGCCGACCAGGTCAAGTTCCACCCCAACCCGCGCCGGGTGGCCCTGGTCGAGGAGTACGTGGAGGGGCCGGAGTTCTCCGTGGAGGGCTGGGTGGACGGGGGCGGCACGCACGTCGCCAGCGTCACCACCAAGTACGTCTCCGCCCCGCCCTGGTTCTTCGAGACGGGCCACATCGCCACACCGCCCGGGCAGTCCCCGTACGGGGAGCTGCTGACCGGCTTCACCGAGCGGGTGGTGGCGGCCTTCGAGCTCACGGCCGGGCCCTTCCACCTGGAGGCCCGGGTGGACGCCTCCGGCCGTCCGGTGCTGATCGAGATCGGCGCCCGCCTCGCCGGGGACAGCATCCCCGAGCTGGTGCTGGCCGGCCCCGGCGTCGACCTCGGCCTCGCGGCGGTGGACGCCGCCTGCGGCCGCCGCCACCCCGAGCCGGGCCCCGACGGGCGCAGCGCCGGCCTGGCCTTCGTCACCACCGACCGTCCCGGGGTCTTCGCCGGCACCGTCTCCGGTCTCGAACCCTACGTCGGGGCACCGGAGTTCGAGCGCCTGGTCTGGGAGGCCGAGGCCTCCGAGGTGCTCGACCCCGACGACATCTTCCACAACCGCGTCGCCCAAGTGCACTTCCGGGGCGACCTCGCACAGGTCCAGCGGCTGGTCTCCGGCGTCCTGAGGGACGCCCGCGTCGACATCACCGACAAGGAAGGCATCCACGCGTGAGCAAGAACAACGAACTGGTCGTCAGGCCGACCGCCGAGCCCCGCCCGAAGCCGGCCGAGGGCGAGGCCGCCCTCACCGACCACGCGCTGTCCATGCGCTGGACGAAGCGCCGCTCCTGGCACGCGCTGACCGTCGCCGACCGCGACGACCTGCCCCGGGTGCGGCCCACCGCCCCGGGCGTCAGGTTCGGGCAGACCGTGGTCGACGAGTTCAACGCCCACCGGATGAACGACGGCTCGATCGCGGTCTTCCGGCCCGACAGCCACGTCAAGCGGCTCAACAACGGGGCCCGCCGGATGGCCCTGCCGCTGGTCGACTTCGACCAGCTGTGGGCCGCCGTACGGCAGTTGGTCGAGCTGGACGCGAACTGGCTGCCCGAGGCCCCCGGTTCGGCGCTGCAGCTGCGCTGCGTGCTGACGGCGGACGGCGACGCCGCCGCCTCCCGTCCGGCGCCCGCCGAGGCGGCACTGCTCCAGGTGGTGGCCTCGCCCCTGGCCGTCGGCGGCCCCGCCGCTGCGGTGCGGGCGATGGTGAGCGAGGAGTACGCCCGGGCCTGGCCCGGCGGCCTCGGCGACGTCAACGCCGCCGGCACCCGGGGCGGCTGCGTGGTGCCGGGCGAGATCGCCGCCAACTACGGCTGCGGGCACGTGCTCTGGCTGGACGCGGCGCAGCACCGCACGATCGAGCAGATCGACGGGATGAACGTCTTCCTCGTCGTCGACGGCGTGCTGACCACCCCGGCACTGGACCGCAGCGTCCTTCCCGGCGTCCTGAGGGACTCGGTGATCAAGCTGGCCCGGGACGGCGGCGCCACCGTCGTCGAGCGGGCCGTGGAGCTGGCCGAGGTGCTCAAGGGCGCCGCCGACGGCCAGGTCACCGAGTGCTTCGCCACCTCCGACGAGACCGGCGTCCTGCCGGTCGGCGCCCTGCTCCACCAGGGCGTCGAGCACCGGCTCGGCGACGGCCCGGGCCCGGTCACGCGGCGCTACGCCGCCCTGGTGGACGGCATCCGCCGCGGCGAGGAGACCGACCGGTTCGGCTGGATGCGGCGGCTGACCGAGGTGTCCGCCGTCCGCGCCTGATCCGGCCCCGCACACCGACACGACAGCGGAAGGAGTCAACACCCATGGCCTATGTCGTCACCGACGAGTGCATCGGCTGCAAGTACACGGACTGCGTGGACGTCTGCCCGGTGACCTGCTTCCACGAGGGCCCGGACATGCTCTACATAGACCCCGAGGAGTGCATCGACTGCAACGCCTGCGTCTCCGAGTGCCCGCCCGAGGCGATCTGGGCGGACGTCGACCTGCCGGAGGACAAGCTCGGCTGGATCCAGATCAACGGGGACATGAGCCAGCAGTTCCCGGTGATCTACGAGAGCAGGGGTACCAAGGGCGAGCCCTCCACCGAGGGCGCCGCCGAGTCCGACTGACCGATCCGTTCGACCGAGGCGGGAGCCGAGAGATGACCATCGAGATCGAGAACGCCTTCATGCTGGGCCTGGACTCGAACTTCTACCTGAAGGACGACTTCGAGAGCCCCGAGAAGCGCACCAACGTCACCTGGTTCTACCCCAAGATCTGCGGTTTCCAGGACGCGCTGACCGACGAGGCGCAGAAGGCCGAGTACTTCTCCTTCCTGGACAGGCAGAGCCACCCCGAGCAGACCGACATCCTGCTCTACTTCCACATCCCGTTCTGCGAGGCGTTCTGCAACTTCTGCGCCTGCTTCAAGGAGTCGGCGGCGAAGTACCAGGGCGAGCGCCAGAAGCGGTTCGTCCGGGCCATGGTGAAGGAGATCGAGCGCAACGCGCGGTCGAAGTACTTCCAGGGCACGAAGATCAAGTACGTCCAGTTCGGCGGCGGCACGCCGTCCGCGCTGGAGCAGGACTCGATGGCCACCATCCTGGAGGCCGTGCACCGCGAGTTCGACCTCAGCGAGGTCAGCGGCATCTCCCTGGAGGGCAGCCCGCTGGGGCTCTGCCAGGACGGCTACGTGGAGATGCTCAAGGCGCAGGGCATCACCCGGATCTCCTTCGGCGTGCAGACGCTGAACGAGGACATCCGGCGCAAGCTCACCATCAAGGCCAGCGTCGAGCAGGTGTACCAGACGGCCGAGAACATCCGTAAGGCCGGCATCCGCACCTTCGCGCTGGACCTGATGTACAACCTCCCCGCCCAGGACGAGGCGGTGCTGGCCCGCGACGTCGAGGGCATCTGCGCGGAGCTGCGCCCCAGCTTCGTCCAGACCTACCGGTTCAACCAGTGGGAGGGCACCCGGCTCGACCAGCAGATCCGGGCCGGCAAGGTGAGCGAGGTCAAGCCCTCGGGCTCCATCGAGCGCGACCAGTACGTGCAGATCAAGGACAGCCTGGCCGCGTACGGCTACGACAAGCAGCTCCTGATCAACTTCTTCACCCACCTGGACGACGCGGGCGAGATCGGCCTCGACCACGCCTGCGGCGGCAACGGCTACCGCGCCAGCTACACCCTGGGCATCGGGCCGGCCGCCGAGAACTACATGGGCGAGCGCAGCTTCCGCAACCACACCGACGTCGAGCGCTGGATGAAGGAGGTGGAGGAGGGGATCATCCCGATCGAGCAGGGCCGGATCTGCAGCGAGGACGAGGTCGAGAACCGGGTGATGGTCTTCTTCCCCGTCTTCGGGAGCGTGAAGAAGGCGAAGGTCGCCAACCTGGAGAAGTACCGGCGGGAGATCGACTGGCTGGTCCGCGGCGGCTACGCGGTCGAGACGGACGAGGAGATCACCCTGACCGAGGTCGGCCGGGAGAACGCCGGGAACATCGCCTTCCTCTTCTACTCCGACGAGGAGAAGGCCCGGGCCCGCCGGACGATGTACCTGTCGCTGAAGAACAAGCGCAACCCGTTCCACCAGGACGAGATGAACATCCCGCGCACCCCCGTCTACCTCCAGCTGCGCCGGCCCGAGCCGGCCGCCGCGGCCCCCGAGACGGCGAAGGCCGCGTCGGAGGGTGGCAACTGAGGTGAGCACCCAGGCCGGGCCCCTGACGCGGGCCCAGATCGAGGACGACCTGCGCTCCGTCGTGGCGCAGATCTTCCCGCACCAGAACGTCGAACTCACCACCGACACCCCGCTGTTCAACGGCGGGCTGTCGCTCAACTCGACCCAGATGATCGAACTCACCCTGGCCTTCGAGACGTACTACGACATCGAGCTGGAGCCGGAGCTGCTCACGGTGGAGAACTTCGCCACCCTCGGCGCGCTGGCCGCCCTGCTGGAGGAGCAGCTCGCCGACGAGGACCAGGACGTCTGAGCCGCGATGACCACTCGACCGCCGACCCGACCGCCGATCCGGATCGTGCTGATCCACGGCAACGCCGGCGCCAGCGTGGAGGGCATCTGGTTCCCGTACCTGAAACGGGAGTTGGAGCGTCTGGGCCACCAGGTGGTGGCCCGGACGTTCCCCGACCCGATCAAGGGCCGGATGCGGTACTGGCTGCCGTACCTCACCGAGGAGATCCGGCCCGACGAGCGGACCGTCATCGTCGGGCACTCCTCCGGCGCCCTGGCGGCCCTGCGCTACGCCGAGACGGCCCCCCTGCTCGGCACCTTCGCCGTGGCCGGGCACCACACCGACTGCGGCTTCGAACTCGAGCGCCGCAGCGGGTTCTTCGACCGGCCGTGGGACTGGGAGGCGATCCGGCGCAACCAGCGCTTCATCGTCCAGTTCCACTCCAAGGACGACCCGTGGGTGCCGGTGGACGTCGCCGAGGAGCTGCACCGGCTCACCGGCAGCGACTTCACGCTCATGGACGGCATGGGCCACTTTGGCTCCTACGAGCAGCAGATGGACACCTTCCCCGAGCTGCTGGCGGCCGTCCGCCGGGAGCTGGCCGCGCACGGAGGCGCCGATGACGGGCAGTGAGCCCGGGCTCGCACTGGTCGACCAGGTCCTGGACGGCCGGGCCGACAGCGGGGCCACCGCCGTGGTCGACCTGGCCACCGGCGAGCAGGTCGACTACCGCGCCCTGACCCGGCGCGTCCAGGCCCTGGCCGACCTGCTGCGCCACCACGGCGTCCGGCGGCACGGCACCGTGGCCATGGTGCTGGACAAGTCCGTGGACGCGGTGGTCTGCATGCTGGCCGCGCTGCGGGCCGGCGCGCGGTACGTCCCGATCGACGAGTCCCTCCCGCCGGCCCGGGTGGCCCTGGTCCTCGACCGCTGCCGCCCGGACGTCACCGTGGTGCACCCGCCGTACCGGGAGCTGCTCGCGGGCGCCCCGGCCGGCACGGTGCTCACGGCCGTCCGCGCCGGGGAGTCCGACACCGGTACGTGCTGGGACGTCCGGGCGGAGGCGGAGCACCGCGCCGAGGGGTACGGCGAGCGAAGCCCCGAGGACCACGCGTACACGATCTTCACCTCGGGCTCCACCGGCGGCCCCAAGGGCGTGGAGATCAGCCACCGCAACGTCTGCGCCCTGCTCGACGGCGTGCAGCAGGTCGTCGGCTTCGAGGAGGGCATGCGCTACCTCAACGTGGCGCCGCTCTTCTTCGACGCCTCGGTGGTCGACCTCTACTCCACCTTCCTGGTCGGCGGCAGCGTCCACCTGCTGCCCCGGCTGCGGATGGCCACCCAGATCACCCAGGCCCTGGAGCAGTGGCGGATCACCGACACCCTGCTGGTCCCCTCCGTGATCCGGATGCTGGTCGGCCGCTTCGGCGACCTGGGCCGGCGCGACGTCGGCGCCTGGCGCCGGATCTGGTTCGGCGGCGAGTCCTGCCCCGTCCCCCTGCTGCGCGCCCTCGACAAGCAGGTGCCCGGGCTGACGTACGTGCACGGGTACGGCCCGACCGAGACCACCCACAGCGCCACCCTCTTCCTCACCTCCGACCTGGCCGCCCAGCAGGAGGAGTTCCTGCCCATCGGCACCCCGCTGCCCGCCGTCACGGTCCAGGTGGTGGACGAGCTGCTGCGGCCGGTGCCCGAGGGCGCGGCCGGCGAACTGCTCATCGGCGGGCCCCAGGTGATGCACGGCTACCGCGACGACCCCGGGCGGACGGCCCAGGTGCTGGTCGAACGGGACGGCACCCGGTACTACCGTTCCGGGGACCTGGTGCGCCGCCGGGCCGACGGGCAGCTGGTCTTCCTCGGCCGGGGGGACGACGCCATGAAGATCAACGGGAACCTCGTCCACCTCTCCGAGGTCGAGACGGCCGCCCTCGCCCTGGACGGGATCGACGACTGCTGCGCCGTCCCGACCGAACACCCGCTCACCGGGCGGGCGATCACCCTGTTCGTCCGCTGCGCCCAGGAGGAACCGAAGGTCCGGGCCCGGCTGCACCGGGAGCTGAGCGCCACCCTGCCCCCGTACATGGTCCCGGCCCAGGTGGTCGTGCTGGCGGACGGCGAGGTGGGGCTGACGCCCACCGGCAAGCTCGACCGCGAGCACCTGCGCGCGCTCGCGGCGGAGCGGGGGGAGCGGTGATCGAGGACGAGGTCGAGGCGTTCACCCGGCGCGGCGTGCTGACGGTGGTCCCGCGCTCGGCCTCCGGCCGCGCCCTGGGCGAGGACCCGGCGGCCCTGCTGCGCCACCCCGTCGAGGAGTTCCTCCCGGCGCCGGCCACCGTCGACACCCTGGCCGAGGCCTTCACCCGGGAGGGGCTGCTCGTCGAGGCCCGTACCGAGGTCGGGCTCACCGTCAGCGGCGGCAACGAGCTGCTCGCCGAGGTGTTCGGCAGCGCCGTGCTGCCGGTGCGCAACCGGTACATCCGCGAGACCCGGCGGTTCGAGCCCGTCGCCCAGGGGCCGCTGCGCTCCCGGATCCACCCCGGGCTGATCGCCCAACTGGCGCCCCCGCGCTCGGGGTTCGAGCTCGGCGCGCCCAGCCCCACCCCGCCGCCCGTCGATCCGGCCCGGCACCTGCTGCTGCCCGAGGGCGCCGTCCGGCTGGCCCGGGCCGAGGAGGTCCACGCGGCCGGCCACCGGGGTGCCGGCGTCCGCGTCGTCATGGTGGACACCGGCCTGTACGACCACCCCCACCACCGCCGCCACGGCTACCGCACCCGGGTCGTCCCGGCGCTCTCCGCCCTCGACCCGGCCGTCGACGAACGCGGCCACGGCACCGCCATGTCGGCCCTGCTCCTCGCCGTCGCCCCCGACGTCGACCTGACCATGGTGAAGATGGCCAACGAGGGCTTCTCCTTCCCCGTGGCCGCCTTCCAACGGGCCGTCTCCCTCCGGCCCGAGGTGATCTCCTGCAGCTGGGGCACCCTGCGCGCCGAACCGCACCTCCACCTGGAGGTGGCCAACGCCCTGCGCCTGGGCACCACCGTCCTGTTCGCGGCCGGCAACGGCTCCACCGACCGCCCCACCGCCATGTTCCAGTCCGTCGCCACCCCCGGCACCATCACCGTCGGCGGCGTCCACCAGGGCCCGGAGGGCGGGCTGCGCGCGGCCGACCTCGCCTCCAGCTACCGCTCCGCCGTCTTCCCCGGCCGCGCGGTCCCCGACCTCTCCGGCCCCTGCGGGATGCTGCCCAACGGCAACTACGTCGTCTTCCCCACCCAGCCCGGCTGCCTCTTCGACCGCCGCAACAGCGCCTACGACGGCACCGCCCCCGACGACGGCTGGCTCGTCTCCAGCGGCACCTCCGGCGCCACCGCCTACGCCGCCGGCCTCGCCGCCCTCGCCCTCCAGCGCGGCCTGCGCCCCACCCCCGCCGCGCTGGCCCCCTACTGCCTCCCCGTCACCGAGGGCCGCTCCATCACCGGCGACCCCTGCCCCCCGGCCGTCGGCCACGGCCTCCTCACGGCCGCCCCCGTCTAGGCTTCTCCGGCCAGCAGCCCGAGCACGACCTGGTCCCTGAACTCCCCGTCCGCCCAGGCCGATCGGCGCAGCGTCCCCTCCACCGTGAAGCCCGCCCTGACGGCCGCGCGGACCATCGGCGTGTTCTCCGCGAGCGTCTCCAACTGGAGCCGGTTGAGGCCCAGCACCAGGAAGCCGTACCGGCACAGCGCTCCGACGACGTCCGCCGCGAATCCGCGCCCCCGGTGGCCCGGCAGCAGGGCCAGCCCCAGGTGGGCGCTGCGGTTGTGGGCGTCGATCCCCCACAGCAGGGCCTCGCCGGCCAGTTCGCCGGTGGCGGTCTCGACCACGGAGAAGCAGGCCGCCTCCTCGGAGGGCCCCGTGACCGCGTACGGGGACAGGGCCGGGTCCGGTGGGATCGGCCGCCAGGGGCGCGAGTCGGCGCGCGAGCGCGTCGCGACGTCCTCGTACAACTGCGCCTGGAGCACGGGGACATCGGCCTCGTGCCGGGCCCTCAGGGTGATGTGTTCGCCGAGTAGCATGTCACATTGCTAGCGTGCGGCAGGGGTCCTCGGCCAGCGGTTTTCCCCGGAGCCGGACGCCACCCCCCTTGACCACGCCTGATACGTTGCCCTGGCCGTGGTGTTCGGGAAACCGGTCTGATTCCGGTGCGGCCCTCGCCACTGTTGCCGCGGAGTTCCGCGGCCCTCGCTGACCGGCTGTTCCAGCCGTCAGGGCCACTGGGCGGGCTGGTAGAGCCGCCCGGGAAGGTCGGCCGCGGCGCGTCGATGCGGAAGCCAGGAGACCGGCCACGGCGCGACATGTTCCACGAGGGTTTTGGAGAACACGTGCCCAGCGCATCGCCGCGCCCGCATGCACCCATGCGTTCCGCGCGTCCCGTCCGTCCCATACGTCCTGTGCGTCCTGTACGTCCCACGAGCCCGGCCCGCGCCGGCCGGGCGACGGCCGCGTTCCTGCTCGTCGGCCTGCTCGGAGCCTGCACCAGCGCCCCCGCGCCCGACGCGCCCGCCGGGGCGACCGGCAGCGCCGCCCCGGTCAGCGTGGAGAACTGCGGGACGACGGTGACGGTCGCCGCGCCGCCCGCCCGGCTGGTGACCCTCAACCAGGGCGCCACCGAGGTCGCCCTGGCCCTCGGCCTGCAGTCCCGCATGGCCGGCACCGCCTACCTCGACGACGCCGTCCCGGAGAAGTGGAAGACGGCCTACGACTCCGTCCCGGTGCTCTCCAAGAAGTACCCGACGAAGGAGCAACTCCTCTCCGCCCGCCCCGACTTCCTGTACGCCTCCTACGCCAGCGCCTTCACCGACAAGGTCGCGGGCACCCGGGAGGAGCTGCTCGGCCAGGGCATCCCGTCGTACGTCTCCCCCTTCGGCTGCTCGGACAAGAGCAAGGCGGCGCCCACCACCTGGCAGTCCGTCTGGGGCGAGCTGAACGACGTCGCCAAGGCCTTCGGCGTCCCCGACCGGGCCGCCGCGATCCAGCAGCAGCAGGAGCAGCAGCTCGCCGGGTTCAAGGCGAAGGCCGCGGGCAAGGACCTGAAGGTCCTCTGGTACGACTCGGACACCAAGACCCCGTTCGTCGGCGCCGGCCACGGCGGCCCCCAGCTCGTGCTCGACGCCGTCGGCGCCCGCAACGTCTTCGCGGACCTGCCCGGCGGCTGGCAGAACACCAGCTGGGAGAAGGTCGTCGCGGCGGACCCGGACGTCATCGTGCTCGCGGACGCCGGCTGGGACACGGCACAGTCCAAGATCGAGTACCTGCAGAACGACCCGGTGATGAGCAGGCTCGGCGCCGTGCAGCGCAAGGCCTTCGTGGTCGTGCCCTTCTCGGAGTCGACCCCCGGGGTGCTGCTCGCCGACGGCGGCGCCCGGGTGTCCGACGGGCTGGGCCGACTGCACCCGGGGTCATGAGCACCGTGCCCCGCCCCGCCGTGCGGCGCCCCGGTCCGGGCCGCGCGGTGGCGGCCCTGGCCGTCGGCGCGGCCCTGCTGCTGGCCACGGTCCTCCTCGGCCTGGCCGTGGGCTCGCAGGACGAGCCCCTCGGGACGGTGATCGACGTCGTGGCGCGCCGCCTCGGGCTGGGCGACCCGCACGTGACGCTGCTGGACGACCAGATCGTCTGGCAGCTGCGCCTGCCCCGCGTCCTGGGGGCGGCCGCCACCGGCGCGGGCCTCGCGGTCTGCGGAGCGGTGCTCCAGACGCTGACCGGCAACGACCTGGCCGACCCCTTCCTCCTCGGCATCTCGGACGGCGCCGCCGCCGGAGCCGTCACCGTGATCGTCCTCGGCGTCGGCGTGACCGGCGCCGTGGGCACCGGCGCGGTGGCGACGGCGGCCTTCGCCGGGGCCCTGCTCGCCGCCGTCGTCGTCCTGGTGCTGGCCGGCGCGCGCACCCGGTCGCTGCCCACCGCGCGGACGGTGCTCGCCGGCATCGCCGTGGGGCAGATGTGCGGCGCCTTCACCTCCTTCGTGGTGATGGTCCTCGGGGACCGCGACGCGGCGCGCGGCGTCATGGAGTGGACGCTCGGCTCGGTCGCCGGGGTGCGGTGGCCCACCGCCCTCTTCCTGGTCGCGGTCGCGGTGGCCGGCGTCACCGTCCTGGCCTCCTCGGCCCGCGACCTGGACGCCTTCGCCTTCGGCGAGACCGCCGCCCGCTCCCTCGGCGTCCACGTCGACCGCACCCGCTGGCTCCTCGTCGCCACCGCCGCCCTGGTGACGGCCTGCCTGGTCGCCCACACGGGCGTCATCGGCTTCCTCGGCCTGGTCGTCCCGCACGTGGTCCGCCTCCTCTGCGGCCCGCGCCACGCCCTGCTGCTGCCCGTGTCGGCCCTGGTGGGCGCGTCCCTCCTGGTCGGCAGCGACATCCTGGCGCGCTCACTCCTCACCGACCGGGAGATCCCCGTGGGCGTCGTCACCGCCGGGCTCGGAGCGCCCTTCTTCGCCTGGCTGCTGTGGCGCCAGGGCCGGGCCGACGGGAGGACGCAGTGACGGGGACGCCACCACCGGTCGACCTGCGCGCCGAGGGGCTCGGCGTGCGCATCGGCGCGGCGACCCTGCTCGACTCGGTCTCGCTCGCCTTCGCCCCCGGCCGCATCACGGGCCTGCTCGGGCCCAACGGCGCCGGGAAGACCACCCTGCTGCGCGCCGTCGCCGGACTGACCCGGCCGAGCGCGGGCCGCGTCCTCCTCGACGGCGAGGACCTCCACGCGCTCACCGCCCGCCGGCGGGCGCGCCGGGTCGCCTTCATGGAGCAACAGGCGGACACCCGGCTGTCACTGACGGTCCATCAGGTCGTCGAACTCGGACGCACGCCGCACCGGGGCCGCTGGCCCGTGCCGCCGAACTCCGCCGCCGACGCCCACGAGCGGTCCGTGATCGCCGAAGCCGTCGCCGCGGCCGACATCGGCCACCTGCTCGACCGCTCCTGGCCGACGCTGTCGGGCGGCGAGCGCCAGCGGGTCCAGCTCGCGCGGGCGCTGGTGCAGGAGCCGGACGTGCTCCTGCTCGACGAGCCCACCAACCACCTCGACCTGCGCCACCAGCTCGGCTTCCTCGCCACCGTACGGGGGCTGGGCATCACCACCGTCGCCGCGCTGCACGACCTCGAACTCGCCGCCGCCTACTGCGACGAGGCCGCCGTCCTGCTCGACGGCCGGCTCGTCGCCCACGGGCGCAGCTCCGAGGTGCTCACCTCACCGATGATCGCGGACGTCTACGGCGTCGACGCCACCGTGGAGCGGCACCCCCTCCACGACAGGCCGCACATCCGCTGGAACGGACTGCTCCCCGAAGGGACTTCGCCATGACCTCGCCCGACCCCGGCGGCGCCGTGCTCCTGGTGGGCATGTCCGCCGAGGAGGCCGTCCGCCGCGACGAACTCCTCCGCGCGGCGGCCTCCCACCGCGCCTCGATCGCCTTCCTGCAGATGGCGGACCCGTCGCTCTCCACCGAGCTGACCAGGCTGGCCGACACGGGGGTCGAGGCGGTGACCGTGATCGGCCTGCGCCTCGCGGCCACCGGCCCGGCCCACTCCTGGCTGCGGCGGATCGCCGCGCACTGGTGGCGCGAGCGCACCGGCCACCGCCCCGAACTCCTCGTCGCGACCCGCCTCGCCGACTCCCCGGAGGCCGTCCCCGTGGTGGCCGCAGTGACGAAGGCCATCGCCGGCGCGGAGCCCGGCCTCACCTCGGCGGCCTGGGAGGAGGTGCCCGGCCACCGGCACCAGGTCCTGGTGTGCCGCGGCCCGCGCTGCGCGGCCCTGGGCGCGGAGGAGGGCGCGCGCGCCCTGGCCCGGACGCTGTCCGAGCAGGGCCTCGGCGACGACGACGTCCTCGTCACCCAGACGGGCTGCCAGTTCCCCTGCAACCAGGCCCCCGTCGCCAGCGTGCAGCCGGACGACGTCTGGTACGGAGGGATCGACGCGGCCACCGCCGACCGCATCGTCACCGAGCACCTCATCGGCGGCCGCCCGGTCGAGTCCCACCGGCTCCCCCGCCACCGGAGGGCCCGCTAGGGCCGGACGGGCCTTAGGGCCGGGTACCGGCTCCGAAGCCCGTCCAGCGCAGGTCGGCGGGGAGGTGGCCCATGTCGTTGTACAGCAGGACCGTCGGGAAGTCGCCGTCGCGGTACTCGATCACGGTGAGCGCCGCGTTCCCGCAGTTCAGCCCGAGCCAGCGCGCCGGCGGCGCGCCGAGGGCGTCGCGGACGAGCCAGGCCACCTGGTAGGCGTGGGTGACCAGGACCTCGTGGGTCTCGGTCTCGGCGGGGCGCGCGAACCTGGCGGTCAGGGCGTCGGCGGCGCGGCTCGCCTGCTCGGCCTCCTCGGCGCCGTAGCCGTCGAAGAACGCGGCCCAGGGCGGCGGCACGTCGGCCGGTACGTGCGGGATGTGGTCAACCAGCTCGGGTGCTTCGCGCACGGCGGCGTCCGGCAGGCGGGTGCCCACGATCCGCGCGCAGTACACGGCCCGGGGCAGGGGCGAGTGCCAGACCGTGTCGATCGGGAGCCCGGCCAGGCGCTCGCCGACCAGCTCCGACTGCTGCTCCCCGGCCTCGGTCAGGGTGCCGACGGGGTCGGCCGCCCCGTGCCGTACGAGGTACACGTGCCGAGTCGCCATGGTCGGTCTCCGTTCAGCGGATGCGCAGGGCGGTGTGGGCCGCTTCGAGGCGCCCGGCCTCGTCGCGGGCGGAGGGGTCGCCGGAGGCGTCGTCGGCCCAGGCGAGCAGGCGGTGGAGGTGTTCGTCGGCGGCGTCGGTGACGGTGTGTGGGCTGCCGAGGACGACGTCGCCGCTGGTGCCGTCGAGGGTGACGAGCGTGCCCTCGGGGAGGGTGCGGCCCCCGGCCGTCACCGAGCCGGTGTCGACGGTGAGCCCGGCGACGCCCACGACGGCGGGCTTGCCCATGGCGCGGGCGACGACCGCCGCGTGGCTGGCGGGCCCGCCGCGCGCGGTGACGATGCCGGTGGCGGCGGCGAGGCCGCGCAGGTCGCCCGGCGAGGTCTCCGGCCGGACCAGGACGACCGGCCCGGACCGGGCCATCCACACCGCGCCGTCCGCCGTGGTCGCGATCCTGCCCGTGGCCACCCCGGGGCACGCGCCGATCCCCCGCGCCAGGTGGTCGGCCTCCACCGTGGAGGCGATGCGCGGGGTGCGGACGAGCCGCAGGTGGGCGGGAGAGACCCGCAGCAGCGCCTCCTCCCGTCCGATGAGCCCCTCGTCGACGAGTTCGACGGCGACGCGCACGGCCGCGCCCCCCGTGAACCGGCCGGGCCGGACCTGGAGGAGCCACAACTCCCCGGACTCGACGGTGAATTCGACGTAGCAGGCGTCACGAAGATGCCCCTCGATCCGCCGCAGCGCGTCGACCAGTCCGGCCCACACCTCCGGCTCGCGTTGGGCGAGTTCGCGCAGGGGGCGGGTCGTCGCCCGCCCTGAGACGACGTCCTCGCCCTGGTGGCCGAACAGGACGTCACCGTACGGGAGTTGTTCGCCGGTGTTGGGGTTGCGACTGAACGCGACGCCGCTGCCGCTGCGTTCGTCGCGGTTGCCGAAGACCATGCGCTGAACGACCACGGCCGTGCCCAGGTCGTGCGGGATGCCGTTCAACTCCCGGTAGGCGTGCGCCCGGGGCGTCTCCCAGGAGGAGAAGACGGCCTCGACCGCCCGCACGAGCTGCCCGGCGGCGTCCTCCGGGACGGACGCTTGAGCAGTCGCGGAGGCGAAGCTCGCCAGGAAGCCCCGCCGCGCGTCCAGCGCGAACCGGCGGTCGCCGGTCTCAGCGGCCAGACCCTCGGTCGCCCCGGCCGTGAGGCCCAGATTGAGGACCGTGGTCATCATGCCGGGCATCGAGACGCCCGCCCCGGAGCGCACGGACACCGCCAACGGCCTGTCCGGCCCCCCGAAGACCCGCCCGGTCGAGCGCTCCAGGTCGGCCACGGCCGACGCCAGCTCCTCCCCCAGCCCCTCGGGGAGGCGCCCCTCCCGCAGGAACGCGCGGCAGGCCTCCGCCGTGACCACGAACCCCTCCGGCACCGGCAGCCCGAGGCGGTGCAGTTCGACCAGGCCGAGCGCCTTGCCGCCCAGGGTCTGCGCCGTCCCCTCCGTCGCGGCGCAGACCCTCCGAATCCACCTCATCGCGCCAGCCCGAGCGTGGCCAGCAGGTCCTCGTGCAGCTCCGCCCACACCACGTGGTACGAGCCGGTGCCGTCGGCCACATACGCCAACTCCCCTGCCGCCGCCCGCTCCAGGGCCCCGGCGAGGCGGACCCGGTAGCGGCCGAACCGGGGCAGGGCGGCGGACAGCTCGGCGCAGACCACGGCGGCACGCCCGTCCAGGTCCGCGAACCGGGCGAGCACCTGCGCGTCGTAGCCGGGGTCACCGTGGTCGTTCACGCTCAACACCCCGCCCACGGACCGCAGTTGCCAGGCCGTGCAGAGGTCGAGCAGCTCCGGGTTGAGGACGAGGAACCGCTCGTACGCCGCCGTCACCCGCCCACGGGCCCCGGCCGACTCCAGCTCGGCCGCGATCCGTTCGGCGTCCGCCGCACGCCCGGCCTCCGTCAGGCCCCACACCGGCATCCCGCCGGACAGCCGGGTGACCAGGCCACCGGCCCCGAGGTCGATCAGCTCGGACTCGGCCTCCGCCTCGTCGAGCCCCGTGATCGCACCGAGCCGCGCGACGCCGACGGCGCCCGCGCAGCGCAGGGCGTGCAGGACCAGCAGGGACATGGGCGCTCCTTCCGTGAATGCCATGAGGCTCCCATGTTCACGTCATTCGGATACCATCGTCATCCGGATGACAGCCGTATCATGACACACCGGGAGCGGAAGGGACCACGAGGGCGAGACCGACCCGCGGGCAGCAGCGGCTCCACGGCCGCACCGGGCCCTGGAGAGTTGATCCATCCCAGCAGGTTGCCGGACCGAATCTGTACAGGTCCGCTAAAGGCGCTGTATAGGCCGGTTGCCGATAATGGTCCGGACGGGGGTCACACCAGGGACAAGTGCCGTATTCGCTGGAGGAGTTATGGACAAGGACCGGCTCGACCCCGTTCGCATCCCGCACCCGCTCTCCGTCCTGGCCCAGATCGAGCAGGACTACGAGGCGGAGGAGACGGCCCACCTCCTGGCCAGTGACACGCCGTGGGGCGAGATCCTCGCCGCGTACATCGACGTCCTGACCGAGGCGGTCACCTCCCAGGCCGAAGGCCCCGAGCCCGGTGAGCAGGCGGAAAAGCCGGGCGGCGGCCTGTGAAAGAGAATCGAAACGGCCTCCAAAGCACGCGTCCGTAGCGTTCTCGGCATCAGGGGAGCCGGCTCGGAACCTCCCCGACCGTCCGAGGAGGACCCCGTGAACCGCACCGTGATCGTGGCCACGACCCGCGCCCGGCTCTCCCACTGGGTCACCCGCGCCGCCCTGCTCTTCGCCGTCGCCGGCGCCACGGCCGTCGCGCTCCCGGCCGGTGGCGCCGACGCGCACCACGCCGCCGCGCCGGCGGCCGTCACCGGGGCCGCCCTCATGGCCGACGACCCGTGGGTGTGACGCGCCCCGGCCCTACGGACCCGTACGCGCGACCGGCCGGAACCCGACCGTCCCTCAAGGACCTCGCGAGGAGTCTCCCAGCGGGCCGGAGGCCGCTACAACGACGTTGTCAGGAAGGTGCCGACCGGCCCGGTCCGGCCGCCCTGAGCCGGGGCGGCTCGGAGGGCAGCAGGCCGAGCTCCGCCGCGCGGACCCCCGCCTGGAAGCGGGAGCTGGCCCCCAGCAGGGTCATGATCTCGGCGACGTAGCGCCGGTAGGTCCGCACCGAGATGGCGAGGTCGCGGGCGGCGACCTCGTCGGTGACGCCCGCGCGCAGCATGCCCAGGATCTGGCGCGCGAAGGCGGCCCGGGCGCGGTCGCCGAAGACGATGCGCTCGCCGGCGGGCAGGGAGCTCCGCCAGACGTTGTCGAAGAGGATGTGCAGGGTGTGGATCACCTCGGGCACCCGGATCACCGCGGCCCGCCGGTTGGCAGCGGTACCGGTGACCACGAGGGCCTCCTCCCGGTCGACCATGATCGCCTGCAGCGGGGGGACCCGCGCCACCCTGATCGCCACCGGGCGCGCCTTGTCGATCTGTTCCCGGACGAAGGCCTCGTCGAGCAGCTCGGGGGAGGCGAGCAGCTGGACGGGGACGGACGGGTCCGCCTTGTACACGATCCCCCGCTCGGAGCGCTCCAGCCGCTCCTCCTCCTGGACCCGCCGGGCGTGCACGATGTCGATGCTCAGCCGGGCCCCGGCGATCATCTCCTCCGCCGTGGCGAGGATCCTCTCGTACGGGCCGTCGATCGTGGTGATCTGCCGATCGGTGGAGTAGCGGTCGCGGTTCATCGCGACCGTCGACTCGATCAGCGCGCTCACCCCGAGCAGCGCCTCCTCCAGGTCGTCAACGGCCCGGTCCGACACGTGTCCCCGCCTCTCCGTCGCCCGACCCGGACAGTCCGCGCGGATCCCGGCCGCCGGTGAGCGGGCGGGGTCCGCCCGCTCGCGCCCGGCTCGACAGCATCCCCAGCTCGACCGCCCTGACCCCCGCCTGGAAGCGCGAGTTGGCACCGAGTTCGCGCATGATCTCCGCGACGTGGCGGCGGTAGGTCCGCAGCGAGACGTTCAACTCCTGCGCGGCGACCTCGTCGGTGTGCCCCTCCCGGAGCATCTCCAGGACGCGCCGCGCCTGATCGCTGTCGAGGCGCGGGCTCAGGCTCAGGTGGTGGTCCAGCGGCCGGGCGCGCGACCACGCCCCCGCGAAGAGCAGGTCGAGGGCGCGCACCACGACGGGGTCGTTGACGGTCACGGCGTCCCCGGTTCCGGAACGGACCAGCGCGCCGCCGCCGTCGACGATCAGCACCTCGCGCAGACCGGTCTCGGACACCCTCACTTCGATCTGTGGCAGGTTCTGGTCAGCGAGCAGGTCGCCGACGCCTTCGGCCGCCGCACCCACGCAGAGCACCCGCACCACGGGGCCGGACCGACCCGGTTCCTCCTTCGGCAGACGGCTGAGCACCCGGCGCGCCTCGGCGGCGAACTTCCCGTCCGCGACGAGCGCCAGGCCCACCGAGCGGCGGGCACCGGCGATCAACTGCTCCATGGTCTCGCCGACCACCTCGGCGTCGGTGCGGGACACCGGCGCCGGCCCGTCGCTGCGCCGGCGGTGCAGTGAGACCGTCGATTCGATCAGCGCCCTGGCTTGTAGCAGGCTCTCCTCGACGCGCTCCGCGTGTATTTTCGGAAGTTCGGCTCCCGATCCGGTCGATAAAGTCCTGACTCCCACTCTTCACAGCCCCCGATGATCCATCCCGTGGGTATCCGTTGCGCACGCTTCGGCGATGCCGCAAACACCTGCCGTCCGAAGTGGATTGACGTCCTCCGGCAGGAGGCGCGCGAACGGGACAAAGACCGATCTCACCCTAGTTCGACGCTGATGATCAGTCAACGAGGCCCCGTCCGCCCCGATACATGCCCATAGCAGAGCAGTGCCACGACGTTTCACCGCTTCGCGATCACGACAGCAAGATGCCGATCATCGGCCCATCCGGCATGCCCGCCCTCCGCTTCCGGTACCCGCGGCTACGCGGCCGTCACCGGCCGTAGCACTTGCGCGGCTCTTCAGGCCAGACCCCGTCCCGCCAGGCGGGACTCCCCGTTACGTTCGACCCACGTTCGACTGCGACGCCCCACCACCACCAGGAGCCTCACGCCTTCCCCACTCAATGGTTCACCGCCCGCCCGGCCGGCCCGGGCGCGCGCCTTCTCCCTGCTCTCGACCACCGGCACCAAGCGTCACGCCCAGGAGAAACCATGCCAAAACCCCCCGAGACCATCGTCGATCTGCTCCTAGGAGCCGCCGAGCGGCAGCCCCGCAACGGCCTTCGTTACTGCACCGGCGCTTCCGGCGCCGGCCACCGCGACCAGAGCCACGTCGAACTGCTGCGGGAGGCGGGCCGGTTACTGGTCGGCCTGCGGGCCCGCGGACTGCGGCCGCGGGACAGGATCGTCCTGCTGCTGGAGGACCAGGCGGAGTTCCTCACCGCGTTCTGGGCCGCCCAGCTCGGCGGCTTCGTTCCGTGCCCGATGACGCCCCTGCGCACCGACCGGGCCCGGTGGGCGGCCCAGCTCGCCCACGTGGACGCGCTGCTGGACGGGCCGCTGGTGCTCACCGATGCGGCGCTGGCGGCCGAACTGCCCCCGGTGGACGGCCTGGCGGTGGCCACCGTCGACGCCCTGTACGAGGGCGGCGAGGGCCACGAGGGCTACGAGGCCCCCGACAGCCCCGCCGACGAGCCGCACCGGGCCGCGCCGGAGGACCTCGCGGTCCTCGTGCTCACCTCCGGTTCGACCGGGAACTCCAAGGCGGTCGAGCTCAGCCACGCCAACCTGCTCGCGTCCATGGCCGGGAAGAACGGGTACCACCGGCTCACCCAGGAGGACACCACCCTCAACTGGGTCTCCTTCGACCACGTCGCGGCGCTGCTGGAGTGCCACCTGCTGCCGCTGTCCGTCGGCTGCCGCCAGGTCCACGCCTCGGCCCAGGTCGTCCTCGGGGAGCCGCTGGAGTTCCTGCGGCTGGTCTCCGAGCACCGGGTGACCATGACGTTCACGCCCAACTTCCTGCTCGGAATGCTGAACTCCGCCGTCGACCGGATCCCGGAGGCAGGTCGTGAGCAGCTCGACCTGAGCCGGCTGCGGCACATCGTCAGCGGCGGCGAGGCGGTGGTCTGCGCGACCGGCCGCACCTTCCTGGAGCGGTACGAGCCGTTCGGCCTGGACCCCGCGTCGCTGTGGCCCGCCTTCGGCATGACCGAGACCTGCGCCGGGAGCATCTACTCGCTCGCCTTCCCGCACTTCGACGAGGGCCAGGAGTTCGCGAACCTGGGGGCCCCGGTGCCCGGGCTCCGGATCCGGGTCGCCGACGCGGACGACCGCGCACTGCCCGGGGGCGAGGTCGGCGAGCTCCAGCTGAACGGCCCGATGATCACCCGGGGCTACCACAACAACGAGGCGGCGACCCGGGACGCCTTCACCGCCGACGGCTGGTTCCGCAGCGGCGACCTCGGCCGGATCGACGAGGGCCGGCTCACCCTCGTCGGGCGCAGCAAGGACAGCGTCATCGTCAACGGCGTCAACTACTTCAGCCACGAACTCGAGACCGTGCTCGAACAGTTGGAGGGTGTCGGCCCCTCCTACGTCGCCGCGTTCCCCACCCGCCCGGCCGACAGCGACACCGAGCAGCTGGTGATCGCCTTCCACTGCCCGCTGCCCGAGGAGGACGAGGCGGGCCGCTACCGGGCGCTGGCCGCGATCCGCAGCACCACCGTGCTCACCTGGGGGTTCCGGCCCGCGCTGATCCTGCCGCTGCCGACGGACGCGTTCCCGAAGACCAGCCTGGGCAAGATCCAGCGGTCGCTGATGCGCAAGCGCCTGGAGGCCGGCGACTACGACCGGGAGCTGGGCGAGGTCGAGGAGTTGACGCGCCGTCGCCTCGGCGGGTACACCGCGCCGGAGGGCGAGACGGAACGGGTCCTCACGGAGATCTACGCCGAGCTGTTCGACACCGTCCCGGCCCGGATCAGCGCCACCGCCAGCTTCTTCGACCTGGGCGGCACGTCGCTGGACATCCTGCGGTTGCGCGGACAGGTGGTGGAGCGGCTGGGCCTACCGGACCTGCCGGTCATCACCGTCCTCACCGCACCGACCGTCCGCTCGCTCGCGAGCCGTCTCACACAGCGGCGGGGGCTGTGTGATCCGGCGTACGACCCGATCGTGCCGATGCAGGTGAGCGGGGACAAGACGCCGCTGTTCTGCGTCCACCCGGGGGTCGGCGAGGTGCTGGTCTTCGTCAACCTGGCCCAGTACTTCGTGGGTGACCGGCCGTTCTACGCCCTCCGGGCCCGGGGGTTCAACGAGGGCGAGAAGCCGTTCCGGACCTTCGAGGAGATGGTCGACACCTACGTGGCCGGGATCCGGGCCCGTCAGCCGCACGGCCCGTACGCGGTCGCCGGCTACTCCTTCGGCGCCGCGGTGGCCTTCGAGATCGCCAAGGTGCTGGAGGAGCAGGGCGAGCGGGTCGACTTCGTCGGCAGCTTCAACCTGCCGCCGCACATCAAGTACCGGATGGACGAGCTGGACTTCATCGAGACCGCCGTCAACCTGGCGTTCTTCATGGCGCTGATCGACAAGAAGCAGTCCCTCGAACTGCCGGAGCTGCTGCGGGGCCTGCCGCAGGAGGAGCAGCTGGCCCGCCTGCTGGCCCTGGCGCCACCGGCGCGGATCGGCGAACTCGACCTGGACCAGGAGAAGTTCGCCGCCTGGGCGGAGCTTGCCAACCGGCTGACGGACCTGGGCCAGTCGTACCGCCCGAGCGGCACGGTCCGCTCGATGACGGTCCTCTACGCCGACCCGCTGCGGGGCACGAAGGAGGACTGGCTGGCGAACGAGCTGCACCGCTGGGACGAGTTCACCGAGGGCGCCAACCGGTACGTGGAGGTGCCGGGCGAGCACTACACCCTGATGGGCCCGCAGCACGTGGCGGCCTTCCAGGCGACTCTGCGCAGGGAGCTGGACCGGGCGATGGGAGAAGGCCGATGAAGGGCGCGAAGATCCTGGTGACCGGCGGCACCGGTCAGGTCGCACGGCCGGTCGCGGAGGCGCTCGCCGAGGAGAACGACGTCTGGTGCATCGGCCGCTTCGGCACCCCGGGGGTGGCGGACGAGCTGCGGGCGCGGGGCGTCACGACCTGGCGGTGGGACATGGAGGACGACTCCGAGCACGCCTTCAAGGGCCTGCCCGAGGACTTCACCCACGTCGTCCACTCCGCGGTCCTGCGCGGCGAGGACGGCGACTTCAACCGGACGATCGACGTGAACACCACGGCCACCGGCCGGCTGATGGCGCACTGCCGCACCGCCGAGGCGTTCCTGTTCGTGTCGACCGGCGCGATGTACGCCCGGCAGACCCTCGATCACGCCTACACCGAGGACGATCCGGTGGACGGCGTCGCGGACTGGCTCCCCGCCTACCCGGTCGGCAAGATCGCGACCGAGGGGGCCGTCCGCGCCCTGGCCCGGGTGCTCGGCCTGCCGACCACCATCGCCCGGCTCAACATCGCCTACGGGCCGGGGGGTTACGGCGGAGTCCCGATGCTGTACTTCCAGCGGATGCTCTCCGGCCAGCCGATCCCGGTGCCGCTGGAGGGCCAGAACTGGTGCTCGCCGATCTACACCAGCGACATCGTCCGGCAGGTGCCCCGGCTGTGGGAGGCCGCCTCGGTGCCCGCGACCCTGGTCAACTGGGGCGGTGACGAGGCGGTCGGGATCACCGACTGCGTCCGCCACCTGGAGGAGCTGACCGGGGTGCCCGCCCGGCTGGTGCCGAGCGAGGTCACCCGGGAGACCTACCGTTTCGACCCCGCGCTGCGCCGCAAGCTGACCGGCCCGTGCGAGGTCGACTGGCGCGAGGGCATCCGCCTGACCCTCGCGGCCCTCCACCCCGATCGTCTGCGACCCGGTCACGCCGGGCCCGAGCAGGTCCAGCACCGAGGAGCCCGCGCATGACCAGAGAGAACACCCGGGAGGACGACCGGGAGAACAGCCGGGAGAACGACCCCCTGGCCGTCATCCACGCCGCGTACCGGGCCTTCCACGACCGGGACGTGCCCGCGCTGCTGGCGACCATGGACCCGGAGATCGAGTGGGTCCACCCCGAGGGCCTCTCCGAGTACGGACTGGGCGGCGTCAAGAACGGCCACCAGGGCGTGCTGGAGTTCCTGGCCAAGGTCCCGACCGTGTTGGGCGGCATGCGGCTCGAACCGCAGGAGTTCGTCCACTCGGGCGACCGCGTGGTGGTGTTCGGCGTCCGCGCCGTCACCGCGCTGAGCGGCCGCACCGAGACCCTGCCGTTCATCCACTCGTGGAGCATCCGTGACGGCCGGGCCGTCCGGATGGAGGACATGTTCGACACCCTCGTGTTCAGCCGACTGATCAACAGCTGAGTCCGGGCCTCCGGTTCGACCCGGGAGAGGTGCCCCCACCGGGGGCACCTCTCCCGGCGTTTCCGGGGGCGTCCTGCACATCCCCTGGGAAGCAGCCGCTCATAGAACTCCTATAGAACGGCCGTCGGAATGCGGCGGCGGACCGCAGAGAACTGATAGGGGCGCCATAGCCGCCGATCGGATCCTCTTCCCGTCACCAGGAAATCCACGGGACGGGGGCCGGAGGGCACCATGGAAACGACGACCACCGACATCGCCACGATCGAACCGACGATTCCGGATCACATCGACATCGAACTTCTTCTCAGCGACCCGGAGTTGCTGGTGTCGGCCGCGCCGATGCCGGTCCGCAGTCTGGACCTCGGCCACGCCGGTGGCTGCGGCTGACGGCGTCGGGCGACCGGACCGGCCGGGTCCCTTCCTCGCGGATCGCGGGGCAGGGGCCCGGCCGGTCGGGCCGGTCGGGCCGGTCGGGCTGAGGAGCGGCTCAGGCGACGAGGGCCGCGGCCGGGAGCTCCAGGGCGACCAGGCGGACCAACGACGCGATGCGGTACCGCAGTTCGGCCGGGTCGGGGTCGGCGGTCATCAGCCGGGCCCCGGTCAGCTGTTCCAGCACCTCCTCCGCCTCGTACGCGGACGAGCGGAGCAGCTCGGCGGCGTCCCCGGGGGTGACGCTGTCGACCCCGGCCCGGGCGATCGCCCCCAGGGCGGTGCGGGCGTCCGGGTGGAGTCGCGGCAGGTCGGCCGCCAGGCTGGCCCGGACGTCCAGGTCGCCGAGGCGCAGCTCGTCCAGCCGGTGCTCGGCCGGGGCGAGGCGGTCGGCCAGCCTGGCCGTCGTCCAGTGCGGGCGGGCGGCGAGCCGACCGGCGCAGATCCGCAGGGCGAGCGGCAGCCGGTCGCAGAGTTCGACGATCCGGGCGGTGGCCGCCGGGTCCGCGCTCACCCTCTCCCCGCCGGCGGCGGCGAGCAGCTGGTAGGCCTCCGGGAAGTCCAGTGCCCCGACCCGGAAGCGCCGGGCCCCTTCGATCGTGCCGAGCGCCGAGCGGCTGGTGACGACGGTACGGCTGCACGCGTCGGCGGTGAGCAGCGGGCGGACCGACCGTTCGTCCTCGGCGTTGTCCAGCACCACCAGGACCTTCCGCCCGGCCAGTCGGCTCCGGTAGAGGCGGACCAGCTCGTCCGTCGTGCCGGGGAGCCCGCGCCCGTCGGCCCCGAGGGCGCACAGGAAGCCGTGGAGCACCCGGGCCGGGTCGCGCGGGTGACCGTCGGGGCCGCGCAGGTCCGCGTGGAGCACGCCGTCGGGGAACGCCGCCCGGGCGAGGTGGGCGGCCTGGACGGCCAGCGCGGACTTCCCGCTCCCGGCGCCGCCGGTCAGCACGACCGGTCCGACGGGGGCCGCCGAGCCCGCCGGGGCGTCCTGCGGGGCCCCGACCAGGGCCTCCTGCAGCGCCGCCAGGTGGCGCTGCCGCCCGACGAAGTCGGCGGTCACGGGCGGCAGCATCGCCGGCAGGAGCCCCTCCCACGCTCCGGCGGGTTGGTCGGGCGGCGACTCGTCACCGGCCCGGCTCGGGACCGGGATCGCGGCGGGCGCCGTCGTCGGCCGCTCGGCGGCCGGGCCGGGCACGGTGCTGCACAGGACCTGCCGGTGCAGCTCGCGCAGCGTGGGGCCCGGGTGGACGCCCAGCTCCTCGTCGAGCAGCCGCCGCCCCTGCTCGTACACCTCCAGGGCGTCGCTCTGCCGGTCGCAGCGGTAGAGGGCGGTCATCAGCTGCCCGCGCACGCGCTCCCGGGTCGGGTGCTCGGCGACCAGCCGGCGCAGTTCGGGGACGGCCGCCCGGTGACCGCCCAGCGCGAGGTCCGCCTCGATGCGGTTCTCCAGGGCGGCGAGCCGGCTCTCCTCCAGCCCGGGCAGCTCCTTCTCGGCCAGCTGCTCGGTGACCCCGGTGAGCGGGGTGCCGCGCCAGTGCGCCAGCGCGGCGGAGAGCAGGTCGGCGGCGCGGGCGTACTCGCCGGCCTCCAGCGCCCGGCGGCCGAGGTCGGCGTCCCGGCGGAACTCGTGCAGGTCCACCCGGCCCGCGCCGATGTCCAGCCGGTAGCCGGGTGTGCGGCGGACGAGGTCGACCTGCGGGCCGAGGCGACTGCGCAGCCGCGAGGCGTAGGTGTGCAGCTGGGCGGTCCAGGTGGCCGGCGGATCCCACCCCCAGATCAGCGAGCTCAGCCGGTCGTCGGGGAGCAGTTGGCCGTCGGACAGCAGCAGGGCGGCCAGGACGGACCGCTGTTTGGCACCGTCCAGCCTGATCTCCCGGCCGTCGGCCACGGCCTCCACCGGCCCGAGGAGGCGGAACTCCAGGGCGGGTGCGGCCTGCCGGGCGGAAGGCTGCTCGACGGTGTCCGGGGCTTCGGCGTACGGCATGACACATCCTTTCCGTGCGGCTGACACTGCGATCGCACGAACGTACTGGGCCGCCCTTTCGCGGCTGTGTCGGTGGTGTGTGCGGCCCGGCCCGTCGCTGTGAAACGAAGACGAAAGACGATCAAAATCACCGCTCGTTACAGTCGACCGCGGACGGGGGCCCGAGCGAGACCGAGGCGAGACCGCGCCAGACCGCGCGAGACCGAGGAGAACCCATGACCACCCTGTACGGCGACGATCCCTGGACCCTCAGCCCGTCCGGCCGCACCGCCGGCTAGGAGCCGTCCTCGCACTTCCGTCCTCGCATCCCCGTCCTCGCACTCCCGTCGTCCCGCCCCGAGGTGGGCGGTTCGACGAGAGCTCAGGGCACGGCCTCCAGCAGCGCCCGGAGCCGTTCGGAGTCGAGCGCGCCGGCGCCCCGCACCTCCCGGTCGAGCCCGGCCACCCGCTCCAGCCACACCGGCGCGCCGAGCTCCTCGAACTGCCGCGCCGCGGCGGCGAGGAGGCCGGCCGCCGCCACCCGATCCCCCGTCAGGCCCGTCACGCAGGCGAGCAGGGTGCTGACCCGGGCCGCCAGGAAGCGGTCCGACACCCGGTCCGCGGAGGCCAGCGCCTCCCGCAGGACGCCGACGGCCTCGGCCGGCCGGTCCTGGCGCCACAGCGCCTCCCCGAGGCAGCGCAGCGAGTGCGCCTCGCCCCGCTGGTCCCCCGCGGCTCGCACCAGTTCCAGCGCCCGGCGGCTCGCCTCCTCGGCCCGCTTCCCCTCCCCCTGGCTGACCAGGACCTCGGCCAGCCGGACGGTGCTCTGCGCCTCGCCCCGGGTGGAGCCCAGTCGCAGGTTCACCGCGATGGCCTGCTCGGTGAGTTCGAGGCCGTTGCGCAGTTCGCCGTACTCCAGCTCGATCCGGGCCAGGATGCCGAGCACATGGGCCTCGGCGTAGTGGTCGCCGACCTCCCGGAAGCCGGCCAGGGAGCGGTAGCCCTCCTCCCGGGCGGCGGCCAGGTCGCCCCGGTTGCGCGCGTACAGGGCGAGGTTGCGCTGGACCAGGGCTACGCCGCGCCGCTCGCCCCGGTCGGCGAAGAGCCGCCGGGCCGGTCCGAGCCGGGCCCCCGCCTCCTCCCAGCGGGACTGGACGATCTCCAGGGTGCTGAGCGAGTGCAGCATGGCCGCCTCGCCGAGGGCGTCGCCGGCGGTCCGGGCGGCGGCCAGCGCGCGCTCGGCGCACTGGCGCCACTCCTGGGGGTAGTTGCGGTTCTGGAAGAGCGTGACGCTGGTCATCGTCAGGTCCCAGGCGAGCGCGGACTCGCCGTTCTCGGCCGCCTGGTCGACGCTGCTGACGATCGAGGCCCGCTCCTGCTCGAACCAGGCCATCGGGTCCTCCGTCAGGGCGCCGACCAGCTCCTCCGGGAGCCGGTAGCGCGGCCCGGGCCCGTGCACCACGGTGAAGTCGCCGCCGTAGATCCGCCGGTGCGCCTCCTCGGCGAGGAACAGCAGCCCGCCGAACACGCGGCGCTGCGCGTCGGCCCGGGCCTGCGGGGTCTCCTCCGTCAGCGCGCACTCCGCGGCGAACAGCCGGAGCAGGTCCTGGAAGCGGTAGCGGACCTGGCCGCTGCCGCGCTCGGCGAGGACTTCGAGCAGTTGGGCGTCGACCAGCTGCTCGATCAGGTCCTCGGCGTCCAGCGGGTCGACGTCCAGCAGGGCGGCGCCCATCCAGACCGAGAAGTCCGGCAGGTTCAGCAGGCCGAGCAGCCTGTACATCCGGGCCACGTCGGCGGGCAGTCCTCGGTAGCTGAGCCGGAAGCCGGCCCGCACCCCGCGCGAGCCCTCCCCGAGTTCGTCCAGCCGGCGGTGCTGGTCCTTCAGCCGGGCGACCAGCTGGCGCACCGTCCAGTGCGGCTTGCCGGCCAGCCGGGCCGCCGCGATGCGCAGGGCCAGCGGCAGGCCGTCGCAGAGCGCGCCGAGTTCGCGCACGCTCTCCGGGTCCGCCGACAGCCGCTCGCCGCCCACCACCCTGGTGACCAGCTCGGCCGCCTCGCCCTGGTCGAGCACGCCGAGCGGCAGGTGCAGGAAGTCGTGGTCGCCGGCCAGGCCCTCGACCGGGCCCCGACTGGAGACCAGGACGCAGTGCCGGCCGCTGCCCGGCAGCAGCCAGCGGATCTGCTCGTAGGAGCGGGCGTTGTCGAGGACCACCAGGACGCGGCGGCCGCCGAGTTCGCTGCGGAAGCGGTCGGCCCGCTCGACCTGGTCGGCGGGGATCTCCTCGGCCGGCACGCCGAGGGCGCGCAGGAAGCGGTCCAGGACGGCGTTCGGGGTGAGCGGCTCCTCGGAGTCGTCGTAGCCGCGCAGGTCCGCGAAGAGCTGGCCGTCGGGGAACCGCCCGGCGACCCGGTGGGCCCAGTGGCGGGCCAGCGCCGTCTTGCCGACCCCGCCGATCCCGGTGATCAGGCCGACCGGGAGCACCGAGCTGTCGCTGCGCTCGGCCAGCATCCGGTCCAGCGCGGCGAGTTCCGAGATCCGCCCGGTGAACGCGGCCACGTCGGCCGGGAGTTGGGCGGGGATCGCGGGGGCCACGACGACCTCGGCGGCCGGGCCGGGCACCGGCTCCTCGGCCGGCTCCTCGAGCGGCGCCGAGGGTGGCGGCGCGGGTGGCGGCGCGGTCAGCCAGGAATCGTCGGCGAGCACCGCGTCGTGCAGCTTCCGCAGCATCGGGCCGGGTTCGATCCCGAGCTCGTCGACGAACAGCCGCCGCGCCTCCCGGTAGGTCTCCAGCGCCTCGGCCCGCCGCCCGGACCGGTACTGGGCGAGCATCAGCTGCGCCCGGGCCTGCTCGCGCAGCCCGTTCTCCCTGATGAAGGAGGTGAGTTCGCCCACCAGTTCGCGGTGGCGTCCGAGATCGAGCCGGAGCCCGGCGTACTCCTCGTAGACGGCCAGTCGGAGCTCGCCGAGCCGGGCCGCCTCGGCCGCCACGCGGCCGCCGACCACACCCTCCATGGCGGGCCCCCGCCACAGGCCGAGGGCCTCGTCCAGCAGTTCGACGGCCTCGACGGCACGCCGCCGCCGCATCGTCTCCCGGGCGTGCGCCACCAGTTCCTCGAACTCGACCGCGTCGATCCTGTGCTCACCGGTCGCGAGCAGGTAGCCGGGGTGCACGGTGACGATCAGGTCGTCCTGACCGACGGCGGCCTTGAAGGTCTTGCGCAGAGCGGACACGCAGATCGCGATCTGGTTGACGAAGGTGGTCGGCGGCCGGCCCAGCCAGACGGCGTCGGCGAGGGCGTCCACCGAGACGACCCGGTTGGGGGAGAGCAGCAGCATGGAGAGGATGGTGCGCTGCCGCGCCCCGGAGAGCGGCACCGGCCGGCCGTCCACCCTGACGTCCAGGGGACCGAGAATCCGGAACACCACCTGGTGCATCAGCCGCCTCCCCTCGGCCGAGGCCGTACGTTCTCGAACCCACCACATCGCGTCGTTGGTACCAGTCGGGCCGCCGCGGACCAAGCGACCCTGCAGGAAGCTGTCACGCCCGGCCCGGTCGTGGGCGGGACGCGGCGCGCTCCCAGCGAGCCGCGCTCACGGCGCGCCCGGCCTGGGCCGGGGCGGCCGGGGGCCGGCGGGCCACCAGCGCCAGGACCGCGGCCAGGGCGGCCACCTCGTCGGCGGTCGGGCTCCCGCGCAGCACCTGCAGCAGCGGGTCGGGCGCGGTCACTGCGGCGGGTTCCCGTGCTTGCGGGACGGCAGCAGCGCGTGCTTGGTGGACAGCATCTCCAGCGCGGCGATGAGCGTCGCACGGGTCTCGGCCGGGTCGATGACGTCGTCCACGAGGCCGCGCTCGGCCGCGTAGTACGGGTGCATCAGCTCGGCGGTGTACTCCTTCACCAGCTGGGCGCGCGTGGCGTCCGGGTCCTCGGCGCCGTTGATCTCGCGGCGGAAGATCACGTTGGCCGCGCCCTCGGCTCCCATGACGGCGATCTCGTTGGTCGGCCACGCGTAGGAGAGGTCGGCGCCGATCGAGCGGGAGTCCATCACGATGTACGCGCCGCCGTAGGCCTTGCGCAGGATCAGCGAGATGCGCGGCACGGTGGCGTTGCAGTACGCGTACAGCAGCTTGGCGCCGTGGCGGATGATGCCGCCGTGCTCCTGGTCGACGCCGGGCAGGAAGCCGGGGACGTCGACCAGCGTGACGATCGGGATGTTGAAGGCGTCGCAGAACTGCACGAAGCCGGCGGCCTTCTCCGAGGAGTGGATGTCCAACACCCCGGCCAGCGACTGCGGTTGGCTGGCCACCACCCCGACCAGCCTGCCGCCGAGCCTGGCCAGCACGCAGAGCACGTTGGTGGCCCAGCGCTCGTGGACCTCCAGGTACTCGCCGTGGTCGACGATCTCCTCGATCACCTTGCGCATGTCGTACGGGCGGTTGCCGTCGACCGGGACGAGCGACAGCAGGCTGCCGTTGCGGCGGTCGGCCGGGTCGTCGGTGACGACGACGGGCGGCATCTCGCGGTTGTTCTGCGGGAGCAGCGAGAGGAGGAAGCGGACCTCCTCGATGCAGGACTGCTCGTCGTCGTGGACGAAGTGGGAGACGCCGGAGACGCCCGCGTGGACGTCGGCGCCGCCGAGGCCGTTCTGGGTGATCTTCTCGCCGGTCACGGCCTGGACGACGTCCGGGCCGGTGATGAACATCTGCGAGGTCTCGCGGACCATGAACACGAAGTCGGTCAGCGCGGGCGAGTACGCGGCGCCGCCGGCGCAGGGGCCGAGCATCACCGAGATCTGCGGGATGACGCCGGAGGCCCTGGTGTTGCGCTGGAAGATGCCGCCGTAGCCGGCCAGGGCGGTGACGCCCTCCTGGATGCGCGCGCCGGCACCGTCGTTGAGCGAGACCAGGGGCGCGCCGGCCGCGATGGCCATGTCCATGATCTTGTGGATCTTCTGCGCGTGGGCCTCGCCCAGCGCCCCGCCGAAGATCCGGAAGTCGTGGGCGTAGGTGAAGACGGTCCGGCCGTGGACGGTGCCCCAGCCGACGATCACACCGTCGGTGTGCGGCTTCTTGGCCTCCAGGCCGAAGCCCTGGGCGCGGTGGCGGCGCAGCGGCTCCAGCTCGTGGAAGGTCCCGGGGTCGAAGAGCAGGTCGATCCGCTCACGGGCCGTCAGTTTGCCCTTGGCGTGCTGGGCCTCGGTGGCCCGAAGGTCCCCGGAACGGACGTCGGCCCGCAGGCCCCGGAGCTCCTCGACCCGGTCACGCATGGTGGCCGCGGTGGGCACGGTACCCGGCACCGGTCATCCCCCCTCTGAACGCTCGACGGTGGATCGACGGTAGGCAGCGCCCGACCCGGCCCGCCACGATCCGCCCCCGGACCGTCCGCAAGCTGAACCGCCCACGACGGACGGACGGAACGATCCGGGCGCAGTGGCCACAAGCTGCCACGGAGCGGGTGGGAACGAGGGCGACGGTGCGATGCTGCAGCCTCACCCTCTGCGATCGCGGACTCCGGTCGCGCACCATCCATCGGTTCGGATCGCCCGCCCGGCACCACCCTGATGTCGGGGCTTCGAAGTTCAAGGAGTGTCATGTTCACAAAGATCGGGCGGTTCGTCGTCCGCAGGCCGTGGCTGGTCGTCGCGGCCTGGCTGGTCGCGGCGGTCGCGCTGAGCGCGCTCGCGCCCCAGCTCAAGTCGACCACCGACCAGGCCGAGTTCCTGCCCTCGCACTACGAGTCGGTCCAGGTCACCGACGTGCAGAAGCGCGCCTTCCCCGGGCCCGACCAGCCCGCCGCGATCGCCGTCTTCCAGCGCACCGACGGCGCCGCGCTCACCGACGGCGACAAGACCGACATGGCGAAGGTCGCCGCCGGCCTGGAGGCCAAGCACTACACCCACCTCAACAAGGTCCTGACCGACCCCAACGCCCTCTCCCCCGACGGGAAGATCGGCCTGGCGAACATCTACGCCGACACCAAGGACGTCTTCGGCGATCCCGTCATCAACGACGTCAAGCAGTTGCGGACGGACGCCAAGGACCTCCTGAACGGCACCGCCCTCAAGCTCGGAGTCACCGGCTCGGCCGCCACCGCGCTGGACTCCAAGGAGTCCGGCAACAACACCGACGGCATGATCATGATGGCGACCCTGCTGCTGATCATCATCCTGCTCGGCGTCATCTTCCGCAGCCCGCTGATCGCGCTGCTGCCGGCGCTCGTGATCCTGGTGGTCTACCTGACCGCCACCGGGCTGATCTCCACCGCCAGCTCCGCCTTCGGCCTGACCGCCGACTCCTCCGTGTCGACCATGCTGATCGTGGTCCTGTTCGGCGTCGGCACCGACTACCTGCTCTTCCTGCTCTTCCGCTACCGCGAGTTCCTGCGGGCCGGGATGGAGCCGCGCCCCGCGATGGCCGAGGCCGTCGCCCGCGTCGGCGAGACCATCGCCTCCGCCGCCGGCGCCGTGGTGGTGGCCTTCCTCGCGCTGACCCTGTCCACCATGGGCATGCTGCGCGCCATGGGCCCCTCGCTCGCCATCGCGGTCGCGGTCAGCATGGTCGCCGGCGTCACGCTGGTGCCGGCCGTGTTCGCCCTGCTCGGCCGGGCCGCGTTCTGGCCCTCCAAGGCCTGGAAGCGCGAGCCGAAGAACGCCCTGGCCCAGAAGGTCGGCGGCCTGACGGCCCGCCGTCCGGGGCTGGTCGCGGCGGTCTCCGGCGGGCTGCTGGTGGTGCTCTCGGTCGGCGCCCTCGGGTTCAAGGCCGACTTCGACAGCGGTAGTTCGCTGCCGAAGACGCTGGAGTCCGTGCAGGCGATGGACACCCTGCAGAGCGCCTTCTCGGCCGGCCAGGCCGACCCGACGCTGGTGTTCCTGGAGAACACCGACGGGGGCAAGGTGCCCGCCGATCAGCTGTCCGCCTACCGGGACAAGCTCGCCGGCATCGAGGGCGTCGCCCAGGTCTCCCCCGCCGTGCCGTCGGCCGACGGCACCGTCGCCCGGTACAGCGTCTCGCTCAAGTACAAGCCGTCCGAGGAGAAGGCGATCGACCTGGTCGACGGCGACCTCCGCGACCGGGCGCACGCCGCGGCGCCCTCCGGCACCCGCGCCCTGGTCGGCGGCACCACCGCCGTCCTCGCGGACATCCGCACCGCCGTCGAGCACGACTACTCGGTGGTCTTCCCGGTCGCCGGCCTGGCCATCATGCTGATCCTCGGCCTGCTGCTGCGCAGCGCGGTCGCGCCCTGGTTCCTGATGATCTCGGTCGGCCTCGGCTTCGCCGGAACCATCGGTGCCACGGTCTGGCTCTTCCAGGACGTCAAGGGTGCCAACGGTGTCCTGTTCAGCCTGCCGATCCTGGTCTACCTCTTCGTGGTCGCGATCGGCACCGACTACAACATCCTGATGGTCGCCCGACTGCGCGAGGAGATCCGGGAGGGCAACGACCCCCGGGAGGCGATCAAGCACGCGGTGGCCCGGTCCGCGCCGACCATGGGCGCCGCGGCGCTCATCCTGGCCGGCACCTTCGGCGTCCTGATGCTCGCGGACAACTCGATGTTCCAGCAGATGGGCTTCGCGGTGGCCTTCGGCATCCTGCTCACCGCCTTCGTCATGGCGCTGTTCCTCGTTCCCGCGATCACCACGCTGCTCGGCCGCCGGGCCTGGTGGCCGGGGCTGAAGGACCAGGCGCCGGCCCCGGCCGGCGAGGAGCCCGTCCTGGTGGGCAGCGGTCCCACCGCGGGCTGACCTGCGTCGGCGACGGCGAAGGGGCCGCCGGGTCGGATTCCGACCCGGCGGCCCCTTCGCGTCAACAGGCCCCAGGAGAGGCGGCGTTCACGGGGTGCGGTGCCCGACCACTCCCACCGGGGCGGCCCGGGCCGGGAGGCCCGGTGGATCGGACAGCCACGTCACGGGCGTCCGCCGCGTACGAGTCCGGCAGTTCCCGGATTGCACCGGCCGATCAGCGACCCGCCGACCGGCCGCGCCGCAGCCGGTCCCTGCGTCCGACACCGGGGACCACCCGCTCCCCCTGGCCGGCCGCCCACCACCCGCCGGGGGACAGACGTCAGGCCCCGGTCCGCGTGGGGTCGGACCGGGGCCTGCTGGTGGTACCGCGGCCGTGGGGGGGCCGCCGTCACTGGGCTGAGGGTCAGGTCAGGCGCCCATCGCCTCGACGAGGCTCTTCGGGCGCATGTCCGTCCAGTTGGTGTTGATGTGGTCGAGGCAGGACTCGCGGCTCTCCTGGCCGTGCACGACGGTCCAGCCGGCCGGGACCTCGGCGAAGGCGGGCCACAGCGAGTGCTGGTTCTCCTCGTTGACGAGGACGTAGTAGGAGGCGCTGTCGTCCTCGAACGGGTTGGTCGCCATGATGGATCGGGCTCCTGTCGGTTGGTCGGTTGCGGATGGTGCGGACGTTGCGGTTGTTGCGGTCGTCGGCGTCGGCCGGAGTGGGCCGACGCCGGTCAGCGGGAGGTCGTGGTGGCGGGCGCCGTGCGGTGGCGCACCGTGGAGACGAATCCGGGCAGCCGGTCGATGCCCCAGAAGCGCTGGTAGCCGTCGATGAAGTACGGGACCCCGAACACCCCGTCGCGGTAAGGCGCGTTGAGCGCCTCCAGGCCCTGGGCGCGCACCTGCGGATCCTGCCAGGCGCCGCCGAGCACCTCGGGGTCGAGGCCGATCGCCGCACCGATGCGGGCGATGACCTCCGGGGAGGAGATGTCCAGCCCCTCCTCCCACCTGGCCCGGTAGGTCTCGTCGATGAACTGCCGGCCGAGGCCGCGATCCCTGGCCACCAGGTAGGCCAGGTGCGAGACCTCCCAGTTGGGCGCCCGGTCCACCGGCCAGACCATCCGCAGCTCGCGCTCCCGCGCCAGCCGGCGGACGTCCTGGAGGACGTAGAGGTACTTCTCGCGGGACATCGGGACGTAGGGCAGCTGAACCCCGGCCGCCTCCAGGTGGTCGTGGTGGTCGTCGTCCGGCTCCCAGAACGGCAGCCAGTCGATCGCCTCCGCCACATCGGGATAGCGCGTGGTCAGGTCCTGGTAAGCCATCCAGGAATACGCGCTGCCGAACGAGAAGTACCAGCGCGGTGGTTTTCTTGCCATCACCGTCTCCAAGGAATTCGCAACGAATCGCCAGTCGGTTTCCATCGATTTCCCGAGGGTCCGGACAAGCCGTCCCACGACTCACTGTCAGGAATTCTGGGCCGGCCAGCCGGTCAGCACGGCGCCGAGCCGGGCGGCCGCGTCGATCAACAGGCCGCCGTACAGCCGGCCCGGGGCCCGGGACAGCAACGTGATCGGCCCGTCCAGCACCAACGCGGCCACGACTCCCCCGGTGGCCCCGCGCACGGGCGCCGCGGCCGCCGCGAAGCCCAGCTCGCCGACTCCCAGGCTGTGCGCCCAGCCCTGCTGGCGGACCTTGGTCAGGGTGACCGCGCCGAAGCCGCCTCTGCCGATGGCCTCGGTGATCCCGTCCGGGTCCTCCCAGGCCAGCAGCACCTGGGCGCCGGCGCCCGCCTTCAGCGGTAGCGCCACGCCCAACGCCGACCGGGCCTGCCGCCCGGTGCCCGGCCCTTCGGCGGTGGCCACGCAGACCTTCAGGTCGCCGTGGCGCCGGTAGAGCCGCGCGCTGGCACCCGTACGGACCCGCAGCTCCGCCAGCACGCGGTCGGCGCTCTCCAGCAGGCGGTCCCTGCCGGCCTCCTCGGCCAGCTCCTCGATCCTCGGGCCCAGCGTGAACCGGCCCATGGAGTCCCGGGTCACCAGCCGGATGCACTCCAGCGCCTGCGCCAGCCGGTGCACGGTCGCCCGGTGCAGTCCGGTCACCTCGGTCAGGGTCCGCAGTGAAGCGGGCCCCTCGGCCAGCACGCCGAGCAGCAGGGAGGTCTTGTCCAGGACGCCGACGCCGCTGGCGCGCTCCTCCGTCGACACGGCCACCGCGTTCACGCCAGCCGTCGTGCGAGGTCGCGGAGCAGTGCGTCGCGTTCCCCGGCCAGGTAGAAGTGGTCGCCCGGGAAGACCGCCAGGTCGAAGGAGCCGGCCGCGAGATCCGCCCAGGCCTCCATGTCCGCGGGGGTGACGTCCGGGTCCTGGTCGCCGACGTAGCCGACCACCGGGCAGTGCACGGCGAGGGTCTTCGGGAGGTAGGTCCCCATCACCCTGAAGTCGGCCCGGATGCTCGGCATCACCAGGTCGAACAGATCCGGGTCGCTCAGCAGCCCGGCCTCCGTGCCGCCGAGTCGACGCACCTCCTCCAGGACGGCCTGGTCGCCGCCCAGGTAGGCCGCCTTCGCCTTGCCCGCGAACCGGTGCGGCGCCAGGGCCCCGGAGACGTAGAGCCCCTCCGGGCGCACACCGTGCACACCCTCCAGCCGGCAGGCGACCTCGTAGGCGAGGCAGGCCCCCATGCTGTGGCCGAAGAGCGACAGCGGCAGGTCCGTGAAGGCCAGCAGGGCCTCGGTGACCGCGTCGGCGAGCTCGGTCATGCTCCCCGGGCTCGGCTCGCCGAGCCGCTCCTGCCGCCCCGGGTACCTGGCCGCCAGAAGCTCCACCCCGTCCCCGAGGCCGCCTCCCCAACTGTGGAACGTGCTCGCGGCGCCGCCCGCGTGCGGCAGGCAGACCAGCCGCTGGGTGGCCGTACCGTCCGCCGCCGCGTGGCGGCGGAACCATCGGCTGTCGATCGCGCTGTTGATCATCTGTCCCGTCTCCTCCGCGCTGCCGCCGTGTGCTCCGGGCCGCGCGCGGAGTCGGTCCCGCCGGGGGTGCGGGGCCGACTCCGACGCCCTCCGCGGATCGACCTGCGCGGTTTCGGTCGAAACGCGCGCCCACCGGCCGCGGGCCACCGACAGTCCGCCCGGGGAGACGACTGCCGGAGTTCTCAGGAACCCTCCCGGTCCTCCGGACGACGGTTCGCCGACCGGATTTCCCGAATTCTTCGGCGGCGGTTCTCCATTCGCCGCCGGCCCCGTTTCCGGCTGGTTCCGGGTCATTTCTATCCGGGCGGTGGGGCCGACGCAATGGCGGGTTCAGGAAGTTGCCACGGCCGGCACCCGCGCCGCTTTCAGGCGGTCCGCCGGGTCGGCTGCGATTCCTGTTCGGCCGGCAGCAGTCCGAGCTCGGCGGCGCGCGCTCCGGCCTGGAAACGGGAATTCACTCCCAGGTTGTCCATGATCTCGGCGACGTAGCGCCGGTAGGTGCGGACCGATACCGACAGCTGCCGGGCCGCGACCTCGTCCGTCCTGCCGGCGTTCAGGCAGCCCAGCACGCGCGCCGAGAAGTCGGCCCGGGCCCAGTTTCCGAGGCCCTCCTGGTCGCGCACCGACACGGCGCCGCGCCAGACCCCGGCGAAGAGGAGGTGCAGGGAGTTCAGGACGGAGGCGTCCCGCACCACCGCCGCCTGCCGGTTGCCACCGATCGGGTCCGCCAGCAGGGCGACCTGACGGTCCACCATGATCGCCTCCATGCGGGGCAGCCGGGCCGTCCGCATCTCGACCAGGTGCCCGGCGTCCAGCTGGGCGAGGGCGAACTCACGGTCCAGGCTCTCCGGCCCGCACAGCAACCGGACGCGGACGGCGGCGCCACGCGCGGACAGCAGCGTCTCCAACGAGCGGTAGACCATCGCGGCCCGCGCCCGGTCCGAGGACAGCACCACCTCGATGCCCCGTTCGGCCCGGCCGATCAGGCGCACGACCTCCGCCGACAGCTGGTCCTCGCCGGATCGCAGCACGGTGACGGTCGACCCCTGGGAGACCCAGTCACGATGCCTGACCATCGTATCGGCGAGCAGGGCCTGCACCTCCAGCAGCCCCTGCTCGATCTCATCTCTCGGACGATCCCGTACCACTGGGCGGAGATCGGCCGTCGCCGACGACTTCCTCATTTCACAACCCCCATGACGTGTATGCCCGTTCACTGCCATGGAACAGCTCGGCGGGCGCACGGTCCTATGGGGCTGACAGCAAGCTGCGCTGGCCGGGCCACGCGTGCGCCGACACGTCACGAGAACTGACGGTGAGTGTCGGTCCGCATACACGAGGTGTCCGACGGACCGGCCCGCCCGGCCGGCTGTTGACCGATTCCGGTCACGTCCCGACCCCGCCGGAGCGGTCACCGACCGCCCGGATGCCGACTGTTGTCATTGCCGGCGCACGACGCCGAACAGCACCCGGACCATCAGGACGGCGCTGACCACGAGCAGGTTGTACCCGAGGACATGGAAGAGGCTGACGGAGCGCGTGATCATCGGCCCGCCCGTGTTGCCGAGCAGGAGCACCGCCATCACGCCGGTGGTGGCGCCCAGAACGGTGAGGATGACCTCGCTCAGCAGCCCGCGGACGAAGCCGCGGTCGTGCTGGTGGCCCAGCAGCCGGACGTTGACGCCCAGCCGCCCCTGTTCCAGCGCTCCGGTGATCCGGTTCAGCCGGCGCGGGAGCTGACGGAGCATCGGAAGGACCGCCAGCAGCTCCTCGATCGCCGACCGGGCCAGCGCGGCGGGTGCGACCTTCTCCATGAGGTAGGTACTGGCGAAGCCCTTGGTCGCGGCCAGGAGGTCGAAGGACCGGTCGAACCGGGGAAGTGTTCCCTCCAGGGTCGCCAGAGCCCGGAAGGCGGCCGCGACGTTGGACGGAATGGTGATCCGGTGCTCGGCGACCAGGCGGAACAGATCACCGAAGGAGGCGAGGTCCAAGGGCAGGCCCGGGCTGAAGTGGCGTGCCAGGAAGTCGCCGAGCGAGCGCTCCAGCCTCGTCTCGTCGACCGTCTCCGGATCGTTGACCAGCGCCACGAGCACGTCGCGCAGCGCCGCCGCGTCGCCCTGGCTGACGGCGAGGAGCATGTCGCGCAGTCTGGCCTGCAGCAGGGAGTCGATCCGGCCCACGGATCCGAAGTCCAGCAGCGCGATCCGGCCGTCGCGCAGCAGCAGGATGTTGCCCGGGTGCGGGTCGGCGTGGAAGGTCCCGCCGACCATGATCTGTCGCAGCACGCAGTCCAGCACCGCGTTCGCGGCGGCGGTGGGGTCCATCAGGTCCGCGACCTGCTCCGGCGTCGCGGCGCCGAGGGCGATGCCGTCCATCCACTCGACGACCAGGACCTGCTCGGTGCTCAACTCCTGGTACACGGACGGGATCACCACCTCGGGGCCCTCCGGGGCCAGGGGCCGGCGGGCCGCCTCGGCGGTGGCCGCCGCGATGGCCGCGATGTTGCGCGCCTCGATCCGGAAGTCGAGTTCCTCCAGCACGGACTGGGCGAACCCCTGGGCGAGCGCGTGGACGCCGGTGGAGCGCCCCCATCTGGTGCGCTCCTCCAGCTTCTGCGCGGCACTGCACAGGATGTCCAGGTCACGTTCGACCACGGGCCTGCATCCGGGGCGGCGGACCTTGACCACCACCTCCTGCCCCGTGTGCAGCCGCGCCCGGTGGACCTGCGCGATCGAACCGGCCGCGAGCGGGCGGGGGTCGAACTCGGCGAAGACCCGGTCGGTGGGGCCGCCGAGCTCCTCCTCCAGTTGGGCGGCCACCTGTTCCCAGGGGGCGGGCGTCGCCTGGTGCTGGAGCCGGCTCAGCTCGGTGATGAACTGCGGGGGCAGGAGGTCGTAGCGCACCGACATCAACTGGCCGAGCTTGACGAAGGTGACGCCGCCCTCCTCGAGGGCCAGACGCAGCGACCGGGCGAGCTCGGGGTGGCCGTAGGGGCCGGCGGCACGGGCCCGGTCCGCGCTGCGCAGCAGCCGGGTCAGACCGTGCCGCCGGACTATCGCGCTGAGCTGCGAGTAGCGCCGGGCCCGTACCCAGCGTCGGCGCAGCGCCTGGGGCAGCCGCAGTGCCGACCAGGAGCCCGTCGGCAGGAGGAGTTCGGAGAGCGCGAGGAAGGCCATCGCGGCGAGGAGCCCAGCGCCGACCTCGATGCTGAGGAGCACGGACAGGCCCACCGACCGGCTCATGCCGTTCAGGACCGAGCCGAGGACGGAGGCCGCGGCCACCCCGGCCGAGCCGGTCAGGGCGGCCCGGATGAGGCCGATCCGCACGCCGAGCAGCCGGCGGGCGCCGAGCGCCAGACCGCCCACCGAGAGGACCATGGTGACCACCCCGAAGAAGATGACCAGGGTCGTCATCATCGGTGGCGTGCGGTGCCGGTGGTCCTCGTCCCGCGCGGTTGAAGATCAGTCATCCCACTCCCCTGGACGTCGCGTCGTCGGCGGACCACCGAACCGGCAGCGTCTCCAGTGGGCGAGTCACCACGTTCTGCTGGTACCGCAGTTCGCTCGGGTCCACGGCGAGTCGCACGTCCGGGAAGCGCTCGAAGACCCGGCGGGTGCCGACCTCGGTGATCACCTTAGCCAGATGCGCGCCCGAGCAGTAGTGGATTCCGAAACCGAAGGACAGGTGGGCGGGCTTCTCCCGGTCCAGGTCCAGCTCGTCGGGGTGGGGGGTCCGACGCTCGTCCCGGTTGGCCGAGATGACCGAGATGATGACGATCTCACCGGCCGGGATGGTGGTCGCGCCGATCGTCACCGGCTCGGTGGTGGCGCGCTGCAGGGTGTTCCCGATCGGGCTGACGTAGCGGATGAGCTCGTCCATCGCGGTGCCCCAGGAGCCCGGCTCCGCGAGCAGCCTGTCGCGCTCCTGAGGGTGGGTCAGGAAGGTTCCCAGGACGCCGCCGACCAGGCTCGCGGTGGTGTCGTTGCCACCGGTCATCAGGGCGAAGGCGGTGGAGAGGATCTCCGTGCCGGTCAGCCGGTTGTCGGCGTCGGCGTGGATCAGGGCGGAGATCAGGTCGTCGCCGGGTTCCTTCTCCTTCCGTGCGATCAGCGCGCTCAGGTAGGTGGAGAGTTCCCTGGTCGTGCGCTCCATCTCGCCGCTGCCCGCGTCCGCCGCCCGCAGCGCGTTGGACCAGTGCAGGAAGTCGGGCCAGGACTCGGCGGGCACGCCCATCAGGGCGGCGATGGCGATCACCGGGAGCGGGTCGGCGTAGCCGCTGATCAGGTCGGGCTCGGCCTGATCGGCGAGCCCGTCCAGCAGTTCGTCGGCCATCGCCTCGACCTTGGAGCGCATCGCCTCGGCCCGGCGGGGGGTGAAGGCGAAACTGATCGCGCGGCGCAGCGGGGTGTGCCGGGGCGGTTCGAGGTTGGCCAGGTGGTTGGAGATCTCCGCCGGGGGCATCATCCGCTGCCCGGTCCGCTCCGCGATCAGCCGGTAGTGGTAGTGGATGTCGCGGCTGAGCCGGGGATCGGCCAGCGCTTCCTTCGCCTCCTCGTAGCGGGTGATCACCCAGGCCCGGCCGGCACCGGGCAGCGGCACCTCACAGACCGGCCCCTGGGAGCGGATGTACTCCAGGATCGGAAACGGGTCCTGGGTGAACTCGTTGGTGAACATCCAGTACTTGGAAGGCTTGGTCGTCACGGTCATGTGTGTCTCCTCGGTCAGGCCGGCGGCACGGCGGTTTCGGGGCGCAGCAGTGACGCCGGCCGGAAGGCCATCACCATGCGCTCCACCGACATCAGCAACTCGCCCGCGCAGCGGCTCTCGCCCTCGAAGACCACCGAGTCGTCGAGCATGCGGTCGACCCGGACGAGGTGTTCGATCAGGTCGCCGGGGCGGGCGGCGCGGTGGAAACGGGCGTGGGTGACACTGCCGAACAGCATGACCTGGTCGCGGGCGTCGGGTGCGGTCGCGGAGGCGAGCACACCGGCCGCCTGTCCCCAGGACTCGATCAGCAGCGGCAGCGGGTAGGCCGGGTCCTGCCCGGGTACCAGCCCCGCGTACCAGGGCTCGTTGTGGGTGACGGCCTTGGTCGCCGTGATCCGCTCCCCCGGCACCAGTTCCACCACACGGTCCACCAGGAGCATCGGGTAGCGGTGCGGCAGCAGGTCGACGACCGCGGGTGCCGACTCGGTGGCGGTCACCGTGCTCCTCCGTCGGCGGTGGCGAAGCGCAGGCGCAGGGAGGCCGCGGGCCCGTTCCCGGTGGCGGCGGCGGCCCGGCACTGCCAGCCGTCCTCGGTCCGGCGCCAGACGAGGTCGATGGTGAGGGTGTCCCCCGGGTAGACCGCGCCGCTGAACCGGGCGGAGTCCACCCCGGTCAGTGCGACCGGTTCGGGGGCGGTGGCGAGGGCGCCCTGGTGGGCGCACTCCAGGATGCAGACGCCGGGGAAGATGGGGAAGTCCGGGTAGTGGCCGGCGAAGACCGGTTCGTCGGGCGTGATCACGATCCGCACCCCGGACCGCCCGTCGGCCAGCGGGGACACGACCTCGATCGGCCCGGCCACCGGGCTGACCGGTCGGTGCGCGACGGGGACGGTCGTCATCACGCCGCCCCCAGGCGCAGCACCGCGCAGGCCAGCGCGCCGTCGCGGTCCACCGACGTCAGAACGACGGGCCGACCGGCTGCGGCCCTCTGGTCGGCGGCGGCGGCGGACAGCAGGATGGCGATCTGGAACGCACCGCTGGCGGCGGTGACGTCGCCCAGGACACTGACCGCGGGGACCCTGGTCAAGGCCTCTTCGGCCCGCTCTCCGAGCGCCGCGCGCAGTGCCGCGACCTCGGTCCGGCCGGCGGTGCCGGGGGCCTCGCCGGGGACGGCGGCCCACACCTCGTCCGGCGCGACCCCGGCGGCGTCCAGGGCCGAGCGGACGCAGGCCGCGAGCAGTTCCCGGTCGTCCACACGGGCAGCGACACGGGAGCGAACGGCGAGCACCTCGGCGAGCGCGTGGCGCTCGGGGCTCACCGCGTCCGAGGGCTGGATCAGCAGCATCGCGCACCCCTCGCCGATACCGGTCTCGGGTGCCTCGGGTTCACGGCTGTGGTGCTCGATCCAGTACCGGGCCGCCGAGAACTCCTCCACCGCGCCGCACAGGACGGAGTCGGCGCGGCCGGAGGCCAGGAGCCGCGTCGCGTAGCTCACGGCGGCCAGGCTCGCCGTCCGGCCGCCGGCCAGCGTGACGTTGGGGCCGCGCAGCCCGTGCCAGATCGCGGCCTGCCCGGCCGCGCAGTTCATCACCGCGTTGGGCATCAGCGCCGGGTCGACGTCGAACGGGCGGGCGCCCTCCAGCGAGCTGCGGGTGAAGTCCATCATGCTGGCGACGCTGCCGGTGGTGGTACCCAGCACCAGCGCGGCCCGGTCCCCGGTCTCGCGCTGCGGATCGGCGTCCGGCTGGCCCAGGAGGCCGCGCACCGCCGAGACGGCCAGACCGGTGACCCGGTCCATCGAGCGGGTGCCCTTCTTGCCGAGGATCTCGCGGACCTCGAAGTCGGGCACCAGGTGGGCACTGCCCTCGGGCACCTGCCAGCGGGTGGTGTCCAGGGCCGTGGCGGTGGGACGGCCCGAGCGCAGGCCCTCGGCGAGGGCCCCGGCGTCCAGGCCGTACGGGGAGACCGCCGACCAGCCCGTGATGACCGGCCGGACCGCGGCGGAGGCGTTCACGCGTTCACCTTCTTCGGGGTGGAGAGGGCGGAGACGGTGGCCTCGTCCAGGGTGGCCATCCGCCAGCGGTTGGGCTCGTACTCGTGCAGGTAGCCGTGGGTGATGCGGCCGGTGGCCGTGTGGACCAGTTCCCCGCCGCGGATCACGTACGTGTCCATCCGCGCGGTGTAGAGCAGCTCCTTGAAGACGTCCTCGACGGTGTAGACGGTGTGGAGCTCCTCCTCCATCAGGGTCTCGTCCAGGAGCCGGATCTCGGACCGGGTGACCACCGGGATCCACCGCCGGGTGTCCAGCACGTGCTTGATCGGCAGGCCGCGCTCGGCCAGGAACAGGTCCTCGACCTCCTCCATCACGCGCAGGAACCCCGACATCTGCAGGCGCTCGTTGAAGTGGCAGTAGAAGTAGGGCACCCGCCAGCGCCAGCCGAAGGCGTTGTCCTCGCCGATCAGCCGGTCCAGGACCGGGTCGGCGCCGACGGTCCCACGGCCCTCGGAGAGGCTTCCGTACGGGCGCGGCGTGACACCGAGTTCCAGACGCGCCCCGCTGCCCAGACGCGGCACCGCGAACGGGCGGACGGCCTCCGGATAGGGGCCGGAGGCCGGGACGTGGTCGTCGATGCGCAGCGCGACCTTGACGGTGGAGGTCGCGGACTTCACCGCCTTGCCGTCGCGCTGGACGAACTGGGCGACCTTGAAGGTGAGTTCGCGCGCTCCGGGCTTGGTGGCGGGCACCACCTCGGCGGTCACCTCGTCGTCCAGGTCCAGCAGCTCGATCAGACGTGACGTCAGTTCGACGATCTCGAAGCCGAGCCCGAACTCCTTGTAGAGCCTCCCGACCGGCAGGCCCGCCTCGCGGAAGTGGTGCAGGACGGCGGCCTCGGAGACGTAGTTGATGTGCTTGAAGCCGAGCGCGTGGCTGATGTTGTTGCCTTCGAAGCCTGGGCGGATCCGTGCGGTACTGGGGGCGCTCAGCGTGTCCGCGGCGAGATCCCGGACGTCGGCCATCGCCGTCTCCTTCGTGGTGAGAGTTCTGTTCGGGTCGGTGGGGTCGGTGGGGTCGGCAGGACCGGTCAGACCGGGCTCCGGGCATCGCCCGCGAGGCCGGACCGGGTGGGGCTGCGGTCGAGGAACGCGTGGACCAGGTCGGTGAACCGACGGGGCTCCTCCAGCATCGGGAAGTGGCCGACACCGGGCAGCAGGACGCTCTCGGCCCGCGGCAGCCGCGCCGCGAGCAGCCGGGCGTCGGAGGCGGGGGCACTGGTGTCCAGCTCGGTGCCGACGACCAGGCACGGGGCGCTGATCAGGTGCACGGGGAGGGTGGGGGTGCGCAGGTAGGCGTCGTAGAAGCGCAGCCAGCCGTACGGACCGATCCACACGCAGAGCTTGCGGATGATGTCGGCCTGGAGGGCCGGCTCGATCGGCCTGGCTCCGCTCTGCAGGCGGATGCCCTCGCTGACCGTCTGCGGGAAGTTGCCGACCATGGGCACGATCTCGTCCCAGTGGAAGTCCTCCGCCCGCTGCCGGTAGAAGGGGTTCACCAGCACCACGCCGGCCGCCCGTACCGGGTCGCCGGCCGCCTCGCGGCGGCAGAGCAGTTCGAGCAGCGGGAGGGTGGCGAAGGAGTGCGCGACGATCACGTCGACCCCGCCCTCGACCGCGTCGAGCGCCTGCTCGACGTGGCGGGCCGAGTCGGTCTCGTGCCGCCAGCCGGCGATGCCCTCGCCGCTCCAGGGCAGTTGCGGGGCGTGCACCTCAAGTCCCGGGCGCCAGTGGGGGGTTGCGGCGGCCCACAGTCCGGCGTTGTTGCCGAGCCCGTGCAGCAGCAGCAGTCGGCTCATCGGCGTTCCCCCAGTGTGTGAGGAGCACGGGGAGCGTGGAGCGCCAGGCCGGTGGCGGCCGGTGCCGAGGGGCCGCCGAGCAGCGCGAGGACGGGCTCGCGGCGGCCGGAGTCGGCCCAGCCGACGGCCGCGGCCACCTGGAGCACGCCGAGCGCGCCCGAGCACTCGCCCCAGCCGCCGAGGTCGATCCGCGCGACGGCGTCCGTCCCGGGCAGCGGGTCGGCGGCGATCACGGCGGCGGCCCCGGGCACGGCCGAGGTCAGCCGGCTCAGGCAGCCCGGCAGGTCGGCCGCCCGCACCAGGGGGCCGAGCAGCGCCCGCGCCGGTGCGCCGTCCGCGGCGCGGCCGAGGACCACCCCGGCTCCCCCGTCGACCACGCGGCCGTCGACCAGCGCGCGGGTGACCGGGTTGTCCGGCTCCACACCGATGACCAGCATGTGGTCGGCCCGGCCGGAGCGCAGCAGCAGGGTGGCCCAGCGCACCGCGTCCAGGCCGGAGGTGACGCCGTTGCAGAGCGTCAGGTTGGGGCCGCGCAGGCCGTACCTGATCGCGATCTCGGAGGCGACGATGTTGCTGGAGGCGTTCGGGGTGTCCATCGGGCTGAGCCCGCTGGTGCTCTCCTTCGCGATGGTCTCGACGGCGCGGCAGACCGTGTCCGCGTTGCCCAGGTTGGTGCTGACCACCACCCCGATCCGGTCGCCGGCGGCGGCCGGGCCCGCTCCGTCGATGAGGCCGGCGTCGTTCAGCGCGGCCTGGGCCAGGCTCAGCCCCAGCTGCGTGGCACGGTCCTTGAAGCGCAGCCCCTTGCGGCCGATCAGGGCGGCCGGGTCGACCGGGGCGGCCTCGGGAGTGGGAGCCTCCAGCAGCGCACGGGGGTCGGTGAGGCCGGGCAGGAGCACGCTCAGCCCGGTGACGGCCACGGTCATGCGGCACCTCCCACGATCGCCACGGCGTTGACGCCGCCGAAGCCGAAGCCGTTCACCTGGGCGAGCCCGACCGGCGCGGTCAGGGGCGCGCCCGTCACCAGCCGCAGGCCGGCCCCCTCCGGCAGGGGGTCCTCCAGGCCCGCCATGTGCGGGATCCGCCCGTTCTCGATCGCCGACAGGGCGACCACCAGGCTCAGCAGGGCGGCCGAACCGGACGTGTGCCCGGTCAGCCCCTTGAGCCCGGTCATGGCCGGGGCGGCGCCGGCGAACACCTCGCCCAGCACCTCGGCCTCGGTACGGTCGTTGAGCGGCGTGCCGGTGGCGTGCAGCAGCACCAGGTCGAGGTCCTGCGGCCCGATGCCGGCCGCCGCGTGGGCCTGCCGGACCGAGGCGCCCACCCCGGCCGGGTCGGGTGCCGTGGTGTGGTGCGCGTCGCAGTTGACCGCCACGGAGTGCAGCAGGCCGCGGACGGGCCGGTCCCGGTCCGGGTGCCTGCGCAGCACCACGGCGGCGGCGCCCTCGCCCAGGATGGTGCCCTGGCGGTCCCTGTCGAACGGGCGCACCGCCGTCGGCGGGGTCAGCTGGATCCGGTCGGCCTGGCCGAACATGGACTCGGTGACCACGTCGCAGCCGGCCACGACGACGGTGTCCGCGTCCCCCTGGGCCAGCAGGTCCCAGCCGAGCGCGAGCGCGTACAGCGAGGCCGAGCAGGCGTTGGCGAAGGTGTGGGTGTCCGTCGCCCCGAACTCACGGTGCAGCGCGGGGCCGAAGTCCAGCTCGTCGGCGCCGAACGGGACGCCGTCGCGCCACCACAGTTCCAGCGAGCGCAGTTCGCGCAGCCCGGTGCCGATCAGGACCGGCGTGTCGCCGAGGTCCTCGGGAAGGCCGGCGTCGCGCAGGGCCTGGCGGACGGCCCGGACCAGCAGCCGGGTGGCGCGGTGGGGTTCGTCGCCGCCCGCCGGCCGGTCGTCGATCTCGAACAGCTGCTGCGCCTTGTAGCGGGAGCGGTCGAACCCGCCGAGGGGTCCGATGCCGCTACGGCCGGCGCACAGCGCCTCGAAGATCTCCTGCGGGTCGCCGCCGATGCTCGCCACGGCGCCGACTCCGGTGATCGGGTAGCTCATGCCGCACGGCCCGCCCGGTCGTCACGGCGCTCCGGCTCGTACTTGCCGAGCACGACGATCGCGTTGTTCCCGCCGAAGGCCAGGCCGTTGTTCTGGACGACCCGCAGGTCCGCCTCGACCGCCCGGTTGGGCACGCAGTCGATGTCGCACTCGGGGTCGGTCTCGGTGTGGTTGATCGTCGGCGGGATGAAGCCGTGGGTGATGGCGAGGCCGCAGGCGATCGCCCCCAGGGCGCTGGCGGCGCCCATGGTGTGGCCGAGCATCGACTTGAGCGAGATGGTGCGCGGCGTCGAGTCGCCGAAGACCCTCCGGATCGCGCCGGCCTCGGTGATGTCGTTCGCCTTGGTGCCGGTGCCGTGCGCGGAGATGAGGTCGACCTCCTCCGGCTTGACGCCCGCGTCGCGCAGCGCGATCGCCATGCACTCGGCGACGCTGTCGCCGTTGGGCGCCACCTGGTGGTAGGCGTCGCAGTTGAGGCCGTAGCCGAGCACCTCGGCGTAGATCCGGGCGCCGCGGGCCAGGGCGGACTCCAGGCTCTCCAGCACCAGGACCCCGGCGCCCTCACCGGTCAGGATGCCCTTGCGGTTGACGTCGAAGGGCTGGCAGCACTCGGGGGCGATGGTGCCCAGGCGGTAGAAGCCGGTGAAGGTCTTGCGGCACATCGCGTCGGCGCCGCCGCACAGGGCGAACTCGGCCTCGCCGTTGCGCACCGCGTCGAATCCGTAGCCGATCGCGTAGTTGCCGGCGGAGCAGGCCGTCGCGATGGTCATCGCCTCGACGTCGGTCAGTTCCAGCTCCTGGGCGATGGCGGTGGACAGCCGGATGGCCGAGGTCCTGCGGACGACCTCGGGGTCCATCTGCTCGGGGCCGTCGACGAGTTCCGTGGCGACCAACTGGTCCAGCTCGTAGGACTCGCCGTCGGTGGTGCCCACCGAGATCAGCCCGTGCCGGGCGGCCAGCCACTCCTGGTCGAGCCCGGCGTCCTCCAGGGCCATCCGCGCCGCCCCGACCGCGAACCGGCTCGCCCGGCCCAGGGCCGACACAGGAGTGCGGGTGATCCACTGCTCGGGGGCGAACTCGGTCACCTCGCAGCCCTTGCCGTGGGCGAAGCCCTCCACGTCGAACACCGATATCGGGCTCACTCCGCTGCGGCCCGCCCGCAGGCTTTCGGTGAACTCGGCCGCACCGATTCCGATACTGGACACGACACCGAATCCGGTGAGCACCACACGGCGCTTTCCCGGCGCGGAACCGGGGGGTACTGAGGACACGTCTCTCCTCCGACTCAATGGAAATCACGGACCCGGCCGCCGGCGCGGGCCCGAAGGGGAATTCCCGTCACCTCAGTAGGAGAGGAAACCGGACAGCAGGGGAAGGCCGGCATAGGGGTCGGTCCCGACCAGGCAGACGTCCTTCTTCATGAATTTCCTGACATAACCCGCACCCTCGGTGTTTCCGGACCCCTTGGTCCCGACCGGGAGATAGGTCCGGGCGAACCGGTAGTGGCTGCCCCGCCACCTCGCCATGGTGCGGTCCAGTTGCCGCCATCCGGCCGTCAGCATCTCGTTCTCGGCGTCCTCGGCGGCGGCCGCGAGCGAGCGGTGGGCCTGGACGTCCGGGTCGTTGAAAACGACGAGGTGATCGATCCGCGCGAACACCTCGGCCTTGCGCGGATCGAATCCGAACAGGGCGATCTCCATCGCGTGGTAGTTCATCGACTGCACCGCGCTGGCCTGCCCGGTCGCCTCCCGGAACGTCATGAACGCCTCGGGGGTCAGCGTCGTCAGGGCCTCGAAGATCGCGCTGACGAGTTCGGCGCACTCGTTGGCCTGGGCCAGCCGGAAGGCCGACCTGGCGGGGAAGGTCTCCATGCCGGCGGCCACCTCCGTGGCCAGCCGGCGGAGCACGAAGAACACCATCTCGGAGGCCTGCACCGAGCGGAGGAAGATGTACTCCTCGTGCTCGTCCGAGCGGGGGAAACGGCTGCACTCCACCAGCAGCGCGAGCCGGCGTCCGAGGACCGGGTCGGCCGCCACGTGGCGCAGCCGGTCGCCCACGCTCACGCCCGCCACCGGGTCCAGCGGAACGGCGCGGATCTTGGCGAGGACACCGGTCAGGAGCTCGATCCGCTCGACGACGTGCTGCGGCCGGGCGTCCTCGTCCCAGGCCGCCCGCTCCACCTCGACCAGATCCGCCAGGGTCTCGTGGAGGGCCAGCAGGGCGCCGTCGACCGGGTCCTCCGGGTAGCGGTCCAGGAACCAGCTGTACACGTGCATGCAGGTGTAGCGGTAGTAGTCCGGTATGGGCAGCTCGGTGCTGAACGGGCGGGTGAGCAGCCGGGTCGTCTCGGCGTCCTCGGAGTTCCCGGCCGACAGCGCCTGGGCGTGCACCGCGGCCAGGTAGTCCCGGTCGGTCTGCTCCAGGAGGCTGCGTCCGCGCTCCCGCTGGAGGCGGGCCAGGACCTGCTGCCGTTCGGTCAGCAGGTCCTCGTGGATCGACAGGAGGTCGACCGGTGCGTCGGTCGGTGCGGTCACGGCTTCCTCCCGATCACCAGGTGCTTGTCCCAACTGGAGCGGTGCACGGAGCAGTCGGTGAATCCCGCCTTCTCCAGCAGCGCGGTGTACTCCGCGCCGGTCCGGTGCCGGCCCTGGGTCTCCACGTGCATGGACAGGTTCATCACCGCGGTCGGCAGCGGCCCGCCCTGCTCGTCGAAGAGGCGTTCCAGCACCAGGACCCGGCCTCCGGGCGCGCAGGCGCGGTACGCCTTCTCCAGGAGCCCGAGGCAGGTCCCGTCCTCCCAGTCGGAGAGGATGTATCCGAAGGACAGGCAGTCGGCGGCCGGCAGCTCGTCCTGGAAGAAGTCGCCGGGAACGAATTCGAGCCGGTCGGTCAGGCCCCGGTCGTGGCGGACCCGGTCCAGGTGGGGCGCGACCTGGGGCAGGTCGAAGACGGCGGCCCGGAGGCCGGAGTACTCGGCCAGGGCCGCCACCGCGAACGCGCCGCTCGCACCGCCGACGTCCACGAGCCTGCGGACGTCGGCGAGTTGCGCCAGCGCCACGAGCTCCTTGGAGGGCTCGTAGCTCAGCTGCCACATGGCCTCCAGGAACGCCCTGGTGGACTCCTCGTCCCGGTAGATGCCGTCGAAGACCGCGGGGCGTCCGACGTCCGCGGCCGCCTTGCCGCGCCGGAGGTAGTCGTCGAGCAGCGACAGCTGGCCGGCCGTGTTGGCCACCAGGTGGCTGACGAACTCCCCCAGGTAGCGGGAGCTCGCCGGGTCGACGTAGGGCACCGTCCCGGGGGCCACCCGGTAGGTTCCGTCGGCACCGCGGTCCAGCACGGAGGCGGCGGCCAGCACCAGCAGGAGACGCTCGGTGGTGTCCGCGTCGATTCCCCTCGCCCTGGCGATGCTCTCGGCGTCGGCCGAGGTCTGCTCGATCAGGTGGGAGAAGACACCGTGCCTGATGGCCAGGTCCAGGGCGTGCGTCGAGAACAATCCGAAGACAGCACTGTCGAGGCTGCTTGGGCTCATCGATTCCCCTTCGTACGGGAGTTGTCCGATTCGGCCGGCCGGTGGCAATTCCCTCCCGGCCGAGCTGTGCGCCACCGGATCGGGGTCAGGGCGGCCGCAGGAACTCCACGATTCACCGTTTCGCCGACCATAGCCCCGGCCCTCATCCGTCTCCGGATCCGCTGCAACAACCTGCCAGGAAGGCCGACATCCGGACGATCCGTCAATGCAGCTTGATGCAGCGCCGGTTGTCGCCCACGGTGGGCCCGCTCAGGATTGCCGTTGCGCACGGAACAGGACAGCAGGCAGGGCTGCCTCGATTGGAGAGAACTGGTTGTGTCTGATCGACAGGACGGCTCGCTGCCGCTGACTCCCGCCCAGACCGGCGTCTGGTTCGCACAGCAAATGAATCCGCGGAACACGGTATTCAACCTCGGCGAATACCTGGACATCAGTGGTCCGGTGGACGGGGACGTGCTGGAGACCGCACTGCGGCTGGTGGTCGGTGAGGCGCAGACGCTTCGGGTGCGGTTCGCCCAGGTCGACGGCGCACCGGTCCAGCGGGTGGTGCCGCAGGACGAGGTCGACGTGCCGCTGCGGCGCGTCGACCTCAGCCGGGAGGCCGACCCGCGGGCCGCCGCACTCGCCCTGATGGCCGAGGAGCTGGGCCGGCCGGTGGACCCGCTGCGCGACCCGCTCTTCCACTTCGCCCTCTTCAGGATCGCGGAGGACCGGTACTTCTGGTTCTACCGCTACCACCACCTGCTGACGGACGGCTACACCGTCGTCCTGCTCGGACGGCGCGTGCCCGAGGTGTACTCGGCGCTGGTCCGCCAACTGCCCGCCCCGGAGAGCCCGTTCGCCCCGCTCGACGAGCTGGTCGCGGAGGACGCGGCCTACCGGGGATCCGAACGGCACGCCCGCGACCGGGAGTTCTGGCTGGCGCGCATGGCGGACTGCCCCGATCCGGTGAGCCTGTCCGGGCGGCAGCCCGGCGCCGCCCTGGACCTGATCCACCGCACGGCCCGGCTCACCACCGAGGAGTCCGACGCGCTGCGATCGCTGGGCCGTGAGGCCGGCGTGTCCTGGCCGCCGGCCCTGGCCGCGGTCGTCGCCGCGTACCTGGGCCGGCTGACCGGCGAGGAGGACGTGGTCCTGGGCTTCCCGGTCTCCAACCGGCAGAGCACGTCCGCCCGTTCCACCCCGGGCATGGTGTCCAACGTGCTCCCGCTGCGGCTGGCCGTCCGGCCGGACACGACCGTCTCCGAGCTGCTCGTCCAGACCTCCCGCGAGATGCGGGCGCTCACCAAGCACCAGCGCTACCCGTACGAGGACCTGCGCCAGGACCTCGGGCTGCTCGCCGACGGACGGCGGATGGTCGGGTCGAGCGTCAACATCGCGATGGTGGAGTCCGAACTCTCCTTCGGCGGCCACACCGCCCGCCCGTGCACCCTGTCGACCGGGCCGACCGACGACCTGTCGTTCCTGGTCTACCAGCGCAACGTCGGCGAAGGCCTGCAGATCGACTGCGACGCGAACCCGGAGCTCTACGGGGCGGAGGACCTCGCCGCGTACCACGAGGGCTTCCTGGAGTACCTGCGCGCCCTCACCACGGCCCACCCGGGCCAGCGGCTGGACACCGTCCCGGTGCCGGCCCGCGCCCGGCAGGCCCGGGAGCGGGCCCTGGCCGCACTCGCCGCGGCCCCGGCCGCCGACGCGGTGCCGGCCCCGACGGCACCCGAGGACGGCACCGACGCCGCCGGCCGTGCGCCCCGTACGCCCCGTACGCCGCAGGAGGAGATCCTCTGCCGCCTCTTCGCCGAGGCGCTGGGGGTGGAGGAGGTCGGGATCGACGACAACTTCTTCCTCCTGGGCGGACGTTCGCTCCAGGTGACCCGGCTGGCGAGCCGGATCCGCTCGGCCCTGAAGGTCGAGCTGGGGCTGCGCACCGTCTTCGAGAACGCGACGGTCGCGGCGCTGTCCGGGCACCTGGGCGGCGCGGCCGGAGCGAGGCCGCCGCTGCGGCCCACCGAGCGCCCGGAGCACCTCCCGCTCTCCCCCGCCCAGAACCGGCTCTGGTTCCTCAACCAGCTGCAGCACGACGGCGCGGTCTACAACGACGGCGTGGCGATCCGGCTGACCGGCCGCCTGGACACCGCGGCACTGCACGAGGCCCTGGGCGACGTGGTGGCCCGGCACGAGAGCCTGCGCACCGTCTTCCCCTCGGAGAACGGTCAGCCGCGGCAGCTGGTCCTGGACCCCGAGGCGGCCCGGCCCGCGCTGCCGGTGATCCCGGCCGACCCGGACGAACTCGCCGCCGCCCTCGCCGAGGGCGGCCGGCAGGGCTTCGACCTCGTCGCCCGACTCCCGCTGCGCGCAAGGCTTTTCCGGCTCTCCGAACAGGAGCACGTGTTCCAGCTGGTCGTCCACCACATCGCCTGTGACGGGTGGTCCGTGGCGCCCTTCACCCGGGATCTCGCCGCCGCCTACGCGGCCCGGTGCTCGGGGACCGCCCCGCAGTGGCAACCGCTCCCGGTCCAGTACGCCGACTACGTGCTGTGGCAGCGGGAGGTGATGGGGGACGCCGCCGACCCGGGGAGCGAGCTGGCGCGACAGCTGCGGTACTGGCGGGCCGCGCTCGACGGGCTGCCCGAGGAGATCGCCCTTCCCACCGACCGACCGCGGCCCACCACGCCCGGCTACCGGGGCGGCCGGGTGCCGTTCAGCCTCCCCTCCCGGACCCACGACCTGCTCCTCGCCCTCGCGGCCGAGAGCCGCGCCAGCATGTTCATGGTGGCGCAGGCCGCGCTGGCGGCCCTGCTCAGCGGGACGGGCGCGGGCGCCGACATCCCGATCGGCAGCGTCATCGCGGGGCGCACCGACGAGGCGCTGCACGACCTCGTGGGCTTCTTCGTCAACTCGGTGGTGCTCCGGACCGACACCTCCGGCCACCCGACCTTCCGCCAACTGCTGGCCCGGGTACGGGAGAACAACCTCGCCGCCTACGCCAACCAGGACCTCCCGTTCGAGCAGGTGGTCGAGGCCCTCAACCCGGTCCGGTCGCTGGCCCGCCACCCGCTGTTCCAGGTCGCGCTGGACGTGCAGGACAACGCGCGTCCGGCCCTGGCCCTGCCGGGGCTCACGGCCGAACCCGAGATGCTGGACACCGGGACCGCCAAGTTCGACCTGATGCTGCGGCTCAGCGAGCAGGAGGGCGTGGACGGCGCGCCCGGCGGCGTCCTGGGCAGCATCGACTACGCCGCCGACCTCTTCGACGAGACGACCGTCCAGGACCTCGTCACGCGGCTGGTCCGGATCCTGGAGGCGGTCGCCGCCGAGCCGGACGCACCGGTGGACTCGGTGGAGACGCTGTCACCGGCCGAGCGGCACAAGCTGCTGGTGGAGTGGAACGACACCGCCGTGGCGCTGCCGCACGCGACCGTCTCCGACCTCTTCCGGGCCCGCGTGGACGAGGTCCCCGACAACACCGCGGTGGTCTTCGGCGAGGTGGCCCTGTCGTACCGGGAGCTGGACGAGCGGGCCGAGCGCCTGGCCCGGCTGCTGCGCGAGCGCGGGGCCGGCCCGGAGCGGATCGTCGCGGTGCTGCTGCCCCGGTCGGTGGAGCTGATCGTGTCCTTCCTGGCGGTGCAGAAGGCGGGTGCGGTCTACCTGCCGGTCGACCCCGACTACCCGGCGGACCGGATCGCCCACATCCTCGACGACGCCCGGCCCGTCCTGGTCCTGACCGACACGGAGGCCGAGGCCTCGATACCCGGTCCGGTCGCCGACGGTCCGTCCAGGCTGCTCCTGGACCGGCTTCCGGCCGACGGCGGCGCGGCCGGGCCGGCCGCGGCGCCGCAGGGCCGGCAGGCCTCCGAGGCCGCCTACGTGATCTACACCTCGGGCTCCACCGGCCGGCCCAAGGGCGTCGTGGTCACCCATGTCGGCGTGGCCGGCCTGGTCGCCGCCCAGCGGGAGCGGTTCGACATCCACCCCGACAGCCGGATCCTGCAGTTCGCCTCGCCGAGCTTCGACGCCTCCGTCTCGGAGATCTGCACCGCCGTCCTGACCGGCGCGGCACTCGTCCTGGCCACCCCCGGGGACCTGGCCGCCGGCCGGCCCCTGTCCACCCTGCTCGCCGGACAGCGGGTGACGCACGCGACCCTGCCGCCCGTCCTGGTCGCGGCCCTCGACACCGACGCGTTGCCGCCCCGGATGACCCTGGTGACCGCGGGCGAGGCGTGCCCGGCGGACCTGGTGACGCGATGGGCGCCGGGCCGTCGGATGATCAACGCCTACGGCCCGACCGAGTCCACCGTCTGCACCACCATGAGCTCCCCCCTCGCCCCGGGCACCGGGGTGCCGCCCATCGGCCGGCCGATCGCCAACATCCGCGTCTTCGTCCTCGACGACGCCCTGCGCCCGGTCCCCGCCGGGGTGCCCGGCGAGCTCTACATCGCCGGTGACGGCCTGGCCCGCGGCTACCTGCACCGGCCGGGTCTGACGGCCGAGCGGTTCGTCGCCTGCCCGTTCGGGGAGCCCGGCGAGCGGATGTACCGCTCCGGCGACCTCGTCCGCTGGAGCCGGGACGGCGAACTGGAATACCTCCACCGCGTCGACGACCAGGTCAAGATCCGCGGCTTCCGGATCGAGCTCGGGGAGATCGAGGCCGTCGTGGCCCGCGATGAGCAGGTCGCCCGCGCGGTCGCGGTCGTCCGGGAGGACCGGCCGGGCGACAAGCAACTGGTCGCCTACGTGGTGCCGGCCCCCGGCGGCGCGCCCGACCCGGCCGGGATCAGGGCCGCGGTGGCCACGGCCCTGCCCGACTACATGGTTCCGGCGGCCGTCGTGGTGATCGACGCGATCCCGACGACGGCCAACGGCAAGCTGGACCGCAGGGCGCTGCCCGCACCGGACTTCGGCGCGGGCGCGCCGGAGAGGGCCGCGCGCACCCCCCAGGAGGAGCTGCTGTGCGGGCTCTTCGCCGAGGTGCTGGGCCTCGGGCGGGTCGGCATCGACCGGAGCTTCTTCGACCTCGGCGGGCACTCGCTGCTGGCGACGCGGCTGGTGAGCCGGATCCGCTCCGAGCTCGGTGCCGAGCTCACGGTGGCGGACGTCTTCACCGCACCGTCCGTCGCCGCCCTGGCGCAGCGGCTCGCCGACGCGGGCACGGCACGCCGGGCCCTGACCGTCATGCCGCGGCCCGCGCGCATCCCGCTGTCGCCCGCGCAGCAGCGTCTCTGGTTCGTCAACCGCTTCCAGGAGGCGGGCGGCAACTACAACACCGGTCTCTCCCTGAGCCTGTCCGGGCCGGTGGACCAGGCCGCCCTCCGGGCCGCGCTCGGGGACGTCCTGGCCCGGCACGAGAGCCTGCGCACCGTCTTCCCCGACGTCGACGGGCAGCCGAGCCAGCTGGTCCTGAGCCCGGAACAGGCCGGCTTCGAGCTGACGGTCGCCCAGGTCACCGCGGCCGAACTGGACGGGGAACTGTCCCGGGCCGCCTCCAGCGGCTACGACCTGGCCGTCGACCCCCCGCTGCGTGCCTGGCTGTTCCAGCTCGGCCCGGAGGAGTTCGTCCTGCTGCTGGTGGTGCACCACATCGCCGGCGACGGCTGGTCGATGGCCCCGCTGTCGCGCGACCTCTCCGCCGCCTACCGGGCCCGTCGCGCGGGTACGGCGCCCGCGTGGGAGCCGCTGCCCGTCCAGTACGCGGACTACACGCTGTGGCAGCGCGAGGTGCTGGGCGACAGGAACGACGCGGACAGCCCGCTGGCCGGACAGCTGGAGCACTGGCGCAAGGCCCTCGCCGGGCTGCCGGAGGAGCTGGTGCTCCCCACCGACCGACCGCGCCCGGGGCGGCTCAGCTACCGCGGTGGGACCGTCGACGTCCGGATCGGCCCCGACCTGCACGACGCGGTCGCCCGGCTCGCCCGGGACACCGGCAGCAGCGTGTTCATGGTCGTGCAGGCCGCGACCGCCGTCCTGCTCGGCACGATGGGCGCCGGCGAGGACGTCCCGATCGGCAGCGTGATCGCCGGCCGCACCGACGAGGCGCTCGACGACCTGGTCGGGTTCTTCGTCAACACCCTGGTGCTGCGCACCGACCTCTCGGGGAACCCGAGCTTCCGCCAACTGGTCGAGCGGGTACGGGAGACCGACCTGTCCGCCTACGCCAACCAGGACCTCCCGTTCGAGCAGCTGGTCGAGGAGCTCAACCCGGCCCGCTCCCGGGCCCGGCATCCCCTGTTCCAGGTGATGCTGACGATGCAGAACACCCCCCGGGGCCGGCTCGACCTGGACGAGGTGGCGGTGCGTCCGCTGCCGCTGGAGATCGACACGGCGAAGTTCGACCTGTCGTTCCAGCTCGGGGAGCGCTTCGGCCCGGACGACGCGCCCGCCGGGATCGAGGGCGCGATCGAGTTCGCCACCGACCTGTTCGACCGCGCCACGGTCGAGGAGCTGGCCCGCCGCCTGGAGCGGGTGCTGGAGGCGGTGACCGCCGACCCGGACCGGCCCGTCGTGGCCGTGGACGTCCTGGGCCGGGCCGAGCGCGAGCGGATCCTGACCGAGTGGAACACCACCGGCCACGACGCGGTGGACGGCTCGCTGACCGCGCTGTTCGAAGCCCGGGCGGCGAGCGTGCCCGACGCGGTCGCGGTGGTGAGCGGCGGGACGACGCTCTCCTACGCGGAGGTCAACGCCCGGGCCAACCGCCTGGCGCGGTTCCTGGTCGCACGGGGAGCAGGGCCCGAGAAGCTGGTGGGACTGGCCCTGCCGCGTTCGGAACAGCTGGTCGTCGCCCTGCTCGCGGTGCTGAAGACCGGCGCGGGCTACCTTCCGGTGGACCCGGACTACCCCGCCGAGCGGATCACGTACATGCTCCGGGAGGCACGGCCGACGGTGGTGCTCTCCACCGCCGAGGCCACCGCCGCCCTGGGCCCGGCGCTGACGGCCGACGTGCCCGTGCTGGTGCTCGGGTCGCCCGAGGTGGACCTGTCGCGGCTCGCGGACGGCGATCTGACGGACGACGAACGCGGCGGCGCGGTGGCGCCGGACAACCTCGCGTACGTGATGTACACCTCGGGGTCGACCGGGGCGCCGAAGGGCGTGGCCGTCACGCACGGCGACGTCGTGGCACTGGCGACGGACAGCCGCTACGCCGAGGGCCACGAAGCCGTGCTGCTGCACTCCGCGCAGGCGTTCGACGCCTCGACCTACGAGCTGTGGGTGCCGCTGTTGTCCGGCGGCCGGGTCGTGGTCGCGCCTCCGGGCGAGCTGACCACGGTGACGCTCCGCGAGACCGTCGCCCGTCACCGGGTTCGCGCGCTGTGGCTGACGGCCGCGCTGTTCCGCCTGTTCGCCGAGGACGACCCCGGCTGCCTGGCCGGCCTGCGCGAGGTGTGGACCGGCGGCGACGTCGTCCCGGCCGAGGCTGTGCGCAAGGTGCTCGACGCGTGCCCGGGCCTGGTCGTCGTGGACGGCTACGGCCCCACGGAGACCACCACCTTCGCGACCTCCTTCCGGATGGAGTCGGCACGGGCGGTTCCGCCGTCGGTACCGATCGGCCGGCCGATGGATTCCATGCGCCTGCGCGTGCTCGACAGTGCGCTGCGCCTGGTCCCGACGGGCGTGCCGGGCGAGTTGTACGTCGCGGGCGTGGGCCTGGCGCGCGGGTACCTGCACCGGCCGGCGCTGACGGGCGAGCGGTTCGTCGCCGACCCGTACGGCGCCCCGGGCGAGCGGATGTACCGCACCGGCGACCTGGTGCGCTGGACCGCCGACGGGCAGGTCCAGTTCATGGGGCGCGCGGACGAGCAGGTCAAGATCCGCGGCTTCCGGATCGAACCCGGCGAGATCGAGGCCGTCGTCGCGGGCCACGACGAGGTCACCCAGGTCGCGGTGGTCGTGCGCGAGGACCAGCCGGGCGTGAAGCGCCTGGTGGCCTACCTGGTCGCCGCGGCCGGCGGCGTCGACGTCGACGCCGTCCGGGCCCGGGTGGCGGATTCCCTGCCCGACCACATGGTGCCGGCGGCGTTCGTGACGCTGGACCGGCTGCCGCTGACGGCCAACGGCAAGCTCGACCGCCGGGCCCTGCCCGCGCCCGACTTCAGCGCTCTGACCAGCGGGCGCGCTCCGCGCAACGACCGGGAGGAGCTGCTCTGCTCGCTGTTCGCCGAGGTCCTCGGCCTGAACGGGGTCGGTATCGACGACGGCTTCTTCGCCCTCGGCGGTGACAGCATCATGTCGATCCAGCTGGTCAGCCGGGCACACAAGGCCGGTCTGCTCCTGAGGACCGGCGACGTGTTCCAGCACCAGACGGTCGCGGACCTGGCCGTGGTCGCGGAGACGGTGTCCCGCACGACCGAGGAGGACCCGGACGCCGGTATCGGCCCGGTGCCGCCGACACCGGTCATGCACTGGCTACGGGAGTCCGGCGGGCCGGTCGACGGGTTCAACCAGGCCGTGCTGGTGCAGTCCCCGGCGGACTGCACGTCCGGGCACCTGGTGCGGGTGCTCCAGGCGCTGCTGGACCGCCACGACGCCCTGCGGATGCGCCTCACGCGGCTCCCCGACGGCGCCTGGGCGCTGGAGACGCCGCCCCGGGGCAGCGTCCGGGCCGAGGACCTCCTGCGGCGGGTCGACCTGGCCGGCGCCGACGTCCCCGGCGAGGCGCGGGCCGCCCAGCAGCGCCTGTCCCCCGAGGCCGGCACGATGCTCCAGGCCGTCTGGTTCGACGCCGGGCCCGGCGCCACCGGGCAACTGCTGCTGATGCTCCACCACCTGGTGGTCGACGGCGTCTCCTGGCGGATCCTGCTGCAGGAGCTGGCGCAGCAGTACGCGGCCGACGGCCGGGAGGTGGACCACGGCCCGGTCGGGACCTCGTTCCGGCGCTGGGCCGAGCACCTCGTCACGGCCGCCCGGTCGCCCCGTCGGCTGGCGGAACTCCCGCTCTGGACCGACATCCTCGACGCCCCCCAGCCCGCGCTGGGCGCGCGGGAACTCGACCCGCGGCGCGACACCGTCGCGACCTCCCAGCAGCTCACGCTCACCCTGCCTGCCGAGCGGACCGAACCGCTGCTGACCTCGGTGCCGGCCGCCTTCCACGCGGGCGTCAACGACGTCCTGCTGACCGCGTTCGCCCTGGCCGTCCTCGACTGGCGGGGCCGGCCGGCGTCCGGGCACGGCGTTCTGCTGGACCTCGAAGGACACGGCCGGGAGGAGATCGCCGACGAACTCGACGTCTCGCGGACGGTCGGCTGGTTCACCAGCCTGTACCCCGTGCGACTCGACCCCGGGGTCGGCCCGGCGGACTGGCCGGACGTCTGGGCGGGCGGCCCCGCCCTGGGCCGCGCCCTCAAGGAGGTCAAGGAGCAGTTGCGCGCCGTACCGGACCACGGTCTGGGCTACGGGCTGCTGCGCTACCTCAACGAGCACACCGGCCCCGCGCTGGCGGCCCTGCCGGCGCCCCGGATCGGGTTCAACTACCTCGGCCGGATCGACGCGGCCGACGACCACCGGGCCGCCGCGGACTGGACCCCGCTCTCGGGTGCCGATCTGGGCAGCGGCTTCGACCCCGAGATGCCCTTCCGGCACGCCCTGGACCTCAACGCGGTGGTCCAGGACCACTCCGACGGCCCGCGCCTGGTGGCCGTCTGGTCCTGGCCGCGGGAACTGTTCGGGGAGGAGGAGGTGCGCGCCCTGGCCGAGGCCTGGTTCCGCGCCCTGACCGCGCTCGTCGACCACGGGGTCGGCCCGGCCGCCGGCGGCTACACGCCCTCCGACCTCCCGTTGGTCAACCTGAGCCAGCAGGATCTCGACCTGTTGCAGGAGGAATGGGGCTTCTGAGCCGGACGGCCGGAGCCCGACGGCTCCGTTTCCACAAGTCGGTGCCCCGGCGCGTGCGTTCGAGCCGCGCCGGGGCGCCTCGATCCCGAGGAGTTCCGATGGGACAGACAGGACAGACAGGACAGGCAGGACAGCCGAGACGAACGGGACAAGGGCCGCAGATCCGCCGGCCGCGTCCCCACCACTACCTGATGTGCCGCCCGAGCCACTTCGAGGTGACGTACTCGATCAACCCGTGGATGGACCCCGACAAGCCCGTGGACGTGGAGCTCGCCGTCCTCCAGTGGGAGCGGCTGCGCACCCTCTACACGGAGTTGGGGCACCGGGTCGAGCTGATCGAGCCGGTGCCGGGCCTGCCGGACATGGTCTATGCCGCCAACGGCGCGACGGTGGTGGACGGCAAGGTCCTCGGAGCCCGCTTCCGCAACGCCGAGCGGCACGCCGAGGGTCCCGCCTACCTGGACTGGTTCCGGGCCCGGGGCTACCGGGAGACGCACGACCCGGTCCATGTGAACGAGGGCGAGGGCGACTTCCTCCTCGCCGGCAGGTACGTGCTGGCGGGCCGGGGCTTCCGCAGCGTTTCCGACGCCCATGCCGAAGCCCAGGAGTTCTTCGGCCGTCCGGTGGTCGGCCTGGATCTCGTCGACCCGCGCTTCTACCACCTCGACACCGCGCTCTGCGTGCTGGACGAGGACGAGGTGATGTACTACCCGGACGCCTTCTCGCCGGGCAGTCGGGCGGTGCTGCGGCGGCTCTTCCCGGACGCTCTGCTGGCGAGCGAGGCCGACGCCGAGGCGTTCGGCCTCAACGCGGTCAGCGACGGCCTCAACGTCGTCCTGCCCGAAGCGGCGGCCGGCCTGACGGCGAAGCTGCGCGAGCGGGGCTTCCGGCCGATCGGGATGGACCTCTCCGAGCTGCTCAAGGGCGGTGGCAGCGTGAAGTGCTGCACGCTCGTGCTCCGAGACCGGAACTGACCGTCCCCGGCAGCGCCGCCGGCACGCGACGAGGGGCGGTCCGAGGAGGACCGCCCCTGACGTGTCTTCGGACCACTGCGCTCAGGACCGGCCCACCCGGGCCAGGATCTCGTCGGTGACCCGCTCCGGCGCCTCCTCCGGCTGGAAGTGCGAGACACCTTCCAGCGTCACCAGCCGGTAGGGGCCGGTGACGTGGTCGGCGGCCTTCTCCACGGCCGTCCTGCTGGCCGCCCCGTCACCGTCGCTGGAGATCAGCGTGGTGGGCGCCGACACCGGGCGGAGCCGCTCCGACGAGTCGAGCAGGCTGCCGGAGCGGTACCAGTTCAACGTCGCGTCCAGGACGCCCGGTTGGGCGTGGAGCGCGAGGTAGCGCTCCACCTGTTCGGGAGCGACGGCCGGGCCGAAGAGGGTGCGCAGCATCGCCGCGTCGTCGGCGAGCAGCGCCGCCGTGCTCTCCTCCGTGACGAAGAAGGCGATGTACTGCGAGAGTTGACGCTGCACCGGGTCGTTGCGCAGGGCCCACCAGTACGCTTCGAGGTGGGGCACCGACAGGGCGGTCAGCGTGCGCACCCGGCTCGGGTGCTCCGCGGCCAGGTACCAGGCGACCACCGCACCCCAGTCATGACCCACCACGTGGGCGTCCTCGACCCCCAGGGCGTCGAGGATGCCCACGGCATCCCCACCCAGCAGCGGCAGCGCGTAGGACTGCGCTCCCGTCGGCCGGGCGCCGGCGGAGTAGCCGCGCTGGTCGGGCGCGATGGTGCGCAGACCGGCCCGGTTCAGCTCCGGCGCGATGGCGTGCCAGCAGTGCCGGCTCTGGGGAAAGCCGTGCAGCAGGAGAACGGGCTCGCCGTCGTCCGGGCCGGACACGTCGACATCGAAGAGAAACTCACCGACGGGGACCTGCATGTGTCATTCCTCCGTGCTGTGTCCGGACGGGCTGTCCACTCGTGTTCCTGAGGGCGAAGTCGCCGTTGGCGGCGACGAAGTCCGGGCCTCCCCCGACGGAACGGGAGAAGGCCCGGATCGGTGTGAACCAGCGGTTCCTACTTCTTGGCGGCCGACTTCTCGAAGGCCCGGGTCGCCAGCGGAACGGCGACGGCGATCAGGGCGACGGTCAGGATCAGGGCCATCGGCACCGGGTGCTGCATGGGAAACGTCTGGTCGGCCGATGTCGGTGCGGCGTTGCCGAAGAGCTTGCGGCTGGCCAGGACGACCGCGCTCACCGGATTCCAGCCGGCGATCTCCTGCATCCAGCCGGGCAGTCCGTCGAGCGGGATGTACGCGTTCGACAGGAACGACATCGGCATCACGATGACGGCACTCACGCCGTTCACGGCCGGGGCGTTGCGCAGCACCAGGCCGAGCAGCGCACCGAGCCAGGACGTCGCGAAGGCGAGCAGGAGCAGCAGTCCGAAGCCGGCCAGCATCGACAGGAAGCCCTCGTGCGTCCGCCAGCCGATGGCGTAGCCGATGACCGACATCAGCAGGAAGCTCCAGGCCACCACGATCACGTCGCTGGTGGTGCGGCCGATCAGCACGGCCGAGCGTGAGATCGGCAGTGAACGGAAGCGGTCCATCAGGCCGTTGTGGAGATCCGTCACCACGCCCATGGCCGTGAGTCCCACGTTGCCCAGGACGACCTGGACGAAGATTCCGGCCATGATGTATTCCTGGTAGTTCATACCGCCAGGAACCTTCATCGCGCTGCCGAACAGGAAGCCGAACACGATGACGAACACGGCCGGCATCAGCGTGAGCGTGATCAACTGCTCAGGCGTCCGCTTGAGCTGTCGCATCTGACGCTCGACCAGGGCCACCGAGTCACTGACGGCACCGGCGAACCTGCCGGTGACGGCGCCGTCCGCTCCGCTGACTGCGATGTCGCTCATGCTGCTACCTTCCCCTGCGATTCCTGTCGGGCGTTGCGGTCCGTCGGCCCCGCCGCCTCGACCTCGGCGACCTGCCCGGTGAGGGCGAGGAAGACGTCGTCCATGGACGAACGGCGGACGGCGAAGTCCACGGGCTCCACCTCGGCCGACCTCAGCTTGGCGGCCACCGCGGCGATGCTCTCCACCCCGCCGACCAGCGGCACCGAGACCCGGCGGGCCTCCTCGTCGACCGTCGGCTCCACGGACGCGACCGCGCCCATCGCGCTGACCACTGCCGGGAGTTCCAGGTCGGTGGCCACGGACACCTCCAGCCGCTCACCGCCGACCTTGCGCTTCAGCTCGTTCGGGGTGCCCTCGGCGATGGTGCGGCCCTTGTCGATCAGCATGATCCGGTCGGCCAGTTGGTCGGCCTCCTCCAGGTACTGCGTGGTGAGCAGGACCGTCACGCCGCTCTCCACCTGCTCCCGGACCATCCGGTACAGCACGAGCCGGCTGGTCACGTCCAGCCCGGTGGTCGGCTCGTCCAGGAAGAGGACGGTGGGAGCCGCGACGAGGCTCGCCGCGAGGTCGAGCCGGCGCCGCATGCCGCCCGAGTAGGTCTTGGACTGGCGGTTCGCCGCATCGGTCAGCTCGAACCGCTCCAGGAGTTCGTCCGCGCGGGCCCGCGCCCGCCGGCGCCCCATGCGCAGCAGCACGCCGATCAGCGTGAGGTTCTCCCGCCCGGTGAGCATCTCGTCGACCGCGGCGTACTGTCCGGTCAGGCCGATGCGGCGCCGGATCTCCCTCGGTTCCCGGGCGAGGTCGTACCCGGCCACGGAGACCCGCCCGGCGTCCGGGACCAGCAGCGTGGCGAGAATGCGCACCGTGGTGGTCTTCCCCGCCCCGTTCGGGCCGAGGAGCCCGAGGACCGTTCCCGCCGGGACGGAGAGGTCGACACCACTCAGCACCTCACGCTCGGCGTATTTTTTGCGGAGTCCCTCCGCAGAGATCGCTATGTCCATGCCTCATCACTCCGTAAATTGCCGACTGGCCAACGACGGTTGGTCCGAGCGGAGTTGAACCGCCTCTCATGAAATCGACAGCGGCGGTCCGGTCACAAGGAATTCGCAGCTAGCTGCCACCCCCGCGCCGGCCGGACCGCCCGGTTGGCCGTTACAGGCCTCCCGGGCGGTCCGGCCGCGCGCGGATCGGTCAGCCGAGGGAGTTGAGCTTCTCGTAGACGAGCCGGCCGATGAGTTCGGCGTTCTTGGGCTGGAGCAATTCCCCGTGCGGTGCGGCTATCGGATGCGTTTCGATCCGGCCGGTGATCAGCGGCCGCCAGAGGTCGTACATCTCGGAGACCACCGCCTCGCCCCCCGCGGCCGTCGAGACGAACAGCATCAGGTCGCCCCTGACGACCTCGGGCTCGAACTCCATGCCTATCCGGTAGCTGTTGTCCATGATCTTGGCGAAGGCCGTGACGTGATGCGGCTCGACACTCGCCAGTGCGCTGTCCTGGCCGCGGATGACGGCCATGACCTCGTCGTGTTCGAGCACCTGGTCCTCGGGGATCGAGTCGGTGTCGTGTCCCGCCTGGTACATCAGGACGCGGAAGATGTCCTGGTCGTCCAACCCCTCGTAGTCGTCGAACATGCCCTCCTCGGCGGGACGTCCGTCGATACCGATCAGGAGGGCGACCTCCTCCCCTTCCGCCTCCAGCCGGGTGGCGATCGCGTGGATCACCAGGGCGCCGAACGACCAGCCGAGCAGGTGGTAGGGGCCGTGGGGCTGGACCGACCGGATGTGCGTGACGTAGTCGGCGGCCATGGTCGCCATGTCCTTCGCCGGTTCCTCCCCCAGGTGGAACCCGCGGGCCTGCAGCCCGTAGACGGGGTACTCGGAGCGGATGTGCTTCAGGAGCGCCCCGTAGCCCCAGGTGAGTCCGCCCGCGGCGTGCACGCAGAAGATCGGCGGCTTGTCCCCGTTGGCCCGTATGGGCAGGAGGACTCCGTAGCTGTCCTGGTCGCCGTCGCTGTCGAAGTGCTCGACGAGTTCGGCCACCGTGGGTGCCTCGAAGACCGCGCGGCTGCTGACCTTGACCCCGAGGTCCGACCAGATCCGGCTCACCAGCTGGATGGAGATGATGCTGTTGCCGCCCAGGTCGAAGAAGTTGCCGTCGATCCCGACCCTCTCGACGCCCAGCACTTCGGCGAAGAGCCCGCACAGCAGCTCCTCCTGCGGAGTGCGGGGACCGCGCCCCGCGTCCGCGGCGGCGTACGAGGGCACCGGAAGCACCTTGCGGTCGAGCTTGCCGTTCACGGTCAGCGGCAGCGCGTCCATGGTCACGAACGCCGAGGGCACCATGTACGCCGGCAGCGCTGCGCTCACGTGCGAGCGCAGCTCCGCCGGAGCCACGTCGGAGCCCGGCCTCAGCACGGTGTAGGCCGCGAGGCGCTTGTCGCCGGGGCGGTCCTCCCGCACCACCACCGCGACCTGGGCCACCTGCGGGTGGGCCGCGACGACCGCCTCGATCTCCCCCAGCTCGATCCGGAAGCCGCGGATCTTCACCTGGTCGTCGACGCGGCTCACGAACTCCAGTTGCCCGTCCGCACGCCAGCGCACCAGGTCCCCGGTGCGGTACATCCGCTCGCCCGGGGCCCCGAACGGGCAGGCCGGGAACCGCTCGGCCGTCAGGCCGGGACGGTTCAGGTACCCGCGCGCCAGGCCCTCGCCCGCGAGGTACAGCTCGCCGGGCACACCCGGGGGGACCGGGCGCAGCGCCCGGTCCAGTACGAACACCCGGATGCCGCAGACCGGGGTCCCGATCGTCGGCGTGCCCGAGCCCGCCTCCAGCGGCGTGCTGATCGTCGCCGCGACCGTCGTCTCCGTCGGACCGTACCCGTTGAGCATCCGCCGGCCCGTCGCCCAGCGGTTCATCACGTCCGCGGAGAGCGCCTCGCCGGCGGAGATCAGTGTCCGCAGCTCCGGGAGGTCCCCCTCCGGCACCGATGCCAGGGCGGCCGGCGGGATCACGGCGTTGGTCACACCGTGCTTCGACAGCACCCGGGCCAGCACCTCGTCCGCCAGCGGTCCCCGCGGCGGCACCACCAGGGCCGCGCCGGCGGCGTACGCGCTGAAGATCTCGAAGACGGAGGCGTCGAAACTCGGCGAGGCGAACATCAGGACCCGGCTGTCGCCGGTCATGCCGAACCTCGTCCGCTGCGTTTCGGCCAGGCTCGCCAGGCCCCGGTGCGACACCACGACGCCCTTCGGGCGCCCGGTGGAGCCCGAGGTGTAGATCAGGTAGGCCGCATGCGCGGGCGTCACGGCCGCGCCCGGATTGCCCTCGGCCGGGCCCGCGGGCGCGCCCTGCTCCACGTGGTCCAGCAGCAGCCGGGGGATCGTCGCGCCCTCGGGCAGCCGGCCCACGTGCTCCTCGTCCGTCACCAGCAGCATCGGGGCCGCGTCGTCCAGGATGTACGCGATGCGCTCCTGCGGGTACTCCGGGTCCACCGGCAGGAACGCCGCCCCGGCCTTCACCACCGCCAGTTCCGCGACGACGATGTCCACGTCCCGCGGCAGCATCAGCGCCACGACCCGCTCGGGCCCCGCTCCCTGTCCGATCAGTACGTGGGCCAGCCGGTTCGCCCGGGCGTTCAGTTCCTCGTACGACAGCGTCAGATCCTCCGACACGATCGCCGGCGCCGAGGGCGTGCGGGCCGCCTGTGCCTCGAACAGCCCGGCGAACGTTCCCGGCTCGACCTGGCGTCCCGTGCCGCTCCATGCGGTCAGGATCCGCTCGTGCTCGCCGGGGGTGAGGATGTCGACCGAGGCGACCAGCAGGTCCGGGTCGGCGGTCATCACCTCCATCAGCCGCTCCAGCCGGCCGGACAGCTCCTCGATCGTCGCGCGGTCGAACAGGTCCTGGGCGAAACCGATCTTCCCGCCGATCCCGGCCGGCGCTCCGTCCGGGGCGAACACCTCGCCGAGCTGGAACCACAGGTCGAACTTCGCGACGTCCAGGTCCAGCGGGTACGGAGCCATCCGCAGACCCGCGAAGTCGCCCCGCACCTCGGCGTTGTTCTGGAAGGCGAGCATCACCTGGAAGAGCGGGTGCCGGACCAGCGAGCGGACCGGGTTGAGCTCCTCCACCAGCTGCTCGAACGGCAGGTCCTGGTGCGCGTACGCCGCCAGGTCGGCCTCACGCACCCGGTCCACCAGCTGGCGGAAGGTCGGGTTCCCGGAGAGGTCCGTGCGCAGGACGAGGGTGTTGACGAAGAACCCGACGAGCTCGTCGAGGGCCTCGTCGGTGCGGCCCGCGATGACGGTCCCGAAGGGGATGTCCTCACCGCCGCCCATCTTCCCCAGCAGGACGGCGACGGCGGCCTGCGTCACCATGAACACCGACGCGCCGCTCAGACGGGCCAGTTCGGCCACCCGCTCGTGCACCTGCGGCGAGAGCCGGAACCCCACCTCGTCGCCGCGGGCGCTGGCCACCGCGGGCCGCGGCCGGTCCGTGGGCAGCTCCAGCTCCTCCGGAGCCCCCGCCATCGCCCCCTTCCAGTAGTCCAGCTGGCGCGCCATCACACTGTCAGGGTCCGACACCTCGCCCAGCACCTCACGCTGCCAGAGCGTGAAGTCCACGTACTGCACCGGGAGCGGCTCCCACTCCGGCGCCACCCCGGCGCAGCGCGCCCGGTAGGCCTCGGACAGGTCCCGCGACAGCGGCGCCATCGACCAGCCGTCCCCGGCGATGTGGTGGATCACCAGCATCAGCACCTGGTCCTGCGGTGCCGACCGGAACAGGTGGGCGCGCACCGGTATCTCACGGGACAGGTCGAAGCCCAGCCCCGCTGCGGCGCGCACCGCGTCCTCCAGGCCCTCCGGCGTCACCTGCTCCACCACCGGCTCCAGCGCCGCCACGTCAACGGGCAGGACCAGCTGTCGGGGCCTCCCGTCGGCATCCGGGAACACCGTCCGCAGGCTCTCGTGCCGGGCCACCACATCACCCAGTGCGGCCCGCAGCGCGTCGAGGTCCAGGTCGCCCAGGAGGCGGACCGGCAACGGCAGGTTGTAGGTGGCGTTCGGGCCCTCCAGCCGGTTCAGGAACCAGAGGCGCTTCTGCGCGGGCGACATCGGGATCTCCTCCGGCCGCTCCATCACGCCCAGCGGGCGACGGGAACCGTCGGCCGAGTCGATCCCGCGCACCAGCCCGGCGACCGTCGGAGTGTCGAAGACCGACCTGACGGCGAGCTCCACGCCGAAGACCGTGCGGATTCGGCTCACCAGCCGCGTCGCCAGCAGGGAGTGCCCGCCCAGAGCGAAGAAGCTGTCGTCGATCCCGACCCTCTCCAGGCCCAGCACCTCCGCGAACAGCCCGCACAGCAGCTCCTCGCCGGCGGTGCGCGGCCCGCGTCCACCGGCGGCCCCGAGGGGACCGGGGGCCGGCAGGGCCCGGCGGTCCACCTTGCCGTTGGCCGTCAGCGGCAGGGCGTCCAGGGCCACGAACGCCGTCGGCACCATGTACTCGGGCAGCACCTGCGCCGCCGCCGCGCGCAGTTCCTCCACGTCCGCGGCGCCGTCCTCGGTGACGACGTACGCCACCAGCCGCTTCGTGCCCGGCTGGTCCTCCCGCACCACCACCACGACCTGGGCCACCTGCGGGTGGGCCGCGACGACCGCCTCGACCTCCCCCGGCTCGACCCGGTAGCCGCGGATCTTCACCTGGTCGTCGTCGCGGCCGATGAAGTCCAGCTGCCCGTCCGCGCGCCGGCGCACCAGGTCGCCGGTGCGGTACATCCGCTCGCCCGGGGCCCCGAAGGGGCAGGCCACGAAGCGTTCCGCCGTCAGACCGGGCTGGTGCAGGTAGCCGCGCGCCAGCTGGGGGCCGGCCAGGTACAACTCCCCGGCCACGCCCACCGGAACCGGCCGCAGCGCCCCGTCCAGCGCGTACGCCCGGGTGTTGCGCAGCGGTCGGCCGATCGGCGGCGTACCGGACGCGGGCTCCAGCGGCGCGCTCATCGTCGCCGCGACCGTCACCTCGGTCGGACCGTACGCGTTGACCATGCGGCGGCCGGGGGCCCACCGGTCCACCAGTTCCTGGGCGTACGCCTCGCCGCCGGTCACCACGCAGCGCAGGGTGGGGAGTTCGGCCTTCGGCATGGTGGCGAGCATGGGGGCCGCCATCATCACGTGGGTGGCCTCCCGCTCGGCGATCAGAGCGGTGAGCTCGTCGCCCACCAGCTGGGCGGCGGTGCCGGGGAGCACCAGCGTCGCACCGCCGAGCAGGGTCATGGTGTGGTCGGCGATCGCCGGGTCGAACGAGGTCGACGCGACCTGGAGGATCCGGCTGCCGGGCTCGATCCCCAGGTTCTCGATGTGTGCCGCCGCCGAGTTCGCGAGGCTCCGGTGGGAGACCACGACCCCCTTGGGCTGCCCGGTCGACCCCGAGGTGTAGATCAGGTACGCGGCCCCGGCCGCCAGGAGGGGCGCCGCCCGCTCGTCGTCGCGCGGCGAGTCGGCCGACTGCCGTGCCAGTTCCGCCCGGACGTCCTCGGTGTCGAGCAGGACCAGCGGCGAGGTGTGGGCGGGCAGGGCGTCGGCCGCCGACGAGGTCGTCACGATCACCGACGGGCGCGCACCGGCGAGCACGTGGACGAGCCGCTCGGCGGGGTAGTCGGGCCCGACGGGGATGAACGCCGCACCGGCCTTGAGCGTGGCCACCTGCGCGACGACGAAGTCGAGGGAGCGGCCCAGCACCAGGGCCACCGCCCGCTCCGGCCCCGCACCGCGGGCGATCAGCAGGCGCGCCAGTCGGTTGGCACGCGCGTCCAGCTCCGCGTACGACACCGACAGGTCCGGCGAGACCACGGCGGGAGCCTGCGGCGCGCGGGCCACCTGTGCCTCGAACAGGCTCACGACGGTGTCCTGCGGCAGCTCCGGCGCGGTCTCGCCGCCGGCGAGCAGCAGCTGCTCGCGTTCCGCCTCGGGCAGCACCGTGACCCGGGCCAGCGGCGCGTCGGTGCGCTGCACGAGCTGCTCCAGCGCCCGGACCAGGTTGTCGATGATCCGCTCCGCCGCCGCCCGGTCGAAGACGTCCGGGCGGTGGTCGGCGCGGACGAACAGCCGGTCGCCGGCGGGGATCATCGAGATGCCCAGCGGGTAGTGGATGGCGTCGCCGCCCTCGAGGGGGGACACCGTGAGGTCGCCGATCGACTGCTCCAGGTCGTCGGCGTCGATCGGGAAGTTCTCGAACACCACGATGGTGTCGAACAGTTCGCCGAGACCGGTGATCTCCTGGAGATCGGTGAGACCGACGTGCTGGTACGGCATCAGCTCGGCCTTCTGGTCCTGGAGCCGGGCCAGCAGCGCCCCGGGCGTCTCGGCCGGGTCCAGCCGGACGCGGACCGGCACGGTGTTGATGAACAGGCCCACCATCGACTCGATGCCGGGGATCTCCGCCGGCCGCCCGGACACCGTGGCGCCGAACACCACGTCGTCCCGGCCGGTCAGCTGCCCGAGGGTGATCGCCCAGGCGGCCTCCAGCACCGTGTTCAGCGTGACGCCCTGTCCACGGGCGTGGTCGCGCAGGGCCGCCGCCAGGTCCTGCGGGAGCTCCACCGCGGTCCGCTCCGGGATCACCGGCTCCCGCCGGTGGTCGGCGGGGGCCAGCAGCGTCGGCTCCTCCAGGCCTTCGAGCGCCTGCGTCCAGGCGGACCTGGCCGCCGCCCCGTCCTGGCGGGCCAGCCAGGCCAGGTACTCCCGGTAGGGGGTGATCCTGGGCAGGCCGGAGTCGTCACCGCGCAGTCGGTACAGCTTGAACAGCTCGCCCAGCACGATCGGCGTGGACCAGCCGTCCAGCAGGATGTGGTGGTTGGTGATCAGGAGCCGGTGCCGCCCCTGCCCCAGGCCGATCAGGGTGAACCGCATCAGCGGCGGCGTGGCGAGGTCGAACCGGCGGGCGCGGTCCTCGGCCGTCAGGCGGTCCAGCTCGGCCTGCCGCGACGCCTCCGGCAGTGCGCTGATGTCGACCTCCGACCACGGGAGTTCGATGTGCCCCGGGATCACCTGGACGGCGTCGCCGCTGCCCTGGCTGCGGAAGGCGGCCCGCAGGTTGGCGTGCCGGTCGAGCAGGGCGGCGGCGGCCAGCCGCAGCGCCCCGCCGTCCAGCGCGCCCTCGATGTCCAGCGCGATCTGGACGGTGTAGACGTCCGCTCCGTCCTGGTCGTAGAGCGCGTGGAACAGGAAGCCCTTCTGCAGCGGCGCGAGGGGGAGCACGTCCATCAGCTGCGGCAGATCGGACTCCAGCGCGTCGATCTCCTGCTGGGTGAGCTCGACCAGGTCGAGGTCGGAGGGCGTGCGGCCGCCGGCGCCCGGCCCCTCGGTGTGGGTGACGATCGCCTCCAGCGCACGGAACCAGGTCTGCGCCAGGTCCCGTACCTCGTCCTCCGCGAACAGCTCCCTCGGCCAGGCCCAGTTCGCCACCAGCCGCACGCCGTCGGCGCCCTCCCGGGCGGTCGCGTTCATCTCCAGCGCGTGGGGCAGCGGCATCCCGGCGTCGGCCCCGCCGCCCAGCGCGGCCCCGGCGCGGTCGTCCCCGCCGTCCTCCGTGACACCGGCGAGCCGGCCGAGGTAGTTGAAGCCGATCTGCGGGGTGGGGAGTTCGGCCAGGACCCTGCCCGTCTCGGGGTTGAGGTGGCGCAGCAGCCCGTAGCCCGCGCCGTTGTCCGGCAGCGCGCGCAGCCGCTCCTTGACCGCCTTGACGGCACGGCCCAGAGCGGGGCCGCCGGCCCAGACCTGGGCCCACTCCTCGGCCGTCGACACACCCGGGTCCAGGTCCACCGGGAACAGGCTGGTGAACCAGCCCACCGTCCGGGACACGTCGGCGCCCGGGACCAGCTCCTCACGGCCGTGGCCCTCCAGGTCCACGAGGACCCCGGAGGCCTCCGTCCCCCGGCGGCGGCGCCAGTCCGCCACCGCCAGCGCGAACCCGGCCAGCAGCACGTCGTTCACGCCCGTGTGGAAGGCGGCCGGCACCCACGTCAGCAGCGCGCCCGTCGCCTGCGGGGGCAGTGTCACCTCCAGAGCGGCCGCGTTCGACAGGACGTCACGTCGCGGGTCCAGCGGACGGGATCCGAGCGGGGCGTCCTGGCTCCGGAGCATGCCGGTCCAGATCTCCAGCTCGGCGACGCGGGCCGGCGAGGACGCCTCCTGCACCAGGCCCTCGGCCCAGGCCCGGAACGACGTCCCGACGGGCTCCAGCTCCGGCTTCCGGCCCGCGCGCACGGCGGCGAGCGCCGCAGCCAGGTCGGGCAGCAGGATGCGCCAGGACACCCCGTCCACCACCAGGTGGTGGACGATCAGCAGCAGCCGGCCGGAGACGCCGGGGCCGCCGTCGAACCACACCGCCTGCACCATCACACCCCGGTCGGGGTCCAGCCGGCCCTGCGCCGCCTGCGCCTCGTCGGACATCAGCGTGCGCAGTTCGTCGTCCGACAGCCCGCCGGCATCCACCCGGTGCAGCAGCTCGGTCGCCCGCACGGCGCCCCGGGCTCCGATCTCCAGTCCCCAGCCGTCGCCGGAGCGGGACAGCCGCATCCGCAGCGCGTCGTGGTGGTCCACCACCGCCTGCAGCGCGGCGGCCAGGTCCGCCGCGGTGCAGCCGGCCCCGGTGGGCGCCGTCATCGCCTGGTTGAAGGCGTCGATCGGCCCACCGGCCTCCCGCAGCCGGTGGACGATCGGCGTCAACGGGACCGGACCGGTCCCCGCGTCCGCGCTCCCGCTTCCACCGGTGGGCCGAGCGGCCTGGTCCGCGTCCTGCGCGACCGCCGCCAGGGCCCCCACGGTCCGGTGCCGGAAGACGTCCCGCGGAGTCAGCACCAGCCCCGCGCGCCGGGCGCGGCTGACCAGCTGGATCGAGACGATGCTGTCGCCGCCCAGGGCGAAGAAGCTGTCGTCGATCCCGACCTTCTCCAGGCCCAGGACCTCCGCGAAGAGCCGGCACAGCAGCTCCTCGCGGGCGTTGCGCGGCCCGGACCCGCCGACCAGGGTGGCGAAGTCGGGGGCGGGCAGGGCCTTGCGGTCGAGCTTGCCGTTCGGGGTCAGCGGCAGGGCCTCCAGCGTCACGAAGGCCGCCGGCACCATGTACTCGGGCAGCACATCGGCGACGGCGGCCCGCAGGGCGCCGGTGTCCGCACCTCCCGCCGCCGGAACCACGTACGCCACCAGGCGCTTGACGCCCGGCTGGTCCTCGCGCACCACGACCGCGACCTGGTCCAGCGGGGCCTGGGCGGCGATGACGGCCTCGATCTCGCCCAGTTCGATCCGGAAGCCGCGGATCTTCACCTGGTCGTCGATGCGCCCGACGAACTCCAGGTGCCCGTCCGCGCCCCGGCGCACCAGGTCACCGGTGCGGTACATGCGCTCGCCCGGAGCGCCGTGCGGGTCCGCCACGAACCGCTCGGCGGTCAGGCCCGCCCGCCCCAGGTAGCCGCGGGCCAGGCTGGCGCCGGAGACGTAGAGCTCGCCGGCCACCCCCTCGGGAACCGGACGCAGCGCACCGTCGAGCACCCGCACGCAGGTGCCGCGCAGGGGGTCGCCGACGACCGGCCGGGGGCTGTCCGCGACCCGGCAGTACAGGGCGTCCACGGTGCACTCGGTCGGCCCGTAGAGGTTGTAGGCACTGACCCCCGCCAGCGACCGCAGCTCCTGCCACAGCGCGTCGCCGATCGCCTCGCCGCCGAGCAGCAGCACCCGGGGCCGCGGCCCGTCGCCCTGCAGCGCTCCGCCGGCGAGGACCTGCTGGGCGTAGGTCGGCGTGAAGTTGAGGACGTCGACGCCCTCGCTCGCGCTGTAGCGCAGCAGTGCGTCGGGATCGCGCCGCACCTCCTCCCGGACGACGTGCACCTCGTGGCCGGCGAGCATCCACAGCAGGCCGTCCAGCGAGGCGTCGAAGGTGAACGCCGCGGTCAGCGCGAACCGGAACCGCCGTCCCCCGGCGGCCCGGACCTCCGGCTCGATGAGGCCGGCCCGCTGGCTGCGGAACAGGCCCAGCAGCGAGCGGTGGGTGACCGCGACGCCCTTGGGCGTGCCCGTGGAGCCCGAGGTGTGGATCAGGTACGCGATCCCCTCGGGGGTGAGCGGTGCCGTCCGGTCGGCGTCCGTCGGGTTCGCGTCGGAGGTCGCGGACAGCCGCTGGACGGTCTCGGCCGCGTCGAGGACGATCTCGGTCATCCCCGCCCGGACGTCCGGCAGTTCGGCCGCGGTGCCGGCCAGCGTGATCAGGGTGGCCGGGCGGGCGTCCTCGACCAGGAAGGCGATGCGCTCGGCGGGGTACTCCGGGTCGACCGGCAGGTAGGCGGCACCGGACTTCAGCACCGCGAACATCGCGACGACCATCTCCAGCGACCGGGGCAGGGCCAGCGCGACGATCCCCTCCGGGCCGTTGCCCTCCTGCGCGAGCACCCGGGCGAGCCGGTTGACGCGGCCGTTGAACTCCGCGAACGTCAGCGACTCGCCGTCGCAGACCACGGCCACCTCGTCGGGCGTCCGCTCGGCCTGCTGCTCCAGCACGTCGACCACGGAGCGCGCCGGCGTCGGCTCCACCTCGGCGCCCGTCCCCAGGGCCAGCAGGTGCTGCTCGCGCCGGGGCGCCAGCAGCCGCAGCCGCCCGACCGGAAGCCCGGCGTTCGTCCTCACGTCGCCCAGCAACCGCAGCAGGGCCTCGGCGACGAACTCGACCAGGCCGGGGGCGACCGCCTCGGGGCGGTAGCTCAGCGCCAGTTCCAGGGAGTCGCTGAGGATGACGGCGAGCCCGAGGGGGTAGTGGGTGTCGTCGCGGGTCTGGCTGCCCACGATGCCGAGGTTGCCGGCCGACTTCTGGAGCCGCTGGGAGTCGACCGGGTAGTTCTCGAACACGACGAGGGTGTCGAAGAGTTCGCTGTGCCCCGTGAGCCGCTGGATGTCGCTGAGGCCCAGGTGCTGGTGCGGCATGAGCTCGGCCTGCTGGTCCTGGAGCCGGGTCAGCAGGGCGCCCAGGGTCTCGGCCTGGTCCAGCCGGACCCGGACCGGCAGGGTGTTGATGAACAGGCCCACCATCGACTCGATGCCGGGGATCTCCGCCGGCCGCCCGGACACCGTCGCTCCGAACACCACGTCCTCGCGGCCCGTCAGGTGTCCGAGCAGCAGGGCCCAGACCGCCTGGACGACCGTGTTGACGGTGACACCCGCCTTACGGGCCCACTGGGCGAGCTCCGCCGTCTCCTCCCGCGACAGCCTGACCGAGTGGTGCTCGGAGGAGGCCGTCAACTCGGGCAGGTCCGGTCCGGCCAGCAGGGTGGGCTCGTCCAGCCCCTTGAGCGCCTGCTGCCAGGCCGCCTCGGCGGCGGAGCGGTCCTGCCGCTCCAGCCACGCGAGGTAGTCGCGGTAGGGCGTCACCCTCGGCAGCGCGGAGACGTCGCCCTTGGTGCCGTACAGCTCGAAGAGCTCCCCCACCAGCCGCGACATGGACCAGCCGTCGAGCAGGATGTGGTGGTTGGTGATCAGGAACCGGTAGCGGTCGGCGCCCGTGGTGATCAGCGTGAAACGCATCAGCGGGGGTGCGGCGAGGTCGAACCGCCGGGTCCGGTCCTCGTCCACCAGGCGGACCAGTTCCCGGTCACGGTCGGACTCCGGCAGACCGCTGAGGTCCACCTCGTGCCATGGCAGCGTCACCTCGCGGGGGATCGCCTGGACCGGCTCGCCGGTCTTGCGGTGGAGGAACCCCGCCCGCAGGTTCGCGTGGCGGCGGAGCACCGCGGCGGCGGCGCCCGACAACGCTTCGGTGTCGAGAGCGCCCTCGATGTCGAAGGCGAGCTGGATCGTGTAGACGTCGGTGCCCTGCTCGTCGTACAGCGCGTGGAACAGCAGGCCCTTCTGCATGGGCGACAGTCCGAGGACGTCTTCGAGCCCTGGCTTCTTGTTCATCTCTGTGCCGTTCGTCATCATGCTCTCCACTCAGAACCCGAGCTCGTCTTCGAATGCGTCGATCTCGTCCTGCGACAGGCCGCCGAGCGACAGGTCGGAGGGGGTGTGGCCGCCGGCGTCGGGGCCCTCGGCGTGGTCCGCGACGGCCTTCAGCGCGCGGAACCAGGTCTCGCCCAGGTCCCGGACGTCGGCCTCGGTGAACAGCTCGGCCGGCCAGGACCAGGCGGCGGTGAGCTGTGTCCCGTCCGCTCCGTCCACGGCCACCGCGTTCAGCACCAGGGCGTGCCCGAGCCGCATGCCGGCGTCGCTGCCGCCGCTGAGGCCGTCCTCGGTCTCCTGGGCCTGGGCCCAGTCCGCGGCCGTACCGACGGCCTGCGGGCTCGCCGACTCGAAGCGGCCGAGGTAGTTGAAGGCGATCTGCGGGGTGGGGAGTCCGGCGAGGGCGGGGGCGGTGTCGGGGTTGAGGTGGCGCAGGAGGCCGTAGCCGGCGCCGTTGTCGGGCAGGGCGCGCAGTTGTTCCTTGACGGCCTTGACGGCGTCGCCGACCACCGGGCCCGCGGACCAGACCTGGTCCCAGGCGTCGGCGGGCACGCCCGGGTCCAGCCGGACGGGGAAGAGGCTGGTGAACCAGCCCACCGTGCGCGAGACGTCCGCGCCGGGCACCAGTTCCTCGCGGCCGTGGCCCTCCAGGTCCACCAGCGCACCGGCGGCCTGGACACCACGACGGCGCCGCCAGTCCTCGACCGCGAGCGCGAAGCCCGCCAGCAGCACGTCGTTCACACCCGCGTGGAACACCGTCGGCACCGTGGTCAGCAGCGCCCCCGTCACCTCGGACGGCAGCTCGAGCGCCAGGGTGCGGGCCGTCTCGGCGGTGTCCCGCTCCGGGTCGAGCGCACGGGAGCCCAACTGCGGGTCCTCCTCCGTGAGCATCCCGGTCCACACGTCCAGCTCCGCGACGCGCCGAGCCGTACCGGCCTCCGCGACGAGGCCTTCGGCCCAGGCACGGAACGAGGTGCCCGCGGTTCCCCCGGCGAACTCGCGGCCCTCGGCGACGGCCTGGTGGGCGGCGGCCAGGTCCGGCAGCAGGATGCGCCAGGACACCCCGTCGACCACCAGGTGGTGGGCCATCAGCAGCAGCCGACCGGAGACACCCGGCCCGCCGTCGAACCACACCGCCTGCACCATCACACCCCGGTCGGGGTCCAGCCGGCCCTGGGCGGGCCGGGTCTGGTCGGCCATCCGGGTCCGCAACTGCTCGCCGTGCACGCCGACGGCGTCCACGTGGAGCAGCAGGTCCTCGGCGCGGACGGTGCCGCGGGCCCGGACCTCCAGCGACCACGGGCCGTCCGCCGGCCGGGTCAGCCGGGACCGCAGGACGTCGTGCCCGTCCAGCAGCGCCTGCAACGCGGCGGTCAGGCTCTCCAGCGTCGCGGACGCCGGCGTCTGCACCACCATCGCCTGGTTGAACCCGTCGACCGGGCCTCCCAGGTCCTCCAGCCAACGCATGATCGGGGTCAGCGGCACCGCCCCGACACCCGCGTCCGGGTCCGCCGCATCCGCAGACCCGTCCTCGTCGGCGACCTCGGCGACCAGCGCCAGCGCCTCGACCGTACGGTGCCGGAACACATCGCGCGGCGAGAACTCCAGACCCGCCTTACGGGCCCGGCCGACCAGCTGGATCGAGACGATGCTGTCACCGCCCAGCTCGAAGAAGCTGTCGTCGATGCCGACCCGCTCCAGCCCGAGGACCTCGGCGAACAGCGCGCACAGCACCTCCTCACGCCGGTTACGCGGACCCCGACCGGACACCTGGCCGCCGAAGTCCGGCTCCGGCAGCGCCCGGCGGTCCAGCTTGCCGTTGGCGGTCAGCGGCAGCTCGTCCAGCACCACGAACGCCGACGGCACCATGTACTCCGGCACCCGGGACGCGACCCGGGCCCGAACCGCGTCCACGTCCACGGACTCTCCGGCCGCCACGAGGTAGGCCACCAGGCGCTTGCCGCCCGAGACGTCCTCCCGCACCACCACCGCGCTGTTGGCCACCGCCGGGTCCGAGGCCACCGCGGCCTCGATCTCGCCCAGCTCGATCCGCAGACCACGGATCTTCACCTGGTCGTCCGCCCGGCCCAGGTACTCCAGCTCGCCCTCGGCCGACCACCGCACCACATCACCCGTGCGATACATCCGCTCACCGGAGCCGAAGAACGGATCCGCGACGAAACGCTCCGCCGACAGGCCCGCACGCCGCGCGTACCCGTGCGCCAACTGCACACCCGCCAGGTACAACTCACCCGGCACACCCACCGGCACCGGCCTCAGACCGGCATCCAGCACGTACACCCGCGTGTTCCACACCGGACGCCCGATCGGCACCGACGAACCACCCGCCTGCGGCGCGCACCGGTGGAACGTCACGTCCACCGACGCCTCCGTCGGCCCGTACAGGTTGTGCAGACCCACACCCGGCAACAGCTCGAAGAACCGCTCCACCACATCCACCGGCAGCGCCTCACCACTGCACACCACCCGACGCAGCCCCACACAGGCACCAGCGCCCGGCTCCTGCAGGAACACCTGCAGCATCGACGGAACGAAATGCGCCGTCGTGACCGACTCCGAACGGATCAGCTCCGCCAGGTACGCCGCGTCACGATGCCCCTCCGGACGCGCCACCACCAGCGTGGCACCCACCTGCAACGGCCAGAAGAACTCCCACACCGACACGTCGAACCCCGACGGCGTCTTCTGCAACACCCGGTCCGAAGCATCCAGACCGTACTCGTCCTGCATCCACGCCAAACGGTTCACGATGCCCGCATGCGGCACCACCACACCCTTCGGCCGACCCGTCGAACCCGACGTGAAGATCACGTATGCGGGAGAGGACCCCGACACAGAACGCACCGGCGCATGCGGCGAGGACTCACCGGCAAGGGAATCCACCAGGACCAACGGCACGCCACCGTCCGGCAACGACCCCGCCACCGAGGACGACGTCACCACCAGCGACGGCGCCGCATCCTCCAGAATCCAGCCGATCCGCTCCGCCGGATACTCCGGATCCACCGGCACATACGCCGCACCCGCCTTCAGCACCGCATACAGCGACACCACCAGCTCCACCGAACGAGGCACCGCGACAGCCACGAAATCACCGTCCCGAACACCCCGCTCCCGCAACACACCCGCAAGCCCGTTCGCCCGCGCATCCAACTCCGCGTACGACACCGACTCACCCTCGAACACCACCGCCACCGCATCCGGCGACCGCGACACCTGAGCCTCGAACAGGTCCACCAACGAACCCGCCACCACCTCACGCCCCGTCGCGTTCCACTCCCCCACAACCCGGGAGCGCTCGGACGGCGTCAGCGGCGTGAGCCGGCCGACGGGCAGCGCGGGCTGGTCGACGAGGGTGTCGAGCAGGGTGCGCAGCTTCTCGCCGATGAGCGCGACGCGCTCGCGGTCGACGAGGTCCGGCCGGTGGTCCAGCCGCAGTTCGAAGCCGGCCGCGGTCTGTGCCGCGATCAGGCTGAGCGGGTAGTGGGTGGCGTCCCGGCTGCGCCCGGAGACGGTGCGCAGGCTGGCGGTGTCCTGCTGCAGGGCCTCCTCGTCGATCGGGTAGTTCTCGAAGACGACGAGGGTGTCGAAGAGTTCGCCGTGCCCGGCGAGGCGCTGGACCTCGCTCAGGCCGATGTGGTGGTACGGCAGCAGCGCGGCCTGCTGTTCCTGGACGCGGGTGACCAGCTCCTCCAGGGACTCGGCGGGGTCGAGCACGACCCGCACCGGCAGGGTGTTGATGAACAGGCCGACCATCGACTCGATGCCGGGGATCTCGGCCGGGCGGCCGGAGACGGTGGCGCCGAAGACGACCTCGTCGCGGCCGGTCAGGTGGCCCAGCAGCATCGCCCAGGCGGTCTGCACCATGGTGTTGGTGGTGACACCACGGCGGCGGCTCTCGGCCGTCAGCCGCTCGGTCCGCTCCGCGTTCAGCTCGACCACCAGGCGCTCCGGGAGTGCGGAGTGCCCGCCGGCGTCCTGGCCGACCAGCAGGGTCGGCTCCTCCAGGCCCTCGAACTCGCGTGCCCAGGCGGCCTGCGCCTCGCTGCGGTCCTGGCGGGTGAGCCAGGCCAGGTAGTCGCGGTAGGGGGTGACCCGGGGCAGGTGCGCGCCGTCGCCCTTGGCGGCGTACGCCGAGAACAGTTCCTCGAGCAGGATCGGGGTGGACCAACCGTCCAGCAGGATGTGGTGGTTGGCGATGAGCAGGAGGTGGCGCTCCGGTGCGGTGGTGATCAGCGTGAAGCGGATCAGGGGCGGCCGGACGAGGTCGAAGCGGCTGACCCGGTCCTCGGCCACCAGGCGGGACAGCTCCCGCTCGCGGTCCGCCTCCGGCAGGGCGCTGAGGTCCACCTCGGTCCACGGCGGCTCCACCCGGCCGGGGACCACCTGGACCAGCGTGCCGTTCCCGAGGGTGCGGAAGGCGGAGCGCAGGTTCGGGTGCCGCTCCAGCAGCACCGCCGCCGCCGCCCGCATGGCCTCGGCGTCGAGGTGCCCCTCGAACTCGAAGCACATCTGGACGTTGTAGACGTCCGAGCCGTGCTCGTCGTACAGCGCGTGGAAGAGCAGGCCCTCCTGCAGCGGGGAGAGCGGCAGCACGTCCGCCAACTTCCCCTGCTGGGCCTGGAATTCGTCGACCTCGGACTGGGTCGTCTCGACCAGGTCGAAGTCGGAGGGGGTGTGGCCGCCGGCGTCGGGGCCCTCGGCGTGGTCCGCGATGGCCTTCAGTGCGCGGAACCAGGTCTCGCCCAGGTCCCGGACGTCGGCCTCGGTGAACAGCTCGGCCGGCCAGGACCAGTTCGCGATCAGCGAGCCGCCCTCGGGACGGTCCACGGTCACCGAGTTGACCTCCAGCGCGTGGCCGATCAGGCCCTCGCGGTCCAGACCGCTGCCGGTGTCGGCGTCGCCGCACAGGGCCCAGTCGACGGCCTGGGCCGCCGGGTCGGCGAACTCGAAGCGGCCGAGGTAGTTGAAGGCGATCTGCGGGGTGGGGAGTCCGGCGAGGGCGGGGGCGGTGTCGGGGTTGAGGTGGCGCAGGAGGCCGTAGCCGGCGCCGTTGTCGGGCAGGGCGCGCAGTTGTTCCTTGACGGCCTTGACGGCGTCGCCGACCACCGGGCCCGCGGACCAGACCTGGTCCCAGGCGTCGGCGGGCACGCCCGGGTCCAGCCGGACGGGGAAGAGGCTGGTGAACCAGCCCACCGTGCGCGAGACGTCCGCGCCGGGCACCAGTTCCTCGCGGCCGTGGCCCTCCAGGTCCACCAGCGCACCGGCGGCGTGGACACCACGGCGGCGCCGCCAGTCCTCGACCGCGAGCGCGAAGCCCGCCAGCAGCACGTCGTTCACACCCGCGTGGAACAGGGCCGGTACCCGGGTGAGCAGCGCGCCGGTCACCTCGGACGGCAGCTCGACGGAGAGCACCCGACGGGCGGGCGCGGTGTCGCGCTCCGGGTCGAGCGCACGGGAGCCCAGCTGCGGGTCCTCCTCCGTGAGCATCCCGGTCCACACGTCCAGCTCCGCGGCACGCGCCGCGGTACCCGCTTCGGCCACCAGGCCTTCGGCCCAGACCTTGAACGGGGTCCGCACCGGGGCGAGTTCGGGCTTACGGCCCTCGACAGCGGCATCGTGGGCGGCGGCCAGGTCCGGCAGCAGGATGCGCCAGGACACCCCGTCGACCACCAGGTGGTGGGCCATCAGCAGCAGCCGGCCGGAGACACCCGGCCCGCCGTCGAACCACACCGCCTGCACCATCACACCCCGGTCGGGGTCCAGCCGGTCCTGGGCGGCCCGTGCCTGCTCGGTGATCTGTGCCTGCACGTTGATCTGTGCGCCGTCCGCATCGACACGCAGCAGCACGTCCTCGGCGCGGACGGCGCCGCGGGCCCGGACCTCCAGCGACCACGGGCCGTCCGCCGGCCGGGTCAGCCGGGACCGCAGGAGGTCGTGCTCGTCCAGCAGCGCCTGCAACGCGGCGGTCAGGCTCTCCAGCGTCGCGGACGCCGGCGTCTGCACCACCATCGCCTGGTTGTAGCCGTCGACCGGGCCTCCCAGGTCCTCCAGCCAGCGCATGATCGGGGTCAGCGGCACCGCCCCGACACCCGCGTCCGGGTCCACCGCGTCCGCGGCCCCGTCCTCGTCGGCGACCTCGGCGACCAGGGCCAGCGCCTCGACCGTGCGGTGCCGGAACACATCGCGCGGCGAGAACTCCAGACCCGCCTTACGGGCCCGGCTGACCAGCTGGATCGAGACGATGCTGTCACCGCCGAGTTCGAAGAAGCTGTCGTCGATGCCGACCCGCTCCAGTCCGAGGACCTCGGCGAACAGCGCGCACAGCACCTCCTCGCGCGGGTTGCGCGCGGCGCGCTCCGAGGCCCGGGCGCCGAAGTCCGGCTCCGGCAGCGCCCGGCGGTCCAGCTTGCCGTTGGCGGTCAGCGGCAGCTCGTCCAGCAGCACGAACGCCGAGGGCACCATGTACTCCGGCACCCGCGAGGCGACCCGCTCGCGCAGCACCCCGGTGTCCAGACCGCCGGCAGCCCCCACGACGTACGCCACCAGGCGCTTGCCGCCGGAGGCGTCCTCCCGCACCACCACCGCGCTGTTGGCCACCGCCGGGTCCGTGGCCACCGCGGCCTCGATCTCGCCCAGCTCGATCCGGAAGCCGCGGATCTTCACCTGGTCGTCGGCCCGGCCCAGGTACTCCAACTCGCCCTCGGCCGACCACCGCACCACATCACCGGTGCGGTACATCCGCTCACCGGAGCCGAAGAACGGATCCGCGACGAATCGCTCCGCCGACAGGGCCGGGCGGTTGAGGTAGCCACGGGCCAGACCGGCTCCGGCGACGTAGAGGTCACCGGTGACGCCCGCCGGGACGGGCTGCAGGCCCGCGTCCAGGACGTACACCCGCAGGTCCGGGATCGCCTGGCCGATGGCGCTGCCGCGCAGTTCGGCGGCCGCGGCCCGGTTCAGCGCGCGGTGCGTGACGTGCACGGTGGTCTCGGTGATGCCGTACATGTTGACCAGGGTCGGCGCGTCGTCCGGGTGGACGCCGTACCACTCCTCCAGCCGTCCCAGGTCCAGCGCCTCACCGCCGAAGACCACGGTGCGCAGGGCCAGCGCGTCGGCGCCGGGGTTCTCGCGCTCCTCCTGGACGAGGCGGTAGAAGGCGGAGGGCGTCTGGTTGAGCACGGTCACCCCGGCCCGTGCGAGCAGGGCGCGGAAGTCCCTCGTGTTGCGGCTGGTCTCGTAGTCGACCATCACCAGGCGGCCGCCGTACAGCAGCGGGCCCCAGATCTCCCAGACGGAGAAGTCGAACGCGTACGAGTGGAACATCGTCCAGACGTCGTCGGCGCGGAAGTCGAACCAGTGCTCGGTCGCCCGGAACAGGCGCACCACGTTCTGGTGCGGGATCATCACGCCCTTGGGGCGCCCGGTGGAGCCCGAGGTGTAGATGACGTAGGCCGGGTGCGCAGGCAGGAGCGCGGAGACACGGTCCGCGTCGGTGACGGCCGCGGCGCTCTCGCGGGCGAGCAGCTCCGTCACGGCGGGCTCGTCCAGTACGAGGCGGGCGGGGCCGCTCGCGTCCACCGCGTCGAGCGCGGCGGCGGTGTCGCGGGACAGCAGCACCAGGCTCGGCCGGGCGTCCTCCAGCATGTAGCCGATCCGGTCCGCCGGGTAGTCGGGGTCCACCGGCAGGTAGCCCGCACCGGTCTTCAGGACCGCGAGCAGCGCGACGATCGTCTGCTCGGTGCGGGGCAGCGCGAGGGCGACCAGCTGCTCCGGGCCCACCCCGTGGCCGATCAGGTGGCGGGCCAGGCGGTTGGCCCGGCTGTCCAGCTCCCCGTAGGTGAGTTCGGTGTCCGCCGAGGTCACCGCGACGGCGGCGGGCGTCCGGGCCGCCTGGGCCTCGAACAGCTCGACCAGGGTCGCCTGCGGCACCTCCTTGCCGGCGGGGTTCCACTCGACCAGCAGGCGCGCGCGCTCCTCGGCGGTGAGGATGTCGACCGAGCCGACCGGCGCCTGCGGGTCGGCGAGGACGCCGTCCAGGAGGCGGGCCGTGCGGTCCACGATCCGCTCGGCGCCGGCCCGGTCGAACAGGTCGGCCGAGTACTCCAGGGCGCCGGCGATGCCGGCGGGCGCGCCGTCGGCATCGAACTGCTCGACGAGCTGGAAGGACAGGTCGAACTTGGCGACGTCCAGCTCGATCGCGAACGGGGCCACCCGCACGCCCGGCAGGTCGGCCCGGGCGGCCGCGTTGTTCTCGAACGACAGCATGACCTGGAACAGCGGGTGCCGGGCGAGCGAGCGCTCCGGCTGGAGCTCGTCCACCAGCTTCTCGAAGGGCACGTCCTGGTTGGCGTACGCCGCGAGGTCCGTCTCCCGGACCCGGTCGACCAGCTCCTCGAAGCTCGGGTTCCCCGACAGGTCGGTGCGCAGCACCAGGGTGTTGACGAAGAATCCGACCAGGTCGTTCAGGGCCTCGTCGGTACGGCCGGCGATCACGCTGCCGATCGGGATGTCGTCGCCGGCGCCGAGCTTGGAGAGCAGTGCCGCGACGGCGGCCTGCATCACCATGAAGACGCTGGCGCCGCGGGCCTGCGCGATGGCCGTCACCTTCTGGTGGACGTCCTTCGGAAGGGTGAGCGGCACCCGGGCTCCCCGGTAGCCGGCGACCTCCGGGCGCGGCCGGTCGGTGGGCAGCTGGAGCTCGTCCGGAATCCCGGAGAGCGCGGTGCGCCAGTGGTCCAGCTGGCCCGCCATGGCGCTGGTCGGGTCGCTGTCGTCGCCGAGGACGTCGATCTGCCAGAGCGTGTAGTCGGCGTACTGGACCGGCAGCGGCTCCTGGCTCGGCGCGTGGCCCGCCAGTCGCGCCCGGTAGGCGACGGAGAGGTCCCGGGCGAGCGGGGCCAGCGACCAGCCGTCGCCGGCGATGTGGTGCACGAGGACCAGCAGGACGTGGTCCTCGGGGCCCACCCGGAGCAGGTGGGCGCGCAGCGGGATCTCGTTCGCGAGGTCGAAGCCCCTCTGGGCCAGCAGCTGGACGCGCTCCTCCAGGTCGGCCGGGGCCACGTCGGTCACGACGAGCTCGGGCGTCGCCCGCTCGACGGACAGGACCTCCTGGCGGGCCCGGCCGTCGGTCTCGGGGAAGACGGTGCGCAGGCTCTCGTGCCTGGCCACCAGGTCGGCGAGCGCCGCGCGCAGCGCGTCGACGTCCAGGGCGCCGGTGAGGCGCACCGGGAGCGGCAGGTTGTAGGTGGCGCTCGGGCCTTCGACCCGGTTGAGGAACCACAGGCGCCGCTGGGCGGCGGACAGCGGGATCTCGGCCGGGCGCTCCGCCACGGCCAGTGCCCGGCGGGCGGCACCGGCGGTGTCCAGGTGGCCGGCCAGTCCGGCGACGGTGGGCGCCTCGAAGACCGCCCGCACCGCGAGGTCCGCGCCGAACTCGGAGCGGATGCGGCTGAGCAGCCTGGTCGCGAGCAGGGAGTGGCCGCCGAGTTCGAAGAAGCTGTCGTCGATGCCGACCCGCTCCAGTCCGAGGACCTCGGCGAACAGCGCGCACAGCACCTCCTCACGCCGGTTGCGCGGACCCCGACCGGACACCTGGCCGCCGAAGTCCGGCTCCGGAAGGGCCCGGCGGTCCAGCTTGCCGTTCGCCGTCAGCGGCAGCTCGTCCAGCACCACGAACGCCGACGGCACCATGTACTCCGGCACCCGCGAGGCGACCCGGGACCGAACCGCGTCCACGTCCACGGACTCTCCGGCCGCCACGAGGTAGGCCACCAGGCGCTTGCCACCCGAGGCGTCCTCCCGCACCACCACCGCGCTGTTGGCCACCGCCGGGTCCGAGGCCACCGCGGCCTCGATCTCGCCCAGCTCGATCCGCAGACCACGGATCTTCACCTGGTCGTCGGCCCGGCCCAGGTACTCCAACTCGCCCTCGGCCGACCACCGCACCACATCACCCGTGCGGTACATCCGCTCACCGGAGCCGAAGAACGGATCCGCGACGAAACGCTCCGCCGACAGGCCCGCCCGCCGCGCGTAGCCGTGCGCCAACTGCACACCCGCCAGGTACAACTCACCCGGCACACCCACCGGCACCGGCCTCAGACCCGCGTCCAGCACGTACACCCGCGTGTTCCACACCGGACGCCCGATCGGCACCGACGAACCACCCGCCACGCACCGGTGGAACGTCACGTCCACCGACGCCTCCGTCGGCCCGTACAGGTTGTGCAGACCCACACCCGGCAACAGCTCGAAGAACCGCTCCACCACATCCACCGGCAGCGCCTCACCACTGCACACCACCCGACGCAGCCCCACACACCCCGCCGCAGCAGGCTCCTGCAGGAACACCTGCAGCATCGACGGCACGAAGTGCGCCGTCGTCACGTTCTCGGCCCGGATCAGCTCCGCCAGATACGCCGCGTCACGATGCCCCTCCGGACGCGCCACCACCAGCGTGGCACCCACCTGCAACGGCCAGAAGAACTCCCACACCGACACGTCGAACCCCGACGGCGTCTTCTGCAACACCCGGTCCGAAGCATCCAGACCGTACTCGTCCTGCATCCACGCCAAACGGTTCACGATGCCCGCATGCGGCACCACCACACCCTTCGGCCGACCCGTCGAACCCGACGTGAAGATCACATACGCCGCAGACGACCCCGACACCGAACGCACCGGCGCCACCGAAGACGACAACCCCTCCAGCGAATCCACCAGCACCCGGGGAACACCACCCGAAGGAAGCTCCACCCCCGACGTGGTCACCACCAGCGACGGCGCCGCATCCTCCAGGATCCAGCCGATCCGCTCCGCCGGATACTCCGGATCCACCGGCACATACGCCGCACCCGCCTTCAGCACCGCATACAGCGACACCACCAACTCCACCGAACGAGGCACCGCGACAGCCACGAAATCACCGTCCCGAACACCCCGCTCCCGCAACACACCCGCAAGCCCGTTCGCCCGCGCATCCAACTCCGCGTACGACACCGACTCACCCTCGAACACCACCGCCACCGCATCCGGCGACCGCGACACCTGAGCCTCGAACAGGTCCACCAACGAACCCGCCACCACCTCACGCCCCGTCGCGTTCCACTCCCCCACAACCCGGGAGCGCTCGGAGTCCGAGAGGAGGTCCACGGCCGCGATCGACTGCTCCGGATCGGCGGCGAAGGCCTCCAGCAGCCGGACCAGCCGGTCCGCGAGCCGCAGGACCGACGCCTCGTCGAACAGGTCGCGGGCGTACTCCAGTCGGCCGGTGATCCCGGCGGCCTCGTGCCCGTCGCCCTGCTGCTCGACCAGCTCCAGGGTCAGGTCGAACTTGGCGGTGGTCAGCGACTGCGGGATCTCGCTGCTGCGCAGGCCCGGCAGGTCGAGGCTGCCCGGGGGGTTGTTGTGCAGCGAGAGAAAGACCTGGAACAGGGGGTGCCTGGCCAGCGAACGGGTCGGGTTCAGCACCTCCACCAGTCGCTCGAAGGCCACGTCCTGGTTGGCGTAGGCCGCGAGGTCGGTCTCCCGCACCCGCAGGACCAGCTCGCGGAAGGTCGGGGCGCCGGAGGTGTCGGTCCGCAGCACCAGCGTGTTGACGAAGAAGCCGACCAGCTCGTCGAGCGCGGCGTCGGTACGGCCGGCGATCGGCGCTCCGATGGGGATGTCGTCGCCCGCGCCGTGCCGGGACAACAGGGCGGCCAGGCCGGCCTGCAGGACCATGAAGAGGCTGCTGTCGGTGGCGTGGGCGAGCTCCAGCAGGCGCTGGTGGGTCCGCGTGTCCAGGCTCACCGGCACATCGGCGCCCCGGTAGCTCGACTGCACGGGTCGGGTGCGGTCGGTCGGCAGCGACAGCTCCTCGGGAGCGTCGGCCAGCGACTCGCGCCAGTGGCCGAGCTGGGCCGCGAGCAGGCTTTCCGGGTCGGCCTCGTCGCCGAGGACCTCCTGCTGCCACAGCGTGTAGTCGGCGTACTGGACCGGCAGCGGCTCCCACTGCGGGGCCGCGCCGCCGAGTCGCGCCCGGTAGGCCGCGGAGAGGTCACGGCTGAGCGGGGCCATCGACCAACCGTCACCCGCGATGTGGTGGAGCACCATCAGCAGCACGTGCTCCTCCTCGGCGAGGCCGAACAGGTGCAGCCGGAGGGGGAGTTCACGCGACAGGTCGAAGGGCGCGGCGGCCGAGCGGGCCAGCTCGGCGGTCAGCGTGTCCTCGGTCGCCGTGGCCCGGCGCAGCACCGGGCGGGCCTGGTCGCCGGTGAGGATCAGCTGGTGGGGCGTGCCGCCCTGCTCGGAGAAGACGGTGCGCAGGCTCTCATGGCGCTCCACCACGTCGGCGAAGGCGAGTTCCAGCGCCTCGTCGTCCAACGGGCCCGAGAGCCGCAGTGCGGCCGTCAGGTTGTAGCTGCCACCGGCCCCGTCCAGCCTGTCGAGGAACCACAGCCGCTGCTGGGCGGGCGACAGCGGGATCCGCTCCGGCCGCTCCCGACGGGTCAGGGCCGTACGGGCGTCGGCGGCGAATCCGAGTTGCTCGGCGACGCCGGCGACCGTGGGCGCCTGGAAGAGGCTGCGCACCGACAGCTCCACCTGGAACTCGCGCCGGATCCGGCTGACCAGGCGGGTCGCCATCAGGGAGTGCCCGCCGAGACCGAAGAAGTTGTCGTCGATGCCGATCTCCTGGACCTTCAGCACGTCGCCGAAGATCCGGGCCAGCTGCTCCTCCTGCTCGTTGCGCGGGCCCCGGCCGCGCTGGGAGGCGGCCTCGGGGGCCGGCAGGGCCTTGCGGTCCAGGGCACCCTCGGTGGTCACCGGCAGGGCGTCCAGCCCGACGAAGGCCGAGGGCACCATGTGGTCGGGCAGGGCCTGAGCCATGTGGGCCCGCAGCACGGTGGCGTCCAGGACGGAGGAGTCCGCCGGCACCACGTAGGCCACCAGCTGCTTGTGGCCGGGCCGGTCCTCACGGACCACCACGGCCGCGTGGGCGACCAGCGGATGCGCGGCGAGGACGTGCCGGACCTCGTCCGGCTCGACCCGGAAGCCGCCGATGTTCACCTGGTCGTCGACCCGGCTCACGAACTCCAGTTGCCCGTCCGCGCGCCGGCTCACCAGGTCACCGGTGCGGTACATCCGCTCCCCGGGGCCGCCGAACGGGCAGGCGACGAACCGTTCGCCCGTCAGGTCCGCCCGTCCGAGGTAGCCACGCGCCAGGCCCGCGCCGGCGAGGTAGAGCTCGCCCCGCACGCCGACCGGCACCGGCCGCAGCATGCTGTCGAGCACGTAGGCGCGGGTGTCGAGGACCGGGCGCCCGGTGGGCGGCGTACCCGCCCCCACCGCCAGCGGCGCGCTGAGGACCGCGATGGTCGTCGACTCGGTCGGACCGAACGCGTTCACCACGCGGCGCCCGGCGGCCCAGCGGTCCACCAGTTCGGCAGGGCAGGCCTCGCCGACGGCGAACAGGCCCCGCAGGGAGGAGTGCCCGCCCGACCGGACCGTCGCCAGCGCCGCCGGCGGGACGAGGGCATGGGTCACCTGCCGGTCGTCGATGAGGCCGGCCAGCAGATCGTCGGCGAGCCGGCCGAGGGGCGGCACCACCAGGGCGGCACCCGCCTGGTAGGCCAGGCACGGTTCGAGCACCGAGGTGTCGGCGCCGGGGGACGCGAACTGCAGCACCCGGCTGTCGGCGGTCATGTCCATGCAGTCGGACAGGGAGGCGGCGAAGGCGGCCAGGCCGTGGTGGGTGACCGCGACGCCCTTGGGGCGACCGGCCGGTCCCGACGTGTGGATGACGTAGGCCATGTTCGCGGGCGACAGTTCGACGGCCGGGTTCTCCTCGGACCGGTCGGCCGGGTCGGCCTCGTCCACGAGGAGCGTCACCGCATCCAGGTGTTCGGGCACGCTCGCGACGTGCCGGGAATCCGTCATGACCAGGACGGGCGCCGTGTCGTCCAGCAGGTGGCCGATGCGGTCCTGCGGGTGGTCCGGGTCGACCGGCAGGTACGCCGCACCGGCCTTCGTCACGGCGAGCTGCGCGATGGCGCTCTCCGCCGAGCGGGGCAGGACAAGGGCCACCACCTGCTCGCGGCCGACCCCGCGCTCGATCAGAAGGTGCGCGAGCCGGTTGGCGCGGGCGTTCAACTCCGCGTAGCTGAGCGAGAGTTCCTCGGACTCCAGGGCAGTCGCCCCGGGGGTCCGCGCCACCTGGGCCTCGAACATCGCCGGCAGGGTCGTCGGCTCGATGCCGCGTGCGCTGTCGTTCCGGTCCACCAGGACCTGCCGGCGCTCCTGTTCGGTCAGCAGGCCGATCCGGCCGATGGGCGTCGTGTTCGGCTCCGCGACCTCCGCCAGCAGCCGGACCAGCCGGTCCAGGACGGCCTCGGCGGCAGCCCGGTCGAGGACGTCCGCGCGGTGGTCGAGCCTCAGGTGCAGGCGCTCACCCGGAAGGGCGGTCAGGGCCGCGGTGTAGTGGGTGGCGTCCCGGCCGTCGAACCCGGTGATGTCGACGCCCCCGGCGAGCCGCAGGTCGGCGGCCTCGATCGGGTAGTTCTCCACCACGACGGAGGAGTCGAAGAGGTCACGCTGCCCGACCCAGGTCTGGATGTCGGTCAGGCTCGCGTGGTGATAGGGCGTCAGCGCGGCCTGGTCGGCCTGGAGCCGGTCGACGAGACCGTCGAAGGTCTGGGCGGGGTCGAGGGTCACCCGCACCGGCAGGGTGTTGATGAACAGGCCGACCATCGACTCGATGCCCGGGATCTGCGGCGGACGGCCGGACACCGTCGTGCCGAACACGACGTCGCGGCGGCCGGTCAGCTGGCCGAGCACCATCGCCCAGGCGGCCTGGAGCACGGAGTTGAGGGTGCGGCCGGCCGAGCGGGCCCGGTCGGTGAGCGCCCGGGTGAGCGCGGCGGAGAGGTCGAGGGACACGCGCTCCGGAAGCGAGTCGCCGCCGTCCCGGGTGACGGGAGCGAGCAGGCTGGGCTCCTCGAGACCGTCGAGCGCCTTCCGCCAGGCGGTCTCGGCCTCCGACCGGTCCTGCTTGGCCAGCCAGGCGAGGTACTCGCGGTAGGGGGTGACCGGCGGAAGACCGGAGTCGTCGCCCTCGGTGCCGTACAGCGCGAACAGCTCGCTCAGGAGAACGGGCATCGACCAACCGTCCAGCAGGATGTGGTGGTTGGTGAGGACCAGCCGGTACCGACCGGGGGCCAGCGTGACGAGGGCGAGGCGCAGGAGCGGCGGCTTGGTGAGGTCGAAGCGGCGGGCGCGGTCCTCGGCCAGCCACCGGTCCAGCTCGGCCTGGCGCTCCACCTCGGGGAGATCGCTGAGGTCGGTCTCGGACCAGGGCAGCTCGACCTCACGAGGGATCACCTGGACGGGGTCCTCGAACTTCGAGTAGACGAAGGCCGAGCGCAGGTTGGCGTGGCGCCGCAGCAGTGCGGCGGCGGCCGACCGCATGGCCCTGGCGTTCAGCGGCCCCTCGATCTCGAAGATGAGCTGAACAGTGTAGATGTCCGCCGGATCCTCGTTCGAATCTCCGCCGTAAACCGCGTGGAACAGCAGGCCCTGCTGCAGCGGCGACAGCGGAAGAATGTCCTCGACACCAGGCCTCGTCACGTCGTTGTCTCCCACTCAAGATATTCTCGATATATCCGTGCCCACACTTGCTCAGCGCATTCAAGAACCCACCAAACAGCGTTCGGTGACGGCCCGCAACCGTCGCTGCAGCAAACTGCCAGTCAACTGGCAGAGGAAATCCGAATCTCCGCACGAAGGAATTCCGGCAATCATCCGGACGTGGTGAATCGGTGCCGACCGCTCCTGTCCGGCCGGTCCCCTCGGAAGCCCCTCAGAAGCCCTTCAAAAGCCCTTCAGAGTGCGATCTCCACATCCGTCACCGGGTAGGCCACGCAGCTGTGCACGTGCCCGAACCGCGCATCGGACAGCCGCAGCCGGGCCTCCTCGGCGTTGAAGACCTCGCCCGACAGCACCCGGACCCTGCACAGACTGCACTCGCCGGAACGGCAACCGACCTCGGGGCGTACGCCGTTGTCCTCCAGCGCGTCGAGCAGCGGCCGGCCGCGCGGGGTGAGGAACGACGGCCCGCCCTGGACGGTCACCCGGACCTCGCCCTCGGAGTCCCGTCCGGCCGGCCAGCCGGCCTGGGTGTGCGGGCGGGCGGGCGCCCCGTTCGCCTCCAGGCGTGTCCGCCGCCGCGGGTGCCCCAGCCCGGCCAACTCGGCCAGCGCGTAGGGGTACATCGCCTGCGGGCCGCACACGTAGACCATCCGGCCGGCCAGCGGGCCGGTCAGCGAGGTGATCGTCTCGCCGGTGAGCAGTCCGGTCGGCCCGTCCCAGCCGGGCCCGGGCTGCTGCACCACGAGGTCGAAGCGGACGCGGTCCGGATGCTCGGCGGCGATCCCGTCGAGGACCTCCCGGAAGATCACGTCGTCGGCCGAGCGGGAGCCGTACACCAGGTGCAGTCGGCGGGCCGGTCCGCGGTCCACGATGTCACGGATCATGCTCATGGCCGGGGCCACCCCTGACCCACCGGCCAGGAAGACCAGGTCCTCCCCGTGGAACAGCGGGTTGTGGTGGAAGGAGCCGAGCGGCCCGGAGGTCCGCACCGGGTCGCCGACCGCGAGCCGGTCGATCAGATGGTTGCTCACCCGGCCGCCGGGAACGCGGCGCACCGTCAGGTCGTAGGCGTCGAGCGCCGCCGGACTGGACGAGATCGCGAAAGGACGGCTGGTCGCCGTGCCGCCGACGGCCGCGTCGAGGGTGACGTACTGGCCGGCCTGGAAGGGCGGGAGGTCCGCTCCGTCCGCCCTGCGCAGCCGGAAGGTCTTCGCGGTGGCGGTCTCGGTGATCACCTCGGCCACCACCAGGTCCAGGGCGCTCGGGTGGTACCGGTCGACGAGCAGCTGCACGTCGCCGGCCGCGCCGTGGTCGACGCCCTCCTCCGCGCGGCGGTCGATCTCGGTCATGATGTCGAGCGCTCCGTCGAACAGCTCGGCCAGCGGATGCGCGGGCATCGTGTCTCCGTGGGTTCAGGCGGCGTTGCGCCGCAGCAGGTTGCGGGCCACCCGGGCGCCGGCCTCCAGGGTCGGCTGGAATCCGCCGACTCCGGCCCAGGCGCCGGCCAGGTGGAGACCGGGTACGGGCGTGGTCGAGTCGTCGTCCCGGAACAGCCAGCTCTCGGTGGCGTCCTGGTCGAAGCCGTAGATCGCACCGCCGGGGTGTCCGAGGTAGCGCATCACCGTGAGCGGGGTGGCGACGTCGACCTCCTCGATCGCGTCGCGCAGGCCGGGCGTGACCTTCTCCAGCAGGTCGATCAGCGTCTCGGCGTACGCGTACTTGGTACGCGCGTACTCCGCGGGCGCGACCTTCTCCCAGGGGTCCGCGTACTGCAGGGTCATCAGGCTGACGTGGCTGGCCCCGGCCGGCGCGAAGCCGATCGGGTGCACGTCGTAGGCGCTGGCGCAGATGCTCGGGGCCGGACGCAGGGAGCGCAGTCCGTCGATCACCTCGGCCTCGTCGAGCGTCGCGTTGACGAAGTGCGTACTGGTACCGAAGCCGAGTTCGGCAGGGGTCGCGTCCAGGCCCATGTGCAGCACGAAGGCCGACACGCCGATCCGCCGACTGCTCAGGTCGCGCACCACCGTGTCCGGCACGGCGGACCTGTCCAGCAGCCGGGTGTAGGTGGCGACGGAGGAGGCGTTGGAGACCACCTCCCGGGTGGTCAGCTCCTCACCCCCGGCCAGCCGCACGCCTCGCACCGCTCCGTCACGGGTCATGATCCGCTCGACCGAGGTGTGGAAGCGCACGTGGCCACCGGCGGCCAGGAAGGCGTCGAGCACCGCCGTCGACATGGCCTGGCTGCCACCGCGGACGTGGTAGGGCTTGAACTCGACGTAGGTGTACAGCAGGGTCGCCAGTTCCTGGAACGGCAGCCGTGACGGGGGTTGCCCGAGGTAGTACCAGTACGCGCCCAGTGCCGTCTTCACGCGCTCGTCGTCGAAGTACTCGTCCAGCACCGCCGTGACCGGCCGCAGGCCCTGCCGCAGCAGCGCCTCGCCGCCCCTGGTCACGGCCCGGCGCGCCCGCTCACCACTCGAGCGCTGGGCCATCACCTGCCACATGGCGACCTCGCGGCAGAGGCCGAAGAAGCGCTTGAGCCGGTCGAGGTTGCCGGGAAAGGCCTCGTCGAGCGCCTCCGCGGCGCCGGTCCAGTCGGCCGGGAGCGTCACGTCGAGGGCACCGGGTACGACCGCGCGGTAGAGGTCGCGCTCCTCGATGAACTCCAGTCGGTCCGCGACGCCGAGTTCGGCGAAGAGTGCGCGCAGCGAGTTGGGCTGGCCCTCCCGGCCGACGCCGGAGAGCTGGTGCAGGGCGGTCTCGAACTCGAAGCGGCCCCGGACGAAGGAGGTGCCGCACCCCCCGGGCACGTTGTGCCGCTCGACCAGCAGGGTGCGGGCACCGCCGCGCTGGAGCGTGGCGGCGGCGGTGAGGCCGGCGTTGCCCGCCCCGATGACGATCACGTCGTAGTCGTTCACGCGTCGTCAGCCCTGTCCGGAACGGACCGCGGCGACGAAGCCGGGAAGGCGGTCGATGCCCCAGAACTTCTCGGAGCCGTCGATGAAGTACGGCACCCCGAAGACCCCGTCGCGGCACACCTCGGTGAGCGCGGCCACACCCCTGCGCCTCAATCCGCCGTCCTGGTGCGCGAGGGCCAGGACGTCCTCGTCGAGGCCGAGTTGACGCGCCACCCCCGCCACCACCTCCGGGTCCGAGATGTCCTCACCCCGGCCCCAGCGAGCCTGGGAGATCAGGTCGATGTACCGGCGCCCGTGGCCGAGCTCCTCGGCCCTCAGGTATGCCAGGTGAGGGACGTCCCAGTCGGGGTCGCGGTCCACCGGCCACTGCATCTCCAGACCGCGTTCCTGGCACAGCCTGCGGGTGTCCTGCAGGATGTACATGTGCTTCTCGCGGGTCATCGGCACGTAGGCCAACTCCAGCTCGGACGCCTTCAGTTGGCGTCTGATCTGCTCTCCCGGCTCCCAGTAGGGCGACCAGTCGATCCGCTCGGCCACGTCGGTGTAACGGGTGACCAGATCCCGGAAGGCCATCCACGAGTACGGGCTGCGCAGCGAGAAGTACCAGCGGGGCCGCGTGGCCATGACCGTCTCCAAAGAGCGAGGGGACATTCGGAAATGGTGCGGCCGGCCCACCGGGTGGGCCGGCCGGGGAGGGATCAGATGGTGATGCCGCCGTCGATCTGCAGGACGGCGCCGGTGATGTACGCGGCCCGGTCGGAGGCGAGGTACGCGACCAGGTCGGCGACCTCCTCCGGCTGCCCCATCCGCCGCAGCGGAACGGAGGCGAGCGCCTCCTTGCGGGTCTTGCCTTCGAGCACCGCGGTCATGTCCGTCTCGATGAAGCCAGGGGCCACGGTGTTGACCCGGATCCCGTAGCGGCCGACCTCCTTGGCCAGCGACCGGGAGAAGGCGATGATGCCCGCCTTCGAGGCCGCGTAGTTCGTCTGGCCGGCGTGACCGTACACGCCGGCGACCGAGGAGAGGTTGACGATCGAGCCGGACTTGCGCTTCATCATCTCGAAGACGACGGAGCGGCAGAGGTGGTAGACGCCGTCCAGGTTGACGTCCATGACCTGGTGCCAGTCCTGGTCCCCCATCATGACCAGCGGGTTGTCCCGGGTGATCCCCGCCGCGGTGACCACGGTGTCGATCGGGCCGAGTTCCTGCTCGGTCTCGCGGACCAGGGCCTTGACGGACTCCATGTCCGACACGTCGGTGCGCCGGGCCAGGATCCGCGCCCCGCCCTCGGCCGCCTCCTTCGCGACGGCGTCGGCCGCCTCCTGGTTCGACTGGTAGCAGAAGGCGACGTCGTACCCGTCCTCGGCCAGGCGCAGCACGGTCGCCCGGCCGATACCACGCGATCCGCCGGTGACCAGGGCAACCCGGTTCTTGTTCTCCGCCATGGATTCCTCCGTTGGTCCGGGCCGCTGCTGCGCGGCGGCGTGCGTCCTGACGTCCGTAGCTTCGTGATCAGCAGGTCCTGCCCGACACGGCGTACCGACCTGCCGTGCTGTCGGCTCGTCGCGCCGGTGCCCCGCGACGCCCTCGCCCCGGAGGCCGAGGACCGCTGCGACGGTCCGGCGCGGGTGGGCCACGCCGACCGGCCGGTCGCCGGGTCAGGCGGATCGCCCGACGGCCACAGCGGTCCCCGTTCGGCGACGATCGCACTGCGGCGATCGGCCGTCCGCTCCGGCTACCAGCCCGCCGATTCCGCGACGACCTCGTACACACCCTTGAGGTGGACCATGCGGGCGAGCTCGGCCTGGTCGATGACGACGCCGAACCGCTTCTCCAGCGCGGCCAGGATCTCGATGGCGCGCAGCGAGTCCGCGTCGTGCTCCTCCTTGAAGAGGCTGGTCTCGGTGACCTCGTCCTCCTCGATCTCGAGAATGTCGCAGACGATTTCCTTGATTTCCGCGAAACGCTCGTCGTAGCTGTCGCCCATGGGGACCAGACTCCTGTCGTCCAGGTTATTCCCGCCAATTCCTGGCATGGCGGATTGATCGTCAGTGAATCCGAGTCGACGGCACCGGGCAATAACAGGTGCAGCAAACTGCCATGTCATCCGGCGTCGCGGACCGGGGCCGCCCCGCCGCGGCAGCAGGCTGTCGGGCCGCCCCGGGAGACGGACCGCGGTCTCCCGGCGGCGGGTCTAATCGAGGATGCCGGCCCGTCCGGAGCTTCCGCCGCCCTCCCCCCGGAGGACTCCATGTCCCCCGCGGGGGTGACCATCAGACACTGCCTCAGGCCGATCCCCGGCGCCCGCCGGGCAAGGAAGATAGCCCCATGCGAATGAAGATGCTCCACCCGTCCCCGACGGTCGGCAACACCGCGCGGCCGGTCCCCCCGTGGGCCGTCCGCGCGGCCAGGTTCATACCCCTGGCCGTCCTGCCGTCGTGCATCTGGCGCCTGCCGTTCGCGTTCGACTTCGACATGGGCCAGGTCTACGAAGTCCACAAGACGTGGCACTGGTGGGTGATCCTCTACGTCTTCGGGCTGAGCGTCCTCTCGGAGGGGCTCGCCTACACCTCCTTCGGCATGGTGGCCCGATGGGGCGAGGTGGTTCCTTCCTGGATTCCGTTCATCGGCGGCCGGCGCGTTCCCCCGCTCGCGGCGATCATCCCGGCCACCTTGGGCGCCCTGGGGCTGATCGCGCTGTGGGGCCAACTGCCGTTGGGCTTCCTCCACGTCTTCGGGTTCACCACTGTCGAGTACTCCAACGGCTGGTGGGAGGCCCTCGCGGTGACGGCCACTCTCCCGCTGACCCTGTGGGGCCCGCTCCTCCTGGCTCTGACGTACGCGTACTACAAGCGCCGCCGGAATGAGTGACATGTAGTGCCGGCTGTATCGGCGGTCTTCCGGTGCCGGACGCGGAAACGGGCAACTACCTGCCAGTGAGCCATTCTCGGCCAATTCCGCGTGATAGATGTTCCGACGCATCGAACAACCGACCACCGAAAGCCGATTCGAAAGAGGTAGCCGGAATGACCAACGCGACAGCCGCAGGAGGTGCCGGGGCCGCAAGATCCCGCCACCTCCCGCTCGACGGGGTTCGCTTCATTCCGATGTTCCTGATCTTCCTGTCCCATGTGGCACTGACCGTCCCGTTCGCCTCGCTCAGCTTCACGAAGTCCTATTTCAAGTACTTCGGCGGCGTGGGGCAGATCGGCGTCTCGTTCTTCTTCGTTCTCAGCGGTTTCGTGCTGGCCTGGACCGCCCGCCGGAAGGACACCGTCCTCGCGTTCCTGCGGCGACGGATCGTCAGGATCTACCCGATCCACGTGGTCACGCTGCTGCTGGCGCTCGCGGTCTTCGGCACTGCGATGACCACCCTCGACTCGTCGCTGGCCAACCTCGCGCTGATCCAGTCCTGGTCCTCCGAGCCCCGGTGGTTCAACAGCCTCAACGCGCCGAGCTGGTCACTGAGCCCCCTCCTCTTCTTCTACGTGGCCTTCCCGCTGCTGCACAGGCTCCTCCACCGGCTCCGGCCGCAGTTCCTGTGGTGGTGCGCCGGCGCGATGGTGGCCCTGGTGATCGCGCTGCCGGCCGTGGTGCGCGCGCTGGTTCCGGCGGACCCGGCCGCCCCGCCCTTCTTCCGGGCGACGTCGATGAAGGCCTTCTGGCTGGTCGAGATCTTCCCCCCGAGCCGGCTGCCCGAGTTCGCCCTGGGCATGGTGCTGGCCTACCTCGTCAAGTCCGGCCGGTGGATCCGCATTCCGCTCCCGGCGGCCCTGCTCCTGGCTCCCATCGGCTACGTGGTCTCGCTGAACGTGCCCAAGGAGTACCAGATGTCGGCAGCGATGATCATCCCCTGGGCGGTGATCGTGCCGGCCATCGCGGCGTCCGACAGCAAGTTCGGTGAGACCCTGCTCGGCAACCGGATGATGGTCTGGCTCTCGAAGCAGGGCCTGGCCTTCATGCTCGTCCAGTACCCGGTCATGATCTTCTTCGACAAGCAGTTCGGGATCACCGAGACCTACACCGTCACCGAGGGGATGGGCCTGGCCGCGCTGGACCTGGTCACCTCGATCGCCCTCGCCTGGATCCTGACCACGTGCATCGACTGGCTGATCGCCCGGCTCCCCAGCAGTCCCCGCCCCCAGCCCGTGGAGACTCCCGCCGAGCGCACCGGCGACCGGGAGGCGCTCACGGACCGGACGACGGCCTGACCGGACGAGGCGACGGCGCCACCGCACCCGGCGCCCGGCCCTCCCACCTCGCTCCGGGCCCGGATCGGGCCCGGAGCCGCCGGCTGCACCCGTACGCCCTGCTCGACCGTCCGTTGACGGGCTCAGGACCGACGGAACGCCGTGAGGGCTGCTCACGCCGTCAGGCGCGAGCAGCCCTCACGGCTGTCCTACGGCAGGTCACGACCGGCCGACACGGCCATCGGCGGCGAGCGCGCCGGGCGGCACCGACGGGAGGGAGTGCGGGTCCACGGGGCCCGCCCCGGGGTCCTGCAGCCGGCTGTCCAGCTCCTGGGCGAACTCCAGCCAGCTCTCCGCGCACCACCGTGCGAGGTCCACCACCAGGGCGCCGCAGTGCGCCGGCACCGCCGCGGTCAGCTCGGACCGCTCCTGGCTGCCGATCGCGTTCTGCCGCAGCAGGCGCAGCAGCTCACGGCCCTCCTCCTTGTGGCGCAGCGCCGGGTCGCGCAGCAGCTTCTGCAGCACCGCGGCGGGGTCCGAGTGCACCAGGCGCACCCGGCGGGCGGCCCTTCCACGGGGGTGCCGAGCCGGGGGCACCGTGCCCGCCCCCGCGTCCCGCGCCCCGCCCGCCACCGGCGGCTCGCCGGCCGCGATCCGCCGCCGCACGTCGCTGACCGTCGCCGGCGAGATGCCGGCCAGCCGGGCGACCTCGCGCAGCGACGCCTCCGGCCGCTCGGCGAGCACCTCGGCCGCTCGGCGCCGGCCCGCACCGCTGTCCAGCGGGCGGACCTTGCCGTCGCGGCCGACCCGCGCCCGGAGCTGCGGCTGCTCGGCCACGCGGCACCGGATGGCCGCGACGGTCTTGGCGCCCAGCCCGGCGGACCGCGCGATCGCGCGGTCCGACATGTGCGGATGGGACGCCACGATCCGCTCGGCCGCCGTCCGGCGGTCCGCCTGCGACAGGGGCAGGCCGTGCGCGACGTTCGCCTCCACCGCCTTCAGGAAGGCCTCGTCGGCGGTGCCGTCGAAGAACTCCGCCTCGATGCTCCGCTCCCCCTTGCCGGCGGCGGCCAGCACCCGGTGGGTACCGTCGATCACCCGCATGGTGCTCCGCTCGACCAGGATGGGCGGGAGCGGCCCTTCGAGTCCGGCCAGCAGGGCGATGTGCTCCGCGTCGCTGCCCTCGGTGCGGGGCGACCCTCCAAGGACCAGTGAGGAGATCGGGATCTCGACACCGGCGGCCCGTTCTGCCGCAGCCTGACTCAAAGTAACCCCCGCTGTAGAGCGCCTCGGAGGCCGACTCCAACACGTGGTGCACGCCCGTACAAGGCATCTGTCCGCTTGTCGCCTTCATCGCCGGAAGGCCCCTGGTCCACCGGGTTGCCGTGCACCCGCGGCCCGCTCCGAATTCCGGCCCAATTCCCGCCCCATTCCGGCCCGGGCGGTGTTCCGCGAGGGGCCTTTCGGAACTCGTCGGGGCTACCTGTGCTCCGCGCGGCGAAATCGTTCAACTGCCGCGGCGCGCCGGTTGAGCAGCCCAGGCCGCGGCATTCCCCGACGGCCCTGGGAACCGCGGCGGCGAAATGTTCAGATCCCACCGCACTTGAACGCCTTCACCGCGGCGCTTCCGCTCTCCTATCGTTGACCCGATCGCCGGATCCGGCCGACCTGAAAGGAAATGAATCCATGTCAGAAATTCTGAACTGGCAGCTTGTTGACGGAAAGCCCGCCATGACGCGGGTCACCGGCCTCACCGACATGGAGCAGGTCGGCACCTGGGTGGAGGGGGTTCGTCCGCAGCTGAACGCGGCGCTCCGGGAGCACGGTGCGATCTTCCTGCGCGGCCTGCCGATGGCCACCGTCGAGGACTTCGCGCAGGTCCGCGACCTGCTGATCAGCGCGCGGACGCCGTACCGGGAGAAGGCCACCCCGCGCAGCCGGCTCGGCGACGACGTCTTCTCCTCGACGGACCTCCCGGCCTCGCAGTCGATCCGCATGCACAACGAGAACAGCTACACGCTGACCTTCCCCGGTCTGCTGCTGTTCGGCTGCCTGACCGCGCCCGCCGAGGGCGGGGCGACGCCCGTCTCGGACTGCCGGAAGGTCCTGGAGGCGCTTCCCGCCCAGGTGGTCGAGAAGATCCGGGCGGGCGGCTGGCGGCTCTCGCGCAGCTTCTCCGAGCACATCTCCACCGACTGGCAGACCGCGTTCGCCACCGACGACGTCGACGAGGTCGAGCGCTACTGCGCGGAGAACCTCATCGGCTGCCGCTGGCAGGAGGACGGCACGCTGCGGACCGGCCAGATCCGCCCGGGCATCATCATCCACCCGTCCACCGGCGAGGAGGTGTGGTTCAACCACATGCTCTTCTGGAACGAGTGGGCCCTGGACGAGGACCTGCGGGAGGCCCTGGTCGACGAGTTCGGCAGCGACGGCCTTCCGTTCAACACCGGATTCGGTGACGGGTCCCCCTTGACCAACGAGGACCTCCAGGCCATTCAGGCGGCCTACGACGCGGCGACCGTCCGGGAGACCTGGCAGCCGGGCGACGTGATGCTGGTCGACAACATCCTGACCTCGCACGGCCGGGACCCGTTCCGCGGCGACCGGAAGATCGTGGTGGCCATGGGCGACCCGGTCGAGCTCTCGGAGTGCCGGCCGACCGTCGAGCCCTCGCCCGCGTTCGCCTGACCCCGGCCGGCGCCGTCAGGCCGCACCGGTCCGATCGCAGCGCCACGTCCTCATTCAACGGTTCAAGGAGCCTTTTCGTGACTGACCTCGCGCAGACGCCGGTTGACCTGGTGGCGCGCTTCCGCCGTGCCGCACTGCTCCACCCCGACCGGATCGCCGTACGGAGTGCGGACGGCGACCTCACCTTCGCCGAACTCGACCGGCGCACAGCGCAGTTGGCGGCCCGCCTGGCCGCCGGCGGGATCGGCGTCGGCGACCTGGTCGGGGTCAGCCTGAAGCGCGGCGCCCAGCTCGTGGTGTCGCTGCTCGCGACGTGGCGGGCGGGCGCGGCCTATCTTCCCCTGGACCCCCGCTATCCGCTGGACCGCCTGGAGTTCATGGCCGGGGACGCCGGAATCCGGGTGCTGCTGGGCCCGTCCGACCACGTCCTCGGCGCATCCGGTCTCGACATCGTCGACCCGGACTCCGTGGCCGGCGCTCCCGACGCCGCCGACCAGGAGCCGGTGGCCGCCGGGCCGCTCGTCCCCGCGTACGTGATCTACACGTCCGGCTCCACCGGCCGGCCCAAGGGCGTCCAGGTCGGACGGGGCTCGGTGGCGGACCTGGTCGCGGCCCTGGAGCAGGCCGGCGTCTACGCCGGGGAGCCGCGCGTGGTCGGCTGGAACGCCAGCGTCTCCTTCGACGCCTCGGTGCAGCAGTGGGCGCGGGTCTGCCGGGGCGACACCATCGCGATCCTCGACGAGGAGCAGCGCACCGACCCCGTCCAGCTCCGGGCCCTGCTCGACGCCCACGGGATCCAGGACCTCGACCTCACCCCCTCCCACTGGGAGCTGGTGCGGACCTGTCTGCTGGACGGCTCCGCCTCGCCGCTTCCGCGCCTGTTCATGGGCGGCGAGCCGGTACCGGAGCGGACCTGGCAGGAGATCTCCGGGGCGGCCGCCGACGGCCTGCTCGAAGCGGTGAACCTGTACGGCCCGACCGAGTGCACCGTCGACGCCACCAGCGCCTGGATCACCGGCGAGGAGCCGCACATCGGCCGCCCGCTGCCGGGCACCCGGGCGTACGTGGTCGGCGACGACCTCCGCGAGGTGGAGGGAGCCGGTGCCGTCGGCGAGCTGTTCCTGGCCGGCGACGGCCTGGCCCACGGCTACGTCAACCGGCCTGCCCTGACCGCCGAACGCTTCGTCGCCGACCCGTTCGCCGCCGACGGCGGCCGGATGTACCGCACCGGGGACCAGGTCCGGCTGCGCGCCGACGGCTCGCTGGAGTTCATCGGCCGGGTCGACCGCCAGGTGAAGGTGCGCGGCTTCCGGATCGAGCTCGGCGAGGTCGAGGCCGCGGTCTCCTCGCACCCCCGGGTGGCCACCGCGGTCCTGACCGGCTACCGCGACCCCGCCCTCGGCGACCGGCTGGTGGCCTACTACGTCTCCGAGGAGCCCCCGGCCGAGGCGGAGCTGCGCGACCACTGCGCGACCGTCCTGCCGGAGTTCATGGTCCCCTCGGTCTTCGTACGGGTCGACGCCGTTCCGCTCACCGTCAACGGCAAGGTCGACTGGGAAGCGCTGCCGGAACCGCAGGCCGAAGCCGCCGAGCAGTACGTCGAGCCCGAGGGAACGATCGAGAAGCTGCTCGCCGAGGTCTGGTCGGAGGTCCTGGGCCAGGAGCGGATCAGTGCCGACGGCAACTTCTTCGCGCTGGGCGGCCACTCGCTCGTCGCCCTGCGGGTGATCAGCAGGCTCAAGCGCGACCTCGGCATCACCGTCCGCGTCCGGGAGGTGTACCAGCACCCGCACCTGCGCGAACTGGCCGCGTACGCCGGGGCCAAGCTCGCCACGTCCGAGACCTCCTGACCCGTCACACCGCAAGGGATCACGCCCATGACCACCAGCCAGGACCTCATCGCCGTCCGATTCCGCCGAACGGCGAACCCCGCCCGCACCCTGGTCTGCCTCGGCTTCTGCGGCGGCGGCACCGGGCAGTACCAGCAGTGGGGCGACCTCCTCCCCGAGGACGTCGACCTCACCGCCATCTGCTACCCGGGCCGGGAGGGCCGCTTCCTGGAGGACTACGCCCCGGACTGGGACGCCCTCGCCGAGGACACGACCCGGGCCGTGCTCTCCGTCGCGGCCGAAGGCCCGTACGTGCTCTTCGGCCACAGCATGGGCGGCTGGATGGCGTTCGACGTCGCGGTGCGCATCGGACGGCTCGGAGGGCCGGCGCCCGAGGCGCTCGTGGTGTCCTCCGCGAACGCGGCCAGCCGCGGACTGACGCCCCAGGACATGTTCCCGGCCCAGCAGGACACCAACGAGCAGCTGCTCCACTGGATGACCACGCACGGGATGATGCCCGAGCACGTCATGAACGACCCGGAACTCCAGGAGATCGCGGTCGAGTTGATGCGGGCCGACATCCGGGCCCGCGACACCTTCCACTACGTGCCCGGCTCCAGGGTCGACGTGCCCCTGCACGTGCTCACCGGGGACAGCGACACGGTGATCGAGCCCACCACCGGTGACCAGTGGCGTGGCCTTGCGAACAGCGACTTCCGGCACGACGTGCTGCCCGGCGGGCACTTCTACACGCCGGAGGTGTGGAGCCGTCTGCCGGCGTACATCCCCGCCCTCTCCGGCGCGGTCGGCGCGCACTGACCGTGCCGGTCGGAGGAGTTCGTCGACACCGGTGAGGGGGCGAGGCCGTTCGGCCTCGCCCCCTTCATCGTGGGCCCGGGTCAGGCCCGGGTGATCCGCAGGGTCCACTCCGCGAGCAGGGCGGCCAGTTCCTCGCGCCCGGCCCGGCCCGGGGAGCCGACGGACAGCCGGCGGCCGGAGCGGGAGAGCGTGAACTGGACGGGCCCGAGGCCGGGGTTGACCCAGGACTGGAGGAGCCAGCCGTCGGGGAGGACGGGCTCCGGGTGCAGGGCGAAGGCGTAGCGGCCGCGGTCCTGCTCCGGGCGGGAGCGGAGCAGTTCCTGCCAGCCGGCCAGGGCGAGGCGGGCCGCGTCCCCGGCCGTGAGGCCCGCCGCGCCCGGGAACGGGCCGGTCACCGTGACCGCCCTCGCCCCGGCCGTGGGCGGATCGCCCGCCACCGGCACCGCCCCGGCGGCGGTACGGCCGCCGGGAGCGCGCAGCGCCCGTTCCACCTCCCCCGCGGCGCCCGGGCCGGCCGGGCAGCCGATCCAGGCCTGGGGGCCGTCCCAGCCGTCCCGTACGGCGACCGTGAACCGCCGGTCGCCCGCCACCGGGGCCAGGCGCTCGCGCAGCAGCCGCGCCGTCAGCAGCGGGGCCACCGCGTGCAGCACCGCGGGCTCAGCCATCTCCTTCACTCCCTTCCGGCGGCCACCGCCGCAGCCAGATCCGGCCGAGCCGGCCCCGTGTCACGAACGAGGCCATCAGCCGGGCGTCCGTCGTCGCCGGCGCCTCCAGCAGCGCCGTGCTCGCCGCCCACGGCTCGCCCCCGGTCCGGGCGATCCCCAGGAGGGCGGCGCCTCCGCGTGCGGGGAAGGACAGGGTGACGTCCCCCACCCCCTCGGCCAGTCCCCGGCCGGTGGCCTTCACCGCGGCCTCCAGCAGGGTCCAGGCGGAGAAGAAGAACTCCGGTCCGGCCTCCTCGGCCCGCGGGGGCAGGGCCGGGTAGAGCGAGGCGAGCACGTGGGTGGCGGAGGGGATGAGCCGGATGCGCTCCAGGTCCACCCCCAGCGCGCCCTGCTCCGAGATGCCGAGCAGCAGCAGGTCCTCCGAGCGCGACCAGCTCACCTTCAGCTCCGGATGGTCCGGCAGGTAGGGCTTGCCGCCCCTGGTCCGCGCCAGCCGCACCGCTCCCGGGGCCTCCCCCAGCCGTACGGCCAGCAGCTGCCTGACGGCCAGTCGGGACCGCAGGAAGAGCCGGGCGTCCTCCCCGTTCAGGTACCCGGCCGCCCGGTCGCGCTCCTCCTCGGTCAGGTCCACCGCGTAGTGCGCCGGGGACAGGGGCTCGGCGTCGGCCGCCAGGTCGGCCAGCCAGGCCTCCACCCCGGCGCCCGGGGCGGTCACGTCGGACGCAGGCCGAAGACCTGCGTGGCCGATCGGGAGGGGTCTCCGGGCCGCAGGTGCAGTTCCCCGGGCCCGGGCAGCAGCACCACGGCGGCGACCGTGCGCTCGCGCCGGATGTCGCCCTCGTCGGGTACGCAGATCGGCGGCCTGGACAGCAGGGCGAAGTGGTCCTCCGGGCCCGCCGCCGGGTCGAGTTCGGCGAGCCCGGCCTCCGCCTCCTTGAGGCGGCGCACCGAGGAGTTGCGGGCGAACACGTTGAGCTCGTCGCCGCGCGCCAGGTCCGGATCCAGGAAGTGGTTGGTGTGCGCGGTCGCGTACCCCTCCCGCACCCGCAGCTCGTCGCCCAGGACCTCGACGCAGACGGCCCGCTCCCGGTCGACCAGGGTCAGCGAGCGGGAGCTGGCCAGCCGCATCCCGCGCAGCGCTTCCAGCGCCTGCGTCACGCTGCCCGCCGTGTCCAGCAGGTGGCGGATCGCCAGGTACGGGGGCAGCCCGGGCCGCCAGTCCCCGCCGAGGACCAGGTTGAGCCCGATCGCCAGGCCGTCGCTGTTGAGCCCGAGGTACCCGAGCAGTCCGGCGAAGGAGAGCACCAGCGAGCGCCGGGAGGAGCCGGCCGGCGCCACCTCCAGCACGCTGATCGCGTCGTCCAGGTTGCCGTTGAGGTCCACGGTCTGGGCCAGCACCGGGTGTCCGGCGTACGGGCCTGCGGCCCGTGCGTAGGTGGTGCAGTCGCCGGCCGTCGGCACCTTCTGGTAGCCCATGATCTCCCGCCGCAGCTGGAGCAGCCAGGCCTCCTCGCTGCGCAGCCCGGCCCCGGCGGCCAGGCCCTCGACCTCGGTGGCCAGCTCCGGGGCGGCGGCCGCGACCTCCGCCCGGTAGGCGTCGATCCTCGGCCGCAGCCCGTCCAGGGTCAGCGGGGCGGGCGTCAGGTGGTTGAGCCGGGCCAGCCCGTCGTCCAGGAAGGCGCGCAACTCTCCGGCCAGCGCCCGCCCGTGCCGCTCGCCCCGCTCGAAGGCGGTGCCCGTCAGCAGCAGCCGCCCGGTCATGCCCCCTCCTGTCGGACCACCCGCGGGCCGCTGGCGAGCTGCTCGCGGACCTCGGGCCACTCCGGGCGCAGCACGCTGTAGAAGACGGCGTTGCGCCGGGTGCCGTCCGGCATCGGGTTGAAGCCGCGCAGCGTGCCCTCCTCGCGGGCGCCGATGTTCAGCAGCCCGCGCCGGGCCTGCTTGTTCCGCTCGTCGGTCTTGAACTCGACCCGCAGGGCGCCCAGGCCCTCGAAGGCGTGCTGGAGCAGCAGGTACTTGGCCCAGCGGTTGACGCCCCGGCCCTGGAAGTCGAGGCCCAGCCAGGACCAGCCGATCTCCAGCCGGCCGTCCGCCTCGGCCATGTTGCCGAAGCTCATCGACCCGGCCCTGCGGCCGGTCCGCTTGTCGGTGATCACGAACACCGCCCGCCGGCCCGCCAGGTGGTCGGCGAGGGTGGCGTCGAAGAAGGCCTCGTAGTCCTCCGGGGTGTCGATCCGGGTGACGAAGTACCGCCAGATGTCGGGCGCCAGCGCGATCGCGCGCAGCCCGTCGCGGTCCTCGGGGTTGAGCGGGCTCAGCCGCACGAACTCGTTCTCCAGCACCGCCGGTGCGTCAACGGCCCAGGTTCCCATGGTCACACCGCCTTGGCGGAGGAGGGGGCGACGGCATCGACGACCTCGCGCAGCGTGGTCATGCGGGCCAGGTCGTGCTCGGTGAAGCGGGACAGCTCGGTACCGGTCTCGTCGCACAGCGAGGTGAGGAAGAGCACCTTGTTGAGGGAGGTGAGCCGGTAGCGGCCGGCCAGGTCGGCGTCCGGGTCGATCGCCTCGGGCTCGATCGGGCTGGTCAGCACCAGCACCAGGTTCTCCCGGGCCGCGGCCTCGGTCTCGGCGTGCATGGCGGCGTGCGTCGCGGTCTGCGTCCGGGTGTTCGTCTCAGCGTGCATGGATACCCTCCTGGGGGTTGGCGAGCTCGGCGGAGTAGGCGGCCCGGATCTGCGGGCGCCGGGGCTTGAACTGCGAGGTGAGCAGGCCGTTCTCGACGGTGAACGGCTCCCGGGCGACGATGGCCCGGGCGATCCGCTCGTCCTTGCCGAGCGCCGCGTTGGCGTCGGCGAGGGCGTCGGCGACGGCGGCCTCGTCGGGCGGGTAGTGCGCGGGGCGGACGACGGCGACCAGTTCGGTCTGGCCCGGGCAGAACAGCACCGCCTCGGTGACGGCGGGGCCGGAGGCGAGCCGCTCCTCGATCGGCCGGACCACGATCTTCTTGCCGTTCTCCAGCACGATCACGTCGTCCGCGCGGCCGAGGATGTAGAGGTAGCCGTCCTGGTCGATCAGGCCGAGGTCGCCGGTGCGGACGATGCCGCCGGGCCGGAAGGCCTTCTCGCTGTCGCCGGGGGCGGCGTAGGCGTAGTGGTCGTTGACGGGGTGGTCGCTGCGCACGCTGATCACGCCGTCGGCGTCCAGCAGCACCTCCTTGCCGGGCACCACCCGGCCCACGCTGCCCTCGCGGGAGGCGCCGGGGTGGTTCTTGGCCACGATGCAGGTCTCGTTGAGGCCGTAGCCCTCGTAGATCGGCAGTCCGGCCTCGTTGAAGAAGCGCAGCGTCGCGGGGGCCGCCGGGGCGGAGCCCGTCCACAGGTAGCGGATCCGGTCGCCGAAGAGCTGCGCGGCCTGCTCGCCGACGGGCTTGCCCGAGCGGGCCGCCCGGGCCTCGATGTGCCGCCGGGCGGTCTCGAAGAAGGCCGGCACGCCCATCACCACGGTCGGCCGGGCCCGCCGCAGGGCGGCGAAGGCGGCCTCGTAGGTGGAGACGGTCACGTCGTGGCCGTGCCGCAGCGCGGAGTAGATCCAGTACCGCTGCTGGAGCAGCGACAGCGGCAGGAAGACGAACAGGTCGTCGCCCGCCCGGTGGTGGAAGAGGTCCTGGACGGCGCGCAGCGAGCCGTCGACGGACGCGGCCGTGGCACCGAGGCCCTTGGGTTCGCCGGTGCTGCCGGAGGTGAACTTGACGGTGGTGACCTGCCCGGGCTCCCAGACGAACGGTTCGGGCGCCGAGTCGGCCTTCTCCACCAGCCGGTCCACCTCGGCCAGCGGCAGCGCGTCGGCGGCCTCGGACGGGCGGTCGGTGAACAGCAGCCGCAGGCCGTAGCGGCCGATCAGCCGCTCGTCGGGCTCGAACTTGCCGGGCTCGAAGCCGGCCGTCTCGGCGCCCAGCCACAGCGCCGCCAGGTCCAGCAGCACCCACTGCGGGCTGTTGGCCGCCAGGATGCCGATCCGGTCGCCCGGGCGGATGCCCAGCTCGGCCAGGGCGCCCGCCAACCGCCCCGCACGGCGGTGCAGTTCGGCCAGTTCGAGGGTCTCGGTGCCGTCCAGCCTGGCGAAGGAGATCCGCCCGCCGGTCGGCGCGTTCGCCGTGATCCGGTTGACGATCACCGCCGCGCCTCCTTCGCCGTCATGGCCGCGTCCACGTGCGCGGCCATCAGTCGCACCGTCTCCATCCCGGCCAGCTGGCCGAGTTGGATGCCCACGCCGAAGCGCTTGCGGACCGCGGTGAGGATGCGCGCGGCGCTGATCGAGTCGCCGCCCAGCGCGTAGATGTTGTCGTGCGGCCCGACCGCCGGCCGGCGCAGGATCTGCTCCCAGATGCCGGTCAGCTCGGTCTCGGTCGGCCCGGCCTCGCCGTCCTCGGCCACCGAGGCCGACGGGTCCGACGGGGCAGCCGCCTCGGCCGACGGCGCCACGCGGATCAGCGCGCCCCGGTCCACCTTGCCGTTGCGGGTCAGCGGCAGTTCCTCGTGCCACACCACGGCGGCGGGGACCATGTACTCGGGCAGCGCGCCCCTCAGCTCCTCGCGGATCGCGGGGACGTCGGGCCGCTCGGCCCCGGCGGGCACCAGGTGGGCCACCAGCCGGTCGCCGCGGCCGCCCTCCTGGCGGACGACCACGGCCTGCCGTACGGCCGGCAGCGCGGCCAGCCTGGTCTCCACCTCTCCGGCCTCGATGCGGTAGCCGTTGACCTTGATCTGGAAGTCGCTGCGGCCCAGGATCTGGATCTCGCCGCTGGGCAGGTAGCGGCCCAGGTCGCCCGTCCGGTAGATCCGCTCGCCGAGCCGCTCGTCGTGGCCGAACTTCTCGGCGGTGCGCTCCTCGTCGCGCCAGTAGCCCTTGGCCACCCCGGTGCCGGCGGCGCAGATCTCGCCGGTGACCCAGTCCGGCGCGTCCTGGCCGTCCGGGTCCAGCACGTAGGCGCGGTTGTTGGCGTTGGGACGGCCGTACGGGATGGACTCGGTGCCGTCCTCCCACTCCTCCACGGGGTGCAGGATGTTCCAGATCGTGGTCTCGGTCGGTCCGCCGAGCGAGACCACCTCCAGGCCGGGCACGAGTCGGCGCAGCGCGGCGGGCAGCGCCGGCGGGAGCCGGTCCCCGCTCATCATCACCAGCCGCAGGGCCGGCGGCGCCGTGCCCTCGGCCACCGCCTGGTCGTGCATCAGGCCGACGATGGCGGGCACCGAGTTCCACACCGTCACCCCGCCCAGCTCGCACATCCGCAGCCAGTGCTCGGGGTCGACCGCCCGGTCGGCGTCCGGCATCACCAGGGCGGCGCCCGCGGTCAGCGCGCCGAACACGTCCCAGACGGACAGGTCGAAGTTGAAGGCGCTGATCGCGAAGAACCGGTCGTCCCCGCGGATGCCGAACCGGGTGTAGCAGTCGGCGACCACGTTGGCCACGTTGCGGTGGGTGACCATCACGCCCTTGGGCGCGCCGGTGGTGCCGGAGGTGTAGAGCACGTACGCCAGGTCGTCCGGCCGGGCGCCGGGCAGCGGTTCGAGGAGCGCCGGCGGGCCCGTCGGCGCCGGGCCGGTGGCGTCCAGCCGCAGGACGGCGCGGCCGTCCACGTCCGCCTCGTCGGCCTCGTCCACGTTGGTCAGCACGCAGCGGACCTCGCCGTCGGCCAGCATGTACCGACGGCGCTCCTCGGGCAGCGCCGCGTCCACCGGCAGGTAGGCGGCCCCGGCGAGCACCGTGGCCAGGATGCCGATGATCTGCTCCGGCCCGCGCCGCATCACCAGGCCCACCAGCTCGTTGCGCCCGACCCCGTGCGAGCGCAGCCAGGCGGCGGTCAGCGCCGCGCGGCGGTGCAGTTCGCCGTAGCTCATCCGGAGCCCGGAGGTGATCAGGGCGGGGCTGTCCGGGCAGGTGGCCGCCCGGGCGGTGAAGGCGTCCTGGAGCAGCACCTCGGGCAGCTCCGCGGTGGTGTCGTTGGCCTCCCACCGGCGCCGCAGCTGGTCGCCGGGGAGCAGGTCGAAGCCGGTACGGGCCCAGCCGCTCTCCTCCAGCAGCTGCTCCAGCAGGCCCTGGTAGCCCTGGGCCAGGGCCTCCAGCAGGTCGGGCGGGAAGAGCTCGTCCAGCCCGTCGAGCTGGATGACCAGGCCCTGGTGCTGCTCCATCGCGAAGGCGTTCAGCCAGATCTGCGGGGTCTGGCTGACGCTGAACACCTCGGGGCCGAACAGCTCGAACACGGAGCCGTCCACCTCCTCGGTGTAGCCGATCGCGCTGTTGAACGTGAACGGCATCCGCGCCTCGGCGCTGCCGCGCCGCCGGCCCAGCTCGCGCAGCACCTCGATGCCGGACTGGTGCCGGTGGTCCAGGTCGGTGCGCAGCCGCCGCTGGAGCGCCTGGGCCCGGGCCGCGAACGGCTTGGCGCGGTCGACCTCGATCTCCACCAGCAGGGTGTCGGAGAACTGGCCGACGGCCTCGGCGATCCGGTGGTGCACCGGCGGGCGGTTGGCCACCGTGGTGGTCACGGTGAACCGCTCGCCGGCGCCCCAGCGGGAGAGCACCTCGCCGTAGGCGGCCAGCAGCGCGCCGGACGGGGTCAGCCCCGCCGCCGCGGCCCGCTGCTTGAACGCGGCCCACTGCGCGGCGTCGAGCCGCACCTGGCGCTGGACGAACCGGGGCCGGGTGATCGCGGCCGGGCTCGCCGCCACCGGCAGGTCCGGGTGGGCCGCCAACTGGTCGAGCCGGCCCGACCAGTACGCCCGGGAGCGGGCGGCGGGGGCCTTGACCGCCGAAGCCGCCAGCGCGGAGACGTAGTCCTCCAGCGGCAGTTCGGCGCCGTCGACGGCCAACTCGCCCTGGTAGGCCCGCCACCACTCGCGGAAGAACAGGAAGGAGCTGATCCCGTCCATCACCAGGCCGTCGTGGCTGACGTGCAGCACCATCTCCCGGTCGGAGAGCTCGGTCACCTCCACCGCCAGCAGCGGCGCGCGGTCGGCGGGCAGCATCCGGTGCGAGCGCTCCTCACGCAGCAACCCCCTGGTGCGCAGCTGCTGTTCGGGGCTCTGCCCGCGCAGGTCGAGCCGCTCGATCCGCACGGGGGCGACGGAGGCCTCCACCACCTGGCGGCCGTCCTCGGTGAACCGGGCCCGCAGCGCGTCGTGCCGGGCGACCACCGTGTTGAGCGCCGCCTCCAGGCGGCCGACGTCCCAGTGCCCCTCGATCTCGTGGTAGACGTGGCTGGCGGTGGAGATCTCGAACACGCCGCCGCGGCCCAGCAGGTAGGCGTGCTGCAGCGGGGTGAGCGGGAAGCTGCCGCTCTCGTACGGGGTGGCCGCGCTCAGGTGCCGGATCAGCTCGGCCTTCAACCGCTTGATGCGGCCGACGAGTTCGGGGTCCATCCGGTCGCGCATGCCCTGGAGGCGAAGGTCCCCCGCGGTCACCGAGACGGACAGGCCGCGCTCCTCGATGTCCTGGACCAGTTCGACGAGTTCGGCGTTCATGCCGCCGCCTCCACGACCGCCGCGCCCGCGCGCCCGCCGATGAGGGCGGCCAGTGCGGTGAGGTCGCGCTCGCCGAGCAGCTCGTCCACGAGCACGTCCACGTCGAGTGCGGTGAGCAGCTGGTACTGCAGTTGGACGGCCTGCAGCGAGCTGATGCCCAGGTCGATCAGGGTGGCGTCGGCGGCGGGCCGGTCGGCCAGCTGGAGCGCCTCGGCGACCAGGTCGGTGAGCAGGCCCAGGTGCTCGGGCTGCTCCGCGGTTTCAGTGGCCGGGCCGGAGAAGAACACCGCGTCCGCCAGGGCGACCTCGGTGCCCGGCGCCAGCAGCTCGACGGAGGTCGGCCACTCGGCAGGCTCCGGCAGGCCCAGCGCGGCCGACAGCCGGGCGGCGAAGCGCGGCATCACCGGCGCCGCCACCCGGGCCAGCAGCTTCGCGGCCGCCAGCTCCAGCGCCACCGCCGTACGGGCCTCGGCCCGCCAGCGGGCGTCGTCCGCCGTCAGGCTCTCCAGCTCCGCGAACCGGACGGTGTCGCGCACGATGCCGTCCAGTTCGGCGGCGGCCTGGTTGAGCGAGAACCCGGCCTGGCCGAGCGCCCCGGTCACCGCCGTCAGCCGGGCGCCGAGCCGGGCCAGGAACGCGGTCTGCTCCGGGGTCCAGTTCCCGGCGTCCGGCGCCGCGCCGTCGTAGCCCTTGCGGACCCGGGCGCCCAGGTCCGTCAGCCAGTACTCCCAGGTGCCGACCAGGGTCTCGGTCAGCACCCGCTGGTACTCCTCGCGGCGGAAGTTGCTGCGCCGGCCCTCGGGGCGGGTCAGGCTGAGGAAGAAGCGCACCGCGTCGACCGAGTCGGCGTCGAGGATCTCCTTGCCCCAGATCGCGTGCCGGCGGCTGGTGGAGAACTTGGCGCCCTCCAGCAGGTAGAACTCGTTGACGTGGTAGTCGATGTCGGGCGTCCAGCCGGGGTACGCGGCCTTGTACAGCGCCGGGTAGAGCACACCGTGGTAGAAGCTGTTGTCGTAGCCGAAGAAGTGGACGATCTTCCAGTCCGCGCCGGGCTCGGCGGCCCGCCAGTCCTCCTCCAGCCGGCGGCCGAGCGACTGGATGCCGTGCAGGAAGCCGTAGGACATCTCCGGCCAGACCCAGATCACCTGGTCGGTGCCGGCCTCCTCGGCCGGGCGCACGCCCCAGTCGGCGATGTGGCTGACCGGGACGTCCAGCTCCGGGCGGGCGAACACCCGCCGGGCGAGGTCGCGCAGCCGGACGGGGACGCGGCCCAACCGGTGGTGCGCGGCGATCTCCTCCTCGAACTCGTGCAGCGGCAGCGAGAACCGGGTCGCGGTGCCGGTGCGCGGCGCCGCCTCCGAGCGGGCCGAGCGCGGGGCGACCAGGTCGACGACCAGGTTGGGCTCGCCGCACTCCTCGCAGATGTTTCCGCTGGTCCCGGAGGAGCAGGTCGGGCAGGTGCCCTTGACGTCCACCTCGTAGAGGTAGGCGCCGGTCTCGCCGTCGAACAGGGCCGGCGCGGCCTTCGGGGCGACGCGGCCGGAGTCGACGAGACGGGTGAAGAACTCCCGGAGCCCGTCCGGGTATTCGGCGTCCGCGTCGGTCACCGTGTACTGGTCCAGCTCGATGTCCATCAGCTTCAGGGTGGCCGCGATCTCCGCGCTGAAGTGCGCGGCGGTCTCGGCCGGGGTGTTCCCGTCGCGCTCGGCCGCGCCGACCACGTAGCTCTGGTAGTCGTCGCTGCCGGTCAGGTGCCAGGCGCGGGTGCCGTTCAGCCGCTGGAACCGGACGAACGCGTCGGCGCCCAGGTACGGGCCGGAGAGGTGGCCCAGGTGGAGGTCCCCGTTCGGGGTGGGCGGGGTGGAGAAGACGAAGACCGGACGGTCCCCGAAGCCGGTGCCCGCCGGGGCGGCGGCCGCCCGGGCGGCGCGCCCGGCGTCGCGCCAGTACTGGGTGACGAACACCAGGTCCTCGGCACCGGTGTTGTGCAGCACGTGCGTCTCGAAGGGCTCGAACAGGGCCACCGTGCCCGGCACCGCCGGGTGGCGCTCCCCCTCGACCTCGAACTCGCCGCGGCCGGACACGATCACGAAGAACTCGGTCTCGTCGTGCCGGTGGAGCTCCGAGACGACGCCCGGGGCGACCCGGCCCCAGCCGGCGCCCGAGCCCTGGCCGCCCTCGATCCCCTCGATGCTGCTCATGTCGATGCCGAAGGCATCGTGCAGCACGCCCTCGTCGTAGCTGCTCAGTATCATGCGTGACTCCTGGAAGAACCGGTGAGGAACGGAATGTCGATCAGGTCGGCGGCCTGCGCGGCGATCGCGGGGGCCAGCCGGTATCCGGAGCCGTTGGCGGCTCCGGCGAAGACCACCCGCGGATCGGCGGGCAGCGGGCGGACGACCGGCTCGCCGGTCCCGCTGTAGGCGTCGCAGAAGACCCGCCCGGAGGCGCAGTGCGCCGCGTACTCGGGGGCCACGGCGCGCAGCACCGCGAGGGCGTCGCCGAGGTCCTGGTCGGACAGGCCCTCGCCGCCCAGCGCGTCGGGGTCCACGCCCCACTCCTGGCAGGTGTAGCTGAACAGCCAGTGCCCGCGGTCGTGGAGCGGGAGCAGGAAGGCGTCCTCCTCCTGGAAGACGACGACCCGGTCGGTCGGCGCGGGCACCAGGTCGATGTGCAGGGCGACCACCTTCTTCACCCGCACCCCCAGCGGGGCGACCAGCTCGCGCCAGGCCGGGGCGGCGATCCACGGCCCGGGCGCCAGGACGACCTGTCGGGCCGTCAGTTCGCCTCCGCTGCTCAGCGCCAGGGTGATCCGCTCGGGGCCGAGCCCGATCGCGGTGACCCCGGTGCCCTCGTGCACCACGGCGCCGCCGCGCAGCTCGCCGGCGATCCGGCCGGTCAGGCCGGCCACGTCCGCGTACTGGCCGCCCTCGACCTGCCAGACGCCCTCGGTGGCCGGGGTCGGCCGGGCGCTGGCCAGGTAGCTGTCGAGCACCGCCCGCTCCGCGCCGACCACGTCCATGCCGACCTGGTGGATCGGCAGTTCCGGTCGACCCGAGGACAGTTCGGCGTAGTACTGCTGGCTGTAGGCCGCCATGCCGCGCACCCGGCCGGTCGCGCCGCGCGGGAAGTGCAGGCCGGCCGAGCGGCGGCTGGCGCCGGAGCCGACCGAGTCCCGGTCGAGCACCGCCACCGTCCGCTCCGGGCGCCGGGCGAGCAGTTCGCGCGCGGTCAGGCAGCCGATGATGCCGCCGCCGACGACCGCGATGTCCACCTCGTCCATCGCCGCTCACACCCCCCAGCCGGCGTCGGCGCCGACCTTGGCGGACCAGTCGATGAAGGACTCCAGGGGCTCGTTGCTGCGCAGCCCGCGGATGCGGTCGACGATCCGGCGGCTGCGCCAGGCGTTGAGGCTGAGGTTGGGGTCGGCCAGTCCGCGCTGCCGCTTGGCCGCGTTCTGCACGAAGATGTTCCGGTCGGCCGGGCCGTCCCAGCGGACGGCGTAGTCCTGGTCGATCCGCAGCTCCTCGCCCTCGCGCTCCAGGCGGTCGGCGATCGGGGCCAGGAAGTCGGTGGCGGCCGGGCGGAAGCCGGTCGCCCAGACGATCACGTCGGCATCGAAGCGCTCGGTGCCCTGGCGCTGGTCGTTGTGGCGCACCTCGACCGTCCAGCCGCCGCCCTCGGCCGCCCGCACCGTCTCCATGGCGCGGTTGGGGGCCAGGGCGACCAGGTCCTCGGCGCCCTCGATGAACCGGTGGACGTAGATCCGCTGGTAGATCTCGCGCAGGGTGGCCTCGGAGACCCCGTCGCTGGTCAGGATGTGCTCGGCGTTGAACCGCTCCCGGGCCGCCGGCGCCAGCCGGTAGAAGTACTCGGCGTGGCCCGGCATGTAGAAGTCGTTGGTGAAGGGCGAGTCGTCGATCGGGAAGTAGTTGCGCCGGCGGGAGATCCAGGAGACCCGGCGCGGCAGCTCCTCGCCCGACCGCGAGATGAGGTCGAGGAAGGCCTCGGCGCCGGACTGGCCGCCGCCGATCACCGCGACCCGCTTGCCGCCCAGGTCCTTGGCCCGGTCGAGGAACTCGCTGACGTGGAACTGGGTCGGGCCGATCAGCCCGGCGGCCTGCGGCGGCACCCACGGGCGGTTGCCCACGCCGAGCACCAGGTTGTCGGCGGTCAGCCGGCGCCGGTCGGTGTCGACGACGAAGCGCTCGCCGTCGAAGTCGACCGCCCGGACCTCCTCGCCGAACCGCACGTTCGGGTTGCGGCGGCTGGCCCAGTCCAGGTAGTTGCGGAACTCCTGGCGGGGCACGTCGCTGAACTGGGCGTTGAGGAAGTGGTAGATCCGGCCGTGCTCGTGAAGGTAGGCGAGGAAGGAGAACGGGTTGGTCGGGTCGCTCAGGCTGACGAGGTCCTTGTAGAGCGAGACCTGGAGGGTGGAGCCGGGCATCTGCTGCCCGTCGTGCCAGCCGAACTTGTCCTTGCGGTCGAGGAAGAGGTTGCTGACCTCGGGCTCGCTGTGGAGCAGCGAGGCCAGGCTCAGGTTGGCGGGACCGGCGCCGACACCCAGGCAGGTGAAGTGGGCCTCGGCGGGGTGGGTGTGGGACATGTCGCGGGCCTCTCTGTGTTCTCGGGATCTCGGGATCTCGGGATCTCGGGTTCTCGGGTTCTCGTACGAGGAGGGGGGAGAAGCGGGCACAGCGCACTGCCCGCCCAACGGGGCGTCAGGGAAGTCGGGTTGGGGGGTGGATCAGTCGGCGCGGGGCGCGGGCCGTACGGCGGCCAGGCCCAGGAGGGTGGCCGCCAGCGAGCCGAGCGCCAGCAGCGGCCAGACCAGCACGCCGGCCTGGATGAACAGCCAGCCGCCCAGCATCGGGCCGAGCGCGCTGCCCAGGCCGAACACGAACTGGAAGCTGCCGATGTAGCGGCCCTTCAGGTGCTCCGGGCCGGCGGTTCCGGGGTAGGCGAACACGGTGGGGCCGCCGATGATCTCGCCGATCGACCACACCAGGGTGCCCAGGACGATCGCGGCCGCGCCGATCGGCAGGGCGTAGCAGGCCACTCCGGCGCCGACCAGGGCGAACCCCAGGCCGATGGTGATCCGCGCCGGCCAGGACTGGGCGAGCCGGGTGACCAGCAGCTCGAAGGCGATCACCAGGAAGCCGTTGAGCGAGACGGCGACGGTGTACCAGACGACGGGCAGGTGCCGGTCCTCGACGAACAGCGGCAGGGTGGACAGGTACTGGACGTAGACCACGGCGTGGAAGAAGGCGGCGGCCAGGTAGCGCAGGTAGCGGCGGTCGCGCAGCACGGCCCGGTAGCCGCCGGCCCGTTGCGCCCCGGTCTTCGCGGCCTCCGGGGTGTCGGTGGCGCTGCGGCGGGTGGCGGCGGGCAGCGTGGCCAGCGCCAGGGCGGCGTAGGCCAGCGCGATCAGCGCCTCGCCCCAGAAGAGGAGCACGTACCGGTCGTTGCCCGCGTGGTAGAGCCAGAAGCCGACCAGCGGGGCCGCGGTGGCGCCCAGGTTCAGGCCGAAGCGGTACATCGCGAAGACCATCACCTGCCGCTCGTCCGGCGTGAGTTCGGCGAGCAGGGTGGCCGAGGCGGGCCGGAAGACCTGGGCGCTGAGGCCGGCCAGGCCGACCGCCGCCATCAGCGGGCCGTACCCCGGCAGGTAGAGCAGGGCCGCGGTGAGCACCGCCGTCGCGCCCATGCTGGCCACGGTGGCGTTGCGCACGCCCAGCCGGTCCGCGAGCGAGCCGCCGACCAGCACGCCGAGCACGGCGCCGCCGCCGTAGACGCCCAGCGCCAGCACGGTCTCCGCCTTGGAGTAGCCCTTCGAGCCGAGGAAGAGCACCAGGAAGACGTTGAGGAAGCCGCTGAGCCGGTTGACGAGCACGCCGGCCAGCACGGTCTTCACCGCGAGCGGCGCGTCCCGGAAGGTCGCCCAGACGGTCACCCGGGGCGGCGCCGGTTCGACGGCCGCCAGGTCCTCGACGACCGGCTCCGGGCGGACGGTGTCAGTCGACATCGCGCACCTCGACCGTCACCGCCGCGCGCACCCGCTGCTCCAGCGCGTCCAGCTCCTCGGGCGACGGGGCGTCGATCAGGAAGCAGACCGCGCGGTCCTCGGAGCTCTCCAGCGGGCCGAGCCGGCTGCCGCGCTCCTTGAGCACCAGCACCGCACGCAGCTCCCCCGGTTCGTCAGCGGCGCCGACCGGCGGGTCCGGCCAGATCCCGGACTCGCCCAGCCAGACCGGCCGGACGCCGGGCCAGTCCACCCGGACGCCGTCCAGGACGCCTTCCGGGTGCTCCAGGTAGACCTGCCGGGTCCAGCGGCGCGGCTCGGGGTAGCCGGCCGGTTCGCCCAGCGCCAGCCGGACGATCTCCGGCTCCAGGGGCTCCCCGGTGGCCAGCCGGTAGAGGGCCAGCAGGCCGTCCCCCGGGGTGCGGGCGGCCACCTCCATCAGCACCGGGCGGCCCTCGGCGTCCACCCGCCACTCGGCGTGGGCGATCCCGCTGCCGAAGTCGAGCGCCTCCAGCACGGTGGCGTTGGCCTCCAGCAGCGCGCGGTCCACCGGCTCCGGCGCGTTCGGCACGGAGTGCGACAGCTCGACGAAGGTGGCCGCGTGCGACTCGGTGGTGGTCTTGCGGGTGACGGAGGCGAAGAGCACCTTGCCCTCCTGCACCAGGCTCTCCACCGAGTACTCCTGGCCGACCACCTTCTGCTCCACCAGCAGCGTCTCGTGCTCCGGGTACTCGGCCAGCAGCGCGGCCAGCGCCTGCGCGTCGCCGACCGTCACCACGCCCGAACTGGAGTGCCGGGCAGCGGGCTTGAGCACCACGGGGTACGTGACCGAGGCCGGGTCGAAGTCGGCCCGCTCGGCCGCCGGCAGCACCGCGCCGAGCGGCGCGAACTCCGGCAGGTACCAGCGCTGCAGGGGCTTGGAGCGGCAGACCCGGGTGGCCCGCAGGCCCGGGCCGGGCAGGCCCAGCGCGTCGGCCAGCAGCCCGGTGGGCTCCACCAGGGTCTCGCCCACCGCGTAGGCGCCGACGATGCGGTAGCGCGCCCGCCAGTCGGCGGCCCGGGCCAGCACGCCCGCGGTGAACGAGCCGTCCTGGTTCAACTCGCCGTCCACGAAGGCGATCTCGTCGATCAGCGCGGCCGGGCCGCTCGGGTCGGCCTGGGCGGCCAGCGCGCGCTCGCGCCAGGCGCGCGGGGTGATCAGCAGGATCTTCAGCCCGCGGGCCGCCAGCTCCTCCAGGTAGCGCGGGTTGCGGCAGACCACCCAGAAGGCTCCGGTCAGGACGAAGGCCGGTGGTCGTCGGTCGGTCACAGCAGTGCTCCTCGTGTCGTGGTTTCGGTGGTGCGCAGCTCGGTGGCGATGCCACGCGAAGCCAGGAAGTCCAGCCACCGCTCGGCCTCCCGGGGGCTCTCGGCGGCCCGGTGCAGGCCCGGGGCGAGCGCGCCGTCGAGGATCCGGGTGATGCCGTACGCCAGGGGCAGCGAGACCAGCAGCGCCATGGCGCTCTCCCGCTCGTCGCCGCGCAGGTCGAGCAGGCAACTGCCCGACCAGGCGCCGTCGGCCCAGCTCAGCTCCAGCGCCACGGCGAGCACCACGCGGTCGCGGTCCGTCGCGCGCATCGGGTGGCGCTCGGCCAACTCGCCCGCCAGCGCCGCGATCCGCCCCTCGTCGCCGGACTCCACGGTGGCGAAGACCTCGGACCAGGCGGCCCGCCAGCCGGCCGGGCGCAGCGTGCCGCGGACGAAGGAGCGCTTGCGCCAGTGCGCCGGGAAGCCGTACTGCTCGGCGAAGGGCAGGCTGTCGCGGTTGGGGTACACCTCGAACTTCTCGCCGCCCAGCGGGTGTTCGGTGGTCTCCTCCCAGGGGCGCGACGCGGTGCGCAGCCGCCAGTCGTGCAGGTAGCGGGCCGGCGAGCGCAGCGCGTTGAGCACGCCGAGCGGGGCCCAGCTGAAGCGGTAGCGGAACTCGTTGAGTTCGGCGGGCAGTCCGCCGCAGTAGGAGGTGAAGTCGGCGGTGCTGACGGCCTCCCCGGCGGCAGCGCGGCCGAGTTCGACGAGGCGGTGGGCCATCAGGTGGTCGATGCCCGGGTCCAGGCCCGCCTCGGTGAGCACCACGGTCCGCGAGGCCGAGGCGGCGAGTTCGGCCAGCTCCGGCGAGACGTAGCTGGAGCAGGCGAAGTGGGCGTCGTGCGCCGTCGCGAGGCGCAGCAGCTCGGGGTGGCGGGCCGCCGGGAGCATCGACACCAGGACGTCGCCGGGGGCCAGCGCGGCGGCCAGGGCCTCGGTGTCGAAGGCGCGGGCTCCGGCTCGGCCGGCCAGTCCCCGGGCGGCGAGGCACTGTTCGGCCTTGGCCGCCGTCCGCCCCCAGAGCACGACGCGGGCGCCGTGCTCCAGGAGCAGTTCCAGGCCGCTGCGGCCGGTGGAGAGCCCGGTGCCGATCCAGTGGACCGTACGCAGGGGCTTGGACGTCCCGGAGTTGGACGTCCCGGATATGGACGGCTCAGACATGGACGGCCTCCAGTTCGTGGCTGCGGCAGGCGGCCCGGAAGTCGTCCCGGCAGTGCCGCCAGGGCGCCACCGGGTCGGCCAGGGTGCGCAGTTGGGCGACCAGCTCGGCGGAGAAGGCGCGGCTGGCCTCGGCCGGCAGCAGCGAGGGCAGGTTGTCGATGGCGATCAGGTCGAGCGGCGGGTCCTGGTGCAGCCGGCGCACCGGCTCGTCCCAGTCGGTGACGGTGCGGTAGACCGGCAGCACGTTGAGGTCGGAGGTGACGTCGCAGGTCACGTCGACGGCCAGGCTCAGCCGCCGGTCGGCGACCGGGAGGTCGGCGGGGCGCAGGAACGGCGGGATCGGGCGGGTCGTCAGCACGGTGTTGACGAGGAGGTCGTGGTGGAGCAGCGCGGCGCGGTCCAGGTCGCGGGTCTCCGCCACGTCCCAGCAGGTGGCGGCCAGCCCGGCCGTCTCCAGCGCGTCCACCGCGCCGCGCCCGCAGCGGCCGAGCGCGCCGATCACCAGCGCGTCCGGGGCGCCGTCGCGGATCGAGTGGCGCAGCTCCCGGTCCAGCTCGCTCCTGGCCATCGGGCGCAGCGGGGCGGTGAGCCGGCCCCGGGCCTGGAGCACGCCGAGCGCCGCGCCGACGTAGCCGGCCCAGTAGCCGAAGGCGGCCAGCCGGCGCCCGGCGTCGTCCACCAGGTACTCCAGGTCGAGCAGCTCGCCGCCGCCCCGGGCGAACCGGGCGAGCAGCTCGCGGGCGCCCTCCTGGCCCTTGTAGGCGTGCCCGAAGAAGATGTGACGGTGAGTCAGTTCCTCGGGCTGGTCCGGGAGTTCCTTGAGCCCGAGGACGTACGCCGCCTCGGGGGCCCCGGTCCAGGAGCCGGCCTCGGCCCCCTGGCAGCCGGCGGCCAGGTACTCGTCCAGCGGGTGCACCCGCTGCGGGGACTCCTCCACGGTCAGGTGGAAGCCCAGCTCCACCAGCCGGCGTGCGTCCTGCGGCACCAGCGGAGCCCGGCGCTCGGTGGCGCGGACCTCGTGCCGGATCCACAGCCGCGGCTGCTCTGCCATCGGTCTCGTCCTTCCTGGATGTGGTCGTACGGGGTGAGGGGAACCGGGCTGCTCAGAGCACCGGGATGCGCGCGTTCGCCAGGGCCCGGTAGCGCGGCGCGGCCGGCAGCGCGGCCGGGTCGAAGCCGTGGGCCAGCAGTTCGTCCAGGACGCCCGCGGTGATCGCCACCGCGAGCTCGGCGCCCGGGCAGCCGTGCGGGCCGGCGCCGAAGGTGAAGCAGGCGGGCGCGGGGCGCCCGGGGTCGAAGGCGTGCGGGTCGGGATTGGCCGCCGGGTCGCGGTTGGCGGCGGCGAGCACCACCAGCACCGTCTGCCCGGGCTGGACGGTCCGCGCGCCGTACCGCCAGGGCTCGGCGGCGAACCGGCGGGTGTTCTGGATCGGCGCGTCGTGCCGGGCGACCTCGCGGGCCAGCGCCGCCGGATCACCGGCGGGCTGCGAGCGCAGGGCCAGCAGCGCGTTGCCGATCAGCCCGGCCGTCGCGTCGTACGTCTGCGAGAGGAAGCCCACGGCGTTGGCCAGCAGCGCCGCCTCCCGCGGCCAGTCCCGCCGGCCGGCCGCCCGGACGAGCGCGGCCAGCAGCCCGGTCGGCTCGGCGCCGGTCAGGCCCGGCCCGAGCAGCTCCCGCAGCCGCGCCGCGGCCCGCGCGGCCGCCCGCTGCTGCTCGGCCGTGGCACCGGCGGGGATGCACTGCACGAAGTCCCCCACCAGCCGCGCCGCCTCCGGCTCCAGCCCGGCGTCGAGGCCGCACAGCGCGGCCACCACGCGGGCCGGGACCTGGAACATCAGCTCCTCCAGGCCGCCCGCCCCGTCCAGGCTCTGCCCGGTCCGCTCGGCGGCCAGCTTGCCCGCCCGGGCCGGCTCGGCCTCGCCGAGCGCGTCCAGCACCACCTGCTTGAGGCGCCGCTGGTCCGGGCCGTCGGTCATCCGCACGAGGTCGCCGAAGACGGCGCCCGCGGCGGTGCCGAGCAGCCCGGCCGGGACGGGCTCGGCCGGCGGGCGGACCCGCAGTTCGGCGGCCGTGAGCGCGGCGGTGACGGAGGCGGCGTCGGCGGCCACCCAGGCCTGCAGCTGCTCGTCCCAGCCGAACGGGCGTTCCGCCGTCAGCCGCGCGTAGAAGGGGTACGGGTCGGGGTGCCGGACGGCCTCGACCGGGTTCGTCGGGGTCTGCATGGAAGTCGTGCTCCTTGACGGTCCTTGACGGCGCCCTTGACGGTGCGTCAGCGGGCCCGGCGCGCGTCCAGCGCACCGGCGATGGTCAGCTGTTGAACCTCCGAGGCGCCCTCGTAGACACGGAGCGCCCGGATCTGCCGGTACAGGCGTTCGGGCAGGCTGTCGGCGACCAGCCCGGCGGCGCCGTGCAGCTGCACGCACCGGTCGACGATCCGCTGCGCCGCCTCGGTGGCCTGCAGCTTGGCGATGCTGGAGTGCCTGCCGAACGCCCGGTTGCCCCGATCGAGCTCCCAGGCGGCCCGCCCGACCAGCAGCGCGGAGGCGTTCAGCTCGACCTCCATGGCGGCCAGGTCGAACTTGACCGTGGGCAGGTCGAACAGCACCCCGCCGTAGATGGCGCGCTGCCGGGCCCGGGCCTGGGCCGCGTCGGCGGCCCGACGGGCGAAGCCGAGCGCGGCCGCGCCCACCGTCATCCGGGCCCGCTCCAGCAGGTCCATCGCCACCACGAAGCCGCGCCCGGGCCGCCCGAGCACCGCGTCGGCGGGCACCCGGCAGTCCTCGAACGCCAGGTGGGCGAAGGGGCGGGGCGCGATCGCGTCGATCGGCTCCATCCGCAGGCCCGGGGCGTCGCCGGGGACGAGGAAGGCGCTCAGCCCCAGCGGGCCCGGCCCCTCGCCCGTGCGGGCGATCACGCAGAGCACGTCCGCCGTCGTGCCGTTGGCGATCCAGGCCTTGCCGCCGCCCAGCACGTACTCCTCGCCGTCCCGCTCGGCGGTCAGCGCCACCGCGGCGACGTCCGAACCGGCCTGCTCCTCGGAGACGGCGAAGGCGCCGACCAGGGTGCCGGCCGCCAGGCCCGGCAGGTAGCGCCGCTTCTGCTCGGGGCTGCCGTAACGCAGGATCGGGGTGGCCGAGAGCACCTGGATCGCGAAGGCGAAGTCGGCCAGGTCCTCGGTGTAGGCGAGCGCCTCGCGGGCCAGGCAGATCGAGCGGTAGTCGCCGTCGGTTCCGGGCTCGCCGCCGTCCCCGTCGTCCTCGTCGTCCAGGAAGGCCAGCCAGCCGGCCTCTCCGAGCGCGGCCAGCGCCCGGCGTACGGCCTTGTCCGGGCCGCCGCCGCGCAGGTCCGTGCGCAGGTCGGTCCAGAGCTCGGCCCGTTCCTCGCACCACCGGGCGAGGCGCTGGGCGCGGTCGCGGTGCTCGTCGGTGTAGAAGGGCAGCCGGAGGATCTCCGGGTCGAAGACGTCGAAGGCCTCGGCGTCGAAGGTGTCAGGGGCGTCAGGGGTGTCAGGGGCGTCGGTGGTCACGGCGGGCTCCTCAGATGACCAGGTCGTCGGTGGTGTCGGCCTCGGTGGCCAGCGAGTTGACCAGCTGGTGCTCCACGAACCAGGCGAAGGAGGCGTAGCCGCGCCAGATCCGGCGCCACTCCCGCCGCACGGCCGCCTCGCCCGTCTCCCGGCGCACCCCGTCCAGGTGGGAGACGATGATCTCGGCGGACTGGCGGGCGTGGCCGGCCGAGAAGTTGTCGATCGACAGGTGCGCTTCCTCGTAGGCGGTGTCCAGGTTGTGGCGGCGCAGCTTCTGCACCTCGTGCAGGCGCATCTCGCCGAGCCCGAACATCTCGATCCCGAGGTTGTAGCCGAGGATCTCGCTGTGCATCCGGTCCGGGAACAGCGCCAGGCAGATCTGGTGGATCGAGAACCGGTAGAGCTCGTCAGGCAGTTCGCCCTGGTCGAGGAACTCCTCGGAGCGGATGTGCGGCAGCCGGACGTCCATGCTGGCCAGCACCTGGCGGATCAGCGTGATGTGGTTCTTGGCGAGCTCGCCGCGGCCCATCTCGTCGGCGTAGATCGAGAACAGCATCGCGTCGCTCTGCCGGTGGAAGCGGCCGTGGTTGCCGATCCGGTAGGCCCAGGTGCCGTCGATCAGGCTGCCGAGGGCGAAGGTCTTCTGGTGGAAGACCACCTCGTCGCGCTCCGGCAGCTCCTGGAGGGGGCGGTACGGGCCGACGAGCTTGTCCCAGTAGATCCGGTCCACCCGCTCCAGCAGCGCCTCGGGGGTGTAGTCGAACCAGCTGGCGTCGGTGTAGCGGCCGCCGGCGCCGTGCCGGAAGAGCAGTTCGGCCCGCTCCAGGCCCTCCTCGGCGGTCCGCGCGGCCAGCGGCAGGGTGTTGGGGAACTGCTCGATGTTGACGAGCCGGTGGAAGAACTCGCGGTCGTCGGCGGGGGACGCCTCGGCGAAGCGTACGTCCGACGGCGCGGTGGCGAGCACGGCCCGCTGCCAGTGCGCGGCCTGCTCGTCGCCGCTGGTGTCGGGCCGCAGCGGCGCACCGGCCGGCTCCCCGGCGGCGACCGCCTCGGCCCACTCCTTGAAGACGGCGGCCTCGGCCTCGTCGAAGACGCCGAACATCGGGCCGCCGAACTTGACCGCCCGGGTGAACGGGCAGCCGCCGTTGCGCAGTGGGCGGAGCTGGCGGGAGGCGCGGAACTCGGCCATGAAGGCGTCGAGGTCGAACTCCGGGTCGTCGAAGGTCTCGGAGAGCAGTTCGCCGCCGATCCTGACGCCCTTGTGCTGGCGCCCGGCGAAGGGGCGGTGGCGCTCGACGATCTCGGCGGCCCGGGCGTCCATGGACAACCCGGCCCGGTAGGAGACGAGTTCGTCCAGCATGGCGAGCTGCTCGCGCTCGGTCCGGACCACCAGCCGTACGGCCGCGGCCAGTCGGCGGCGGTCCTGCTCACCGGTCTCCGAGCGTTCGGTCAACTCCAGGTACTCGGCCAGCAGTTCGTCGACCGCGAGCATCGGCTCCGTGCCGTTCAGCAGGTCGTCCAGGCCGAACGCGTGGAAGGCGTACTGGACGCCGACGACCTCCGGCAGGAAGGCGGCGGGCAGCCGGGACAGGGCGAGCAGGAAGGCGCCGTGCAGGGCGGCCAGCGGGCGGGCCTGGGCCCGTACGAGGAAGTCCGCCTCCTCCGGCTGCGGCAGCAGCACCCCGGCGTCCTCCAGCGCGCGGCGGCGCTTCTGCGGTGCGGAGTGCTGCGGGCGGCCCTCGCCCTTGAGCGCGAAGTACTGGGCGTAGAGCCGGTTCACCACCACGGCGGGCTGGGTGGCGGGCTGCGAGACGGTGTCCAGCCAGCAGCCGGCCAGCAGCGCGACCGGGGCGCGGCCGCGCAGGGCGACGGCCCGGTCGGCGGGCGCGGCGGTCAGCCGGGCCGCCGTCGGGGCGAACTCCGCCCGGGCGGCGGCCACCAGGGCGGTGAGCGCGTCGGCGGTGACCGGGCCCGCGCCGGGGTCCTCCTCGGCGAGGAAGGCGGCCAGCACCCGGCGGGCGACCAGCTGGGTCCTCTGGGACTCCTGGTCGGCGAGCAGCCGGTGGTAGGTGACGGCCGGGCCGGCGGCGAGGACGGCTTCGGCCTCGGCCTGCACGCTGGGGCTGAACTCGAAGCCGCCTGCGGGCAGCGAGGTGGTCAGGTCGTCGAGGTCGTGGGTCTGGTGGGCGTACACGGGCACTCCATCGGGACGGTGGCGTGGCTGGGCGCGCCGGGGCGACCCACGGGCGGCGGGTAGCGCGGCGAAGGGTTTACGGGGAGGGGTGGCGCGACCGACGGATCGTCAGTTGTCGTGGCGCTGCAGCAGGACGGCGACCCGCGAGCCCGGCACGCTGACGGCGGCCAGGTAGTGGCCGCCGTCGCGCAGCAGCCCGGCGCGTTCCTGGTCGGCCAGGTTGATCAGCGGGTCCGCGGCGAAGCAGTGCCCGAACCGGGTGATGTTCTCGGTGTACAACTGGCGTGCGGTGAAGCCTGCTTGGCGCTCCTTCATGGTGACCAGCGGCAGGAAGAGGTTGGCGTGCAGGAGTCCGTCCACCTGGTCGAGCTCCAGGCCGAGCGGCGCCAGCAGGCGCCAGTTGGCCTCCCGGGACAGGTCGGCGCTGATCTCGTGGGACCAGTCCAGCGCGGCCGCCTCCTGGGCGCTCGCGGTGGACCGGATCCGGTACCCGGCGCCCGAGTTGGCCTCGGCCTCGGCCGAGACCAGGCAGCTCGCCGCCCCGTCGCTGAAGAGCGCGAAGCTCTCCATCCGCTCCTTCTCGTCCTCGATCCGGTCGGTGGTGACGACCAGGATGCGGCGGTGCCGGCCGGCCGCCACCAACGCCTGCGCGGCGTCGAGGGCGACCAGCAGGTTGGTGCAGCGGTTCAGCGTGATCCCGAGGAACGCCGCGCGCTCCAGGCCCGTCCCGGTCAGGATGCGCTCCACGAACCGGCCGTGGGTGCGCGGACCACCCGGGAAGCGGGTGGAGCACAGGATCAGCGCGTCCACCTCGGCCGGGTCCACCCCCGCCGCCCGCAGCGTGGCCGTGCCGCTCTCGATCGCCAGCTCCGCCAGGCCCCGGCCGGTGCGGCGCACCGACCCCCAGCCCCAGAGCGCGGCCTTGGGCACCATCTTCAGCTCGGCGGCCCGTTCGGCCAGGCACTCGACCTCGGTGTGCTCCAGCTCCTCCTCCCCCAGGACGTACCGCGGGGCCTGCAGGACACTCATGACGTCTCTTCCTTCGGGGGTCGATGGATGTCGGAGAGCTCGGCGAAGAGCTCGTTGGCCCTGGCGTACGGCAGCGCCCGCGCCGCGAACCCGAAGGTCCCGGTGGTGCGCACCTCCTCCGCCGCGGCCATCAGCCCGCCCAGCGCGGCGCGGACCAGGGCGGATCCCAGGCTGATCCGCCGCACGCCGAGCTCGGCCAGCTGCGCGACCGACAGGCTCAGGCCGCCGGCCGCGGCCAGGACGTTGACCGGGCGGTCCAGTTCGGCGCAGACCGTGCGCACCGCCTCGGCGTCCGGCAGGCCCGGGGCGTACAGCACGTCCGCGCCGGCCTCCTGGTAGGCCTGCAGCCGCGCGACCGTGTCCTTCAGGTCGGGGCGGCCGTAGAGGAAGTTCTCCGCCCGCGCCGTGACGGTGAAGGGGAAGTCCAGCGAGCGCGCGGCCTCGACCGCCGCCCGGATCCTGTCCACGGCCGCCGCCCGCTCCAGTACGGGCGCCTGCGGGTCCCCGGTGGCGTCCTCGATCGAACCGCCCACCAGGCCCGCCCGGGCGGCCAGCCGGATGGTCTCGGCGACGTCCTCGGGGCCCGGCCCGTAGCCGCTCTCCAGGTCCGCGGCGACCGGCAGCGGTGTGGCGGCCACGATGTCCGCGGCGTTGGCCAGGGCCTCGCTCCGGCTCACCCGGTTGTCACCGTCGGGGCGGCCCAGCGAGAAGGCCAGTCCCCCGCTGGTGGTCGCGAGCGCCGGGAAGCCGAGGCCGGCCAGCAGCTTGGCGGATCCGGCGTCCCAGGGATTCGGGATCACGAAGGCCGTGGGCCGCTCGTGGAGCTCCCGGAACACCCGGGCTCGGTGGTGCTGCTCTGCGGCTGCCGACTGCATCGCAGGCTCCTCTCTGTTGTGACGCGGGTTGCGGGGGTTTCCCCGACTGCGGTTCCGGACGGGTTACCACCCGTGCTTCCGGCGGCACAACTAGATAAGTTCGACGTGTTCCTCGCGGGCGCTCGGCGCACCGGAATCCGCACGAACGAGTGAGCGCAGCAGATCGACCGCGGGCGCCGGGTCGGGGCCGAAGTAGAAGTGGCCGCCGTCGGCCCAGTGGTAACGCAGCGGCAGCACGGACTCGTGTTCCCAGTACCGCAGTTCGGCCGGCCCCACGTGCGGGTCCTCGCGGCCGTTGACCAGCGAGACGCCGATCCGCAGCGGCGCGCCCGGCCGGTAGCGGTAGCCGGAGACCAGGTGGAAGTCGGCCCGCAGGCCCGGCAGGAGCAGATCCTGCAGCTCGGGCTCGGCGAGCACCTCGGGCGGCAGTCCGCCGAAGAAGGCGACCGCCTCGGTGAACTCCTGGCCGCGCAGCCTGGCCGTCTGCCGCACGCGCTCGCTCGGCAGCAGGCGCGGGGCGGCGCAGCCGGAGGCCACCAGGTGCTTCAGCAAAGGGAGTTCGCGCAGGCGACGGGCCGTCTCGAAGGCGACCACGGCGCCGAAGCTGTGGCCGAAGAGCAGGAACGGACGGTCCGCGTCGGCCGCGATGGCCCGGGCGGCGCCCTCGGCCAGCTCGGCGATGTCGGCGGGGCTCGGCTCGTCCAGCCGCAGGCCGCGCCCGGGGGCGCAGACGCCGACGAGTTCGGCGTCGGCCTCCAGGTGCTGCTGCCAGGTCAGGAACGAACGGGCGTTGCCGCCGGCGTGCGGGAAGCAGTAGACCAGGTACGGGGCGCGGCTGCTGGTGGGGCGGGAGACGAACCACGGTGAGTCGGACATGGCAGTCGGCTGCTTTCTTCGGATCTGGCGGCGGTGGGCCGGTACGTCGGAGGGTCGGGGGGACGGTCAGGAAGCGGGCACGTGGCTGGGGGTGGGCGTGACCTCGGCCGGCGGGTTGTTCCAGCCCACGTCGGCGCGGTTCTGCACCCCGACCGCGGGGGTGCCGTGCAGCAGCGAGGTGCCGGCGACCACACCGGCCACCGGGGCCAGCAGGAGGGCGAGCGGGGCGATGATCCGGAGGGAAGCGAACTGGCGCATGGCAGAACTCTTTTCGTAAAATTGATCAGGGAGGGAGACCCGGGCGGGCAGCACTGATCCGACGTCGGTTCCGGAAAGGGTTGCGCCGCGTCGCCAGCGGCGCCCGAGCGATACTCAACTCGCTTGCTCAATCATCACGTTCGGGCGATTCGACGGTTCCCCTCGCGTTCCCCCGGGGAGTTCCGCCGCCCGCACAACCAAGTTTCCCTCGGCCGGGTTCACGGCTCCAGGCCTGGGATGGTTCGGGTCTTCGCATTGCGGTTAACCGAGGGGTCTAAATGCGGGCAGGACCGGGCACATCGGACGGGCAGGGCCGCGCCGGAGGAGCGCTGGCGCCCGGGGTTCCGGCACAGGACCAGGAGCTCGGCGGCGACCTCGTCGAGGCCGCCCTGAAGCTCGCCCTGGCCCAGTTGGCCAAGCAGCAGAGCCAGGAGAAGGAGGCCCCGGCGGTGGCGGCCGGGGAGCCCGCCACGCACGGGGTGGTGCACCTGCACGGGCTGCCGGAGATCAACCGGAGCATCCAGACCGCCCTGGAGGACGCCGAGCGGGAGATCCTCACCGCCCAACCGGACGGCCCCAGGCCCGGATTGGTGCTCGACGGGGCCCTGGAGTCCGTACGCCGTCAGATCGCCGGCGGCGTGGCCATGCGCACCCTCTACCAGCACACCACGCGGTTCGACGAGGCCACCAAGGGCTACGTCCGCACGGTGACCGACCACGGCGTCCAGGTCCGCACCCTGGCCGAGTTCTTCGACCGGCTGATCGTGATCGACCGCAGCACCGCGTTCATCTCCGCCAACGAGGACCGCACGGTGGCCTCGATGATCACCGAGCCGTCCGTGGTCCGCTTCCTCAGCGACGTCTTCGAGCGCTCCTGGGACCGCGCCGAGCCCTTCCCGTTCGTCCCCATCCACGCCGCCCAGGCCGCACCCGAGGTCGTACCCGCGATCCGCGAGTCGATCCGGCGGCTCCTGGTGGAGGGGCACTCGGACAAGGTGATCGCCCGCCGACTGGGCATCAGCGAGCGATCGCTGCAGGCGCACGTCGCCGCCATCAAGGACGGCCTCGGCGCCAAGAACCGGCTGCACCTGGGCTATCTGCTCGGCCGCGGCGAGACCACCCTGGTGCTGTAGCCTCGCGCGCCCTCGTCACCGCCCCCGTCACCGCCGCCGGGAGACCGCCACGCCGCCCAGGCAGAGCAGGCCCCCGAGCAGCGCCAGCCAGCCGGGCACCTCGCCGAGGACGATCCAGGACATCAGGACCACCAGGGCCGGCACCGCGTACGTGGTCGCGCCCATCTTGCCCGCGGTGGTGCGGGAGAGCGCGTAGGCCCAGGTGGTGAAGGCCAGCGCGGTCGGGAACAGGCCGAGGTAGACCATGTCCAGGACGGCCCGCAGCGGCGCGTGCCCGACCTGGTCCACCAGCTGCGGGGCGAACGGCAGGCAGGCCACCGCGCCGACCAGGCAGCCGAACGCCGTCGTCTGCAAGGGCGAGGCGTGCCGCAGGGCGGGCTTCTGGCTCACCACACCCGAGGCGTACGCCACCGCCGCCACCACGCACAGCACGATGCCGAGGACCGAACTGCCGCCCCCGGACGTCGAAGCGCCCACCACCACCGCACCCGCGAACGAGACCGCCATCCCCGCCAGCAGACTGCGCGGGAAGCCCTCCTTCAGCAGCCAGCCGCCGAGCAGCGCGATCAGCACCGGCCCGATGTTGACCACCATCGCGGCCGTGCCCGCGTCGACCTCCTTCTCCCCCCAGTTGAGCGCCACCATGTACAGCCCGAACCAGAGCACCCCGGAGCCCAGGATCCCCGGCCACGCGGCCCGCGGCGGCACCCCCTCCCCCCGCACCAGCAGCAGGGCCAGCAGCGCCACCGCACCGGTCAGCAGCCGCCCCAACGCCAACGCCCCCGGCCCGAACGCGTCCCCCGCGTCCCGGATCGCGACGAAGGCGGAGGCCCAGAGCACCACCGTGGTCGAGGCGGCCGCGACCACCTTGGCGTCGAACTTCACCGTTGCTTGCGTCGTGGTGACATCCATGCCGCCAAGCTAGCGCGCTTTCCCCCTCCCGAACGGCCACCGGACGGCTCCGAAACCCGCAATTCCCCCAACCGGCCAGCCCGTTCGCCTCCCGCACACGCGCCCGACCCACCCGACCCAACTCCCCCTGCCCCGCACAGGTCGCCGCCCGGCGCCCACAGAGGTTCCCCTCGACGAAGAAGTGGCAGCAACCTGACATGCCCATGGACCTGTTCATGCGGTCCGACGAAGCTCGCTCCGGAAGCAGCGACCATCGACGAATCGAGAAGCATGAGCACCGAGTCGGTCGATCTCGGCCGAGACGACCCGTACCTCCCCACGGCCTGGCGCGAACGGCGCACGCGGATCTCCTCCGTGGCGGACGTGGTGGAACTGAGCTCCGCGTTCCGCGCCTCGAAGACCATGCTGAGCGCGGTCGAGCTGGGTGTGTTCACCGAACTGGCGAACGGCCCCCTGGACGGGGAGCAGCTGCGGACCCGGCTCGGGCTCCACGAGCGCTCCGCCGCGGACTTCCTCGACGCCCTGGTGTCGCTCGGACTGCTCGACCGGGACGACGAGGGCCGCTACGCGAACGGCGCGGTGGCCGACCAGGTGCTCGACCGGGCGAAGCCGGGCTATCTCGGTGGCGTCATGGAGATGCGCAGCACCCGTCTCTACCAGTTCTGGGGGAACCTGACCGAGGCCCTGCGCACCGGTCAGCCGCAGAACGAGGCCAGGACCGGCGGCGACCCGTTCTCGGCGATCTACGCCGACCCCGTCCGGCTGCGGGCGTTCCAACGGGCCATGTCCGCGCTCTCCCTGGAGGCCGTCCGCGAGTTGGCGCGGAAGTTCCCCTGGGAGCGGTACCGGACGGTGGCCGACCTGGGCTGTTCCGAGGGCGCGCTGCTGGGCCAGGTGGCGCTGCGCCATCCGCACCTGCGCGGGACCGGCCACGACCTGCCGGCCGTGCGGGCCGGGTTCGAGGAGTACGTCGCGGGCCTCGGACTGTCGGACCGGCTGACCTTCGGCCCCATGGACTTCTTCATCGACGCGTTCCCGACCGCCGACGTGCTGGTGTTCGCGCACATCCTCCACGACTGGGACGCGGAGACCAAGCTGACGCTGCTGCGCGAGGCCCATGACGCGCTCCCGAAGGGCGGTGCGGTCGTGGTGCTGGAGGCGCTGATCGACGACGAGCGCCGGGTGAACACCTTCGGCCTGCTGCAGAGCCTGAACATGCTCATCGAGACCCCGGGCGGCTTCGACTTCACGGCCGCCGACGGCCGGACCTGGCTCGCCGAGGCCGGGTTCCGGGACATCCGGGCCGAGCATCTGGCCGGGCCCGAGGGCATGCTCGTCGCCTTCAAGTAGGCGGCTTCACGCACGCGCCTTCACGTACACGCCTTCACGCACGCGCCTTCACGTACACGCCTTCAAGCGGGTGCCTTCAAGCGGGTGCCTTCAAGCGGGTGCCTTCAAGCAGGTGCCTTCAAGGAGCCCGCCTTCCGCACCCTTCCAGAACCCCCCGACGACAAAACCCCCACGCTCACGAGAGAGACATCACCGATGACGGAACGTGCCGTGCTCGACGGACGGAGCCTGACGATCGCCGAGGTCGTACGGATATCCCGGGGCGAGGGGGAGGTCGGACTGTCCGAGGCCGCCGCCGTGCGCCTGCGGGAGTCCCGCAGCCTCAAGCTCGACCTGATCGCCACCCAGCAGCCCATCTACGGTGTCACCACCGGTTTCGGCGACAGCGCCAACCGCCAGATCTCCCCGGCCAAGGCGGCCGAGCTCCAGCGCAACATGATCCGCTACCACCTCAACGGCACCGGCCCCGCCGCCACGCCCGAGGTCGCCCGGGCCACCCTGCTGATCCGGGCCAACTGCCTGGCCCGCGGCAACTCCGCCGTCAACCCCGCCATCGTCGACCGCCTGCTCGACCTCCTGCGCCACGACGCCCTCCCGGTCATTCCGGAGCGCGGCTCCGTCGGCGCCAGCGGTGACCTCGTCCCCATGTGCTACGTCGCCGCGCCGCTCATCGGCGAGGGCGAGCTCCTCCACCGCGGCGTCGTCCGCCCCGCCGCCGAGGTCCTCGCCGAACTCGGCCTCGAGCCGCTCGTGCCCGAGGCCAAGGACGGCCTCGCGCTCATCAACGGCACCTCCTTCTCCTCCGCCTACGCCGCCCTCGCCATCGCCCGCGCCGAGGAGCTGGCCGTCCTCGCCGAGGTCTGCACCGCCCTGGCCAGCGAGGGCCTGCACGGCAACCGCAGCCACTTCAACGCCTTCATCCACGAGGAGAAGCCACACCCCGGGCAGGTCACCAGCGCCCGCCGGATCGCCGAGATCCTCACCGACTCCGGCCTCGCCCTCGAGCACAGCCAGGTCCTCGGCCTCAGCGACGCCCTCGAGGACCGCGGCTACCAGCGCCTGACCCGCACCATCCAGGACCGCTACTCCATCCGTTGCGCCCCCCACGTCATCGGCGTCCTGCGGGACACCATCGACTGGGCCCGCCGCTGGATCGAGATCGAGATCAACTCCTCCAACGACAACCCCCTGTTCGACGTCGCCGGCGCCACCGTCCACAGCGGCGGCAACTTCTACGGCGGCCACGTCGTCCAGGCCATGGACGCGCTCAAGGTCGCCGTCGCCAACGTCGCCGACCTCCTCGACCGCCAGCTCGAACTCCTCGTCGACGAGAAGTTCAACAACGGCCTGACCCCCAACCTGATCGCCCCCGTGCAGGCCGACGAGTGGGCCGCCGGTCTGCACCACGGCTTCAAGGGCATGCAGTTGGCCTGTTCCGCCATCACCGCGGAAGCCCTCAAGAACACCAACCCGGTCAGCGTCTTCTCCCGCTCCACCGAGGCCCACAACCAGGACAAGGTCAGCATGTCCCCGATCGCCGCACGGGACGCGCGCACGATCGTCGAACTCGTCCAGGAGGTCACCGCCATCCACCTGCTCGCCGCCTGCCAGGCCGTCGAGATCCGCGGTGCCGATCTGCTCGCCACCCGCAGCCGCACCGTCCACGACCTCGTCCGCACCGTCGCCCCGTTCGTCGACACCGACCGCCGCATGGACGCCGACATCCAGGGGGTCCTGCGTCTGATCCGCTCCGGCGAACTCGTCGACGCCGCCCGGTCCGCGGAGGAGCGCAAGGAGCTGGCCGATGCCTGACGCCCCCCGCGGTTCCCTCGGGTACGAGGAGATCCTGGGCGAGGTCCGCCGGCTCTCCCCGCTGATCGCCAAGCGCTCGGAGGAGATCGAGCAGCTGCGCCGGCTGCCCGAGGACCTGGTCGAGTCGCTCCGCGCCGCCGGCGTGTTCCGGGCCGCGATGCCCGCGGAGTGGGGCGGCAGCGATCTCACCTCGATGGAGCAGATCGCGATCATCGAGGAGGCGTCCCGGGCCGACACCTCGCTCGGCTGGTGCGTCATGATCGGGATGGACTCGGGCATCTACGCCGGCTTCCTGCGGCCGGACGTCGCCCGCCGGATGTATCCGAGCCTGGACATGGTCACCGCCGGACAGGTCCGTCCGGGCGCCCGGGCCCACGTCGTCGAGGGGGGCTACCGGCTGGAGGGCACCTGGCGGTTCGGCAGCGGCTGCACCCACGCCGACGTGATCGCGGGCGGCAGCCTGGTGTTCCGCGACGGCGAGCAGGTCAAGGACGAGCGCGGCCGCCCGGTGTGGCGGGTGGTGCTGCTGCCGCGCGACCAGGTGGAGATCATCGACAACTGGTACACCACCGGCCTCGCCGGCAGCGGGAGCTGCGACTACCGCGCCGAGGGCGTCTTCGTCCCGGAGGAGCACACCTTCACCTTCGACCAGCCGCTCGACGACCGTCCGATCAACCGTCACCCGGACGCGATCCTGCGGAAGATGCCCGGCGTCCCGCTGGGCGCGGCGCGCGCGGCGCTGGACTACGTCCACGAGATCGCCGAGAAGCGGGTGGACCGGGCGAGCGGCACGGGCTGGCGGGACTCGCCGCGCGCGCGGCGCACGGTCGCCCAGTGCGAGCTGAACCTCGCCGCCGCCCGCACCCTGGTCTACTCCTCGGTCGAGGACGTCTGGGCCAGGCTGGTGGCGAACGAGCCGGTGCGCCCGCAGGAACGCGCGATCGCGGCCCTGGCCAGGTACAACGCGTTCCGGACCGCGCGCGACATCGCGAGCGACCTCTACGACCTGGTCGGCGGCGACTCGATCTACTCCCAGCGCACCCCGCTCGACCGTCGGCTGCGCGACCTGACCACGATCTGCCAGCACGTGGTCGGGCAGGACCTGATCCTCGACTGGTCGGGAGAGCTCCTGCTGGGCGGCATGCCCGACACTCCGTTCATCTGACCGGACATCAGCACCACCGGTGCGAACCCGTCGAGGGGGTGACTCGTTCGAGTGGCCCCCTCGACACCGTCCGTGCTGTGCGGGGCTACTCTCCGATCGTGGAGACAACACCAAGCACCGCCGCCCGTCGTCCCCGGGTCGGACACATCCGGTTCCTCAACTCGCTCCCCGTGTACTGGGGGCTGGCCCGGACCACGGCCCTGCTCGACCTCGACCTGACCAGAAGGACCCCCGACGAGCTGAACGACGCGCTGGTCCGCAGGGACCTCGACATCTCACCGATCAGCCTGGTCGAGTTCCTGCGCAACGCCGACCAGCTGGTGGTGCTGCCCGGACTGGCGGTGGGCTGCGACGGCCCGGTGATGTCCTGCTCGATCGTCTCCCGGCTGCCGCTGGACCAGCTGGACGGCGCCCGGGTGGCGCTCGGCTCCACCTCCCGCACGTCCGTCTGCCTGGCCAGGCTGCTGCTCGCCGAGCAGTACGGGGTCACGCCGCGGTACGCGGTCCAGCAGCACGACCTGGAAGCGATGATGCGGGAGGCGGACGCCGCCGTGGTCATCGGGGACGTCGCGCTGACGGCGTCGCTGTACCGGGCCGAGCAGCTGGGCCTGCACGTCCACGACCTCGGGCAGATGTGGAAGGAGTGGACCGGGCTCCCGTTCGTCTTCGCCGTCTGGGCCGTCCGCCGCGACTACCTGGCCCGCAACGCCAAGACGGTCCGCCAGGTGCACCGCTCCCTGCTCGCCGCCCGCGACCTGTCCCTGGAGCACCTCCCCGAGATCGCGGAGCAGGCGGCGTGCTGGGAGCCGTTCGACGCGGCCTCGTTGGAGCGCTACTTCAAGACCCTCGACTTCCGGCTGGCGGAGGACCAGTTCGCCGCCATCACCGAGTTCGCCCGGCAGGCCGGCCCGATCGCCGAATTCCCCACGGACACACGAGTGCGGGTGCTGGACGCCTGGTGAGCCGGGCCGGGGGCGCGTGGATCAGGCGTCGCGGCCCGTCAGGCGTCGCGGCCCGCGCGCATGCTCAGGACGGAACCGGCGAGCAGCAGGCCGACCATGGTGAGCAGCGGGGCCGTCCACGAACCGGTGCCCGTGTGCAGGGCGGTGAGCAGGGCGGGGCCGGAGGCGGCGAGCAGGTAGCCGCAGGTCTGGGCCATGGTGGACAGGGCCGCCACGTGGTCCTGGTCGGTGCCCCGCCGGGCGAAGAGCACGCCGGGCAGGGCCTGGCCGCCGCCCATCCCGATGCCGAGGATGCCCGCCCAGACGGGTGCCCCGGCGGCGGGAGCGAGCGTGACGCCGAGCAGGCCGACTACGCAGACCGCCACCACGCCGAGGATGTGCGGGCGCTGGTCCCCGCGCGCGGCGGCGAGGACGGGAGCCAGGAAGCCGCCGACGGCGAGGCCGAGGATCAGGACCGCCTGGTCGGTGCCGGCGGCCGTACGGCTCAGGCCGGCGTCGACCAGCATGGTGGGCAGCCAGGCGAGCGTGGCGTAGAAGACCAGGGTCTGGATGCCGAAGAAGGCGGCCAGGCTCCACGCCAGCGCCGTACGGGCGACCGGCCGGCGAGCGGCCGCGGTGGTGTCAGCCGTCCGCCGCTCGACCCGCAACTGCGGGGCGGTGCCCGCCGCCGCGAGCACCGCGGGGACGATCGCGATCGCGATCGCGGCCTGCCAGGTCCAGGCGGTGGCCACCGGCGCGACCAGCGCCGCCACGACCGCCGCACCGGTGCCCATCGAGAGGGCGTAGACGCCCATCATGGTGCCGACCCGCCGCGGCGCGAAGCGGGCCCGCACGAACACCGGGATCAGCACGTTCACCACCGCCACCGCGACGGCGACCAGCACCGTGCCCGCGTACAGCCCGGGCAGCCCCACCGTACGTAACACCGCCCCGACCACCAGCAGCACGCTCGCCCAGAACAGCCCACGCTCCTCACCGAGCCGGCGCCGGACGAACGCACCGAGCGGGGCGAACAGGCCCATGCACAGCGGCGGCAGCAACGACAGCACGGTGACCGTGCCCTGCCCCCACCCGGCAACCGGCGCGAGCGGTCCGATCTGCCCGAACGCGACCCGGGTGTTGAGGCTGAGCAGGACGAAACCGACGACGAGCAGCGCCCCCGAGGCGGGAACAGCACGACCCGAAACGTCGCGCGCCGCGGTGCGCGTGGTGGTGGACGGCATGAGAGGCGAATCCTTTGCTGCACGGGGAAGTTGGGCTCACCCAAGCATCCATGCTCAAGCCCACTTGGGCGCAACCCCCACCAACCCACCGGAACGCCCCGCCGGCAACCCCCACGAAGTCGCACGCGCCAACCCCAGCCCCACCGAGCCGAGTTGCCCAGCCCAGCCCACCCCCAGCCGCACCCCACAGCCGGACGAGGCACGACCACCCCTACGACACACAAAAAAAGGCCGCTCCCGCCAACGGCGGAAACGGCCTACGACCTGCGGTTAAGCAAGTCGGGACGACAGGATTTGAACCTGCGACCCCTTGACCCCCAGTCAAGGGGTTCACTTATTGTCGGCAGCCGAGGCCTCAAGGTCTCGGCCTTCTTGTTGTTCAACCACCATGAGGTGCAAGTGAGTTGGGACTTCTCTGCGGAAGTGGCGCTGCGGACCTCTGACCGTGGCTCAGTGTTTACTTTGCGCACAAGTGTCCGTTTCCGATCATCAGCGTCCACGGGTGCTCATCAGATGTGGTCCCAAAATGGCCCCCAGGCCGATCACCCCACCGCGGATACCGTCTGTGATCGGGATCTGTCGGGCTTTCAGCAAGCGGCCTCACGCCAGCCCGACTGCCCTCGTGCCGATACCGTCAGTCGGCCCACGGGACCGGCGCCTGCGGGCGGATCATGGTCCCCTACCCACCGACTACGGATGGTGATCTTCCGGGCGGTGTGTCGCCTTGAGCGTGTCTTCGCCGTCTGGTTCTGAGTGCTTCGCGCACCGCCCCGCACGCTCTGCCGCCACACCCGACACAGCAGCCACTCTGGTCCCAGAGGCACCACCCAGTCCGAGAGAAGGGGAAGCTCATGGGACAGCGTGCGCAGCGTGGTCGGGTATACCGGCGGTGTGGTTGTTCGGACGAGCATGGAAGGCAGTTGGGTCCGTGGTGTGTGCAGTTATTGGAGGAGGCGGGCCGCGGGTCGTGGACGTACTGCGTCGACCTGGCCCCTGAGGACGGTAAGCGGAAGACCCGCCGGCGCGGTGGGTTCGCCACCCGCGCCGAGGCGGCCCGGGAGATGAAGGCGGTGCTGAACGGCGAGCTGCGCGGGGTGTACGAGGACCGCCGTACCACGGTGGCGAGCTTCCTGCGGGAGTGGCTGGCAGCGAAGAAGGAAGAGCTCGCACTGAACACCTACGCCGGGTACGAGGACTGCGTCGAGCGGGATATCATCCCCGCCTTCGGCCAGTGCCGGCTGCCCGACCTGCGGCCCAAGCACGTCGACGCCTGGGTGTCCGCGCAGCGCACGGCCGGCCGCGGGCAGGTCACGGTCTACCGGGTGGTCTCGACGCTGCTCAACGCGCTGAACCACGCGGTGCGCACGTGGCGGCTGCGCTACAACCCGGCCAAGCACAGTGTTCCGCCCAAGCCCCGCGCGGCGGAGCGTACCTGCTGGACCCCGGACGAGGCCGCGGCGTTCCTGCGCCACAGCGCGGAGCACTACGCCGACCGGCTCACCGACCTGTTCGAGGTCATGCTCGGCACCGGCATGCGCCGCGGCGAGATCCTCGCTCTCCACTGGTCCGACGTGCACCTCATGGACCGCAAGCTCTACGTCCGCTGGACTCTCGCCGCCATCGACAACGGGAAGATCCACCTCCGCGAGCCCAAGACCGAGGCCGGCCGCGCATGGATCAGCCTCTCCCCCAGAGCCATGGCAGCCCTGCACCGCCAGGCCGCACTCCAGATGGCCGCCCATCCCGAAGGGCTCCTCGAAGGGCTCGTCTTCGCCCGCCCCGACGGTACGCCGCTGCGGCCCCAGTGGGTCCTCGACCAGCTCCGCAAGCGCACCGCCGAAGCCGGCCTGCCCAGGATCGGCCTCCACAACCTCAGGCACACCGCCGCCAGCATCATGATCGCCGAAGACATCCCCGTCGCCGTGATCTCCAAGACCATGCGCCACTCCACCCTTGCCATCACCACCGACCTCTACGGCCACCTCCTCAAAGACTCCGCCGACCAAGCCGTCAACGCCCTCGCCACCGCCCTCGACCGAGCGGACACCCAGGCCGCCGACCAAACCGATCCCTCGGCCGACAGCGGCTTCGGGCAAGCAGCATGAACATTGCGGAATCCACTGCAGCGCAGGCGCGCGGCCCCGGTCGCGAGCCCGGAACCCTGCTCCCGTTGCCTACCAGCCCAGCGGCAGCTGTACGGGAATTCCGGAGGATGTCTCGACTCGTGCCGCCAGGTCGGTCGGTACCGGTACGTCGAGCCGCACCGCGACAGGGGTGTAGAGGTCGGTCTCGATCTCGGGTGTCGTGAGGGACACGAGGAGGGCATAGGAGACCGGTCGGCCGACCCGGTCGGCTCGGTTGTTGTACTTCCACCAGCCGCCGGCCGGGTAGACCGCCAGGACTCCGCAGTCCGCGAGCTCGGCCGCGCTGCCGGTCCAGATGTCGGAATGCAGGGACCCACGGTTTCGGTTGTCGGATCCGGCAAGCCAGAACCTGTCACTCTCGAACCTGCTGATGGTGGTGATGCCATCGTCTTCGGCCTCGGCGTTCGTGGCGACCTGCCGTTCGAACGCCGCCAGGGTCTCCGTCCCCTTGATCGCGAAGCGCAGCCGGTGGGAGGGATAGGCGTGCTGGCGGTGGGCACCCTTCCGGCCGGGGTTGGGTTCGATGAAGTAGGAGAGGGTGACACGCAGCGAGACCTGGGCGGGGCCGAGGTCGAGGAGTTGCTCGCGGGGCCATGGGAGTTCGTGGAGCTTGAGCTCGCCCAGTTGCACCCGCCCCTTCTTCTTGATGAACGGCACGAGGGAGCCCTGGATCATCAGCGTGACCGCGTTGGCCGCACTAGACAGGATCCGCTGCTCCGTGGGGACGCCCCAGCCGTAGCGCCGCAGCACGGTCTGGGCGAAGGCGGCGGTGCCGTGCCCCGGATCGGTGCGGCGTCGACCGTTCGCCCTGAGGATGTGATTGGTCATGGGAGCGGTCCAGCGAGCCTCGTGGACCAGGAGTGCCCGAACGGCCTCCGGTGTCAGGGCCGGGTAGGCAGCGTGCGCGATGGCGGCCAGACGCGCTGCCTGGGCGGTGGCGGCGCTGGTGGCGTTCGCGGTGGTGAACGGCCGGCCAGTCTCGCGGTGGGTGGTTGTCAGGCTGACGACCTCGTGCTGGTCGACGAGGGTGCCGGAGCCGTCGATGAGGAGGTTGCCGCCTTCGAGGACGATGTCGGGCTTGATCGCGGTGTTCGCGGGCCACGTGACGGAGGTGCGGCTGAACGGGGAGAGTTCTCCGGCGGCGGCGAGCGTCCTGTAGCCAGCGAAGCTCTGATGGACGGGTGGCTGGTCGAGGTCGGTATAGGCGCCGACGGTCAGGACGTTCCAGGCGTGGGCGGGGTCCTCGATCCGGGAGAGGTCGCACTGACCGAGGTGGTGGAGGCTGCCGTCGTCCTGTCGCAGGTCGGCGATGCGGTGGTCCCGGACGTTTCCCGCCGAGACGACGATGAGTCGAGAGGCGGCGGGTTCGGGGGCACCCAGCAGTTCGATACGGTCGCTGTTCACGGTGAGGTCGGTGCCGGCGGCGAGCGCGTCGAGGGTTGCGGAGGGCAGGCTGGCTGTGCCGTCGGTGCCGTTGCGTTCGGGGGTGGAGGGTGCCGTGATGGCCATGGAGTAGACCCGGGCGCGGGGCTGTTCGACTGCGCCTGTCTCCGCCCTGGAGACCGCGTCGATGGTAACCACCGCGTGGGCGCGAGGAGTGTCGTCGTGGGTGATCCGCTTGGGGAGGATCTTGACCGACTCCAGCCCGTGTGCGAGCCGGATCTGTCCGTTGGACTCAAGTGCCGAGGCGAGGTCGCCCAGGAGGGCGAGCCCGGCCATCTGGGTGCCGTGCCCCGCGAGGTCGTCCGGCCCTTCGTGGGCGAAGACGCTCTGAGCACGGCCGGCCAGGGCCTGCTTGAGAATCGGGTGCTCCTGGTGGATGCCGGTGTCGAGGATGCAAACGACCGGGGCATCAGCAGCGGCGTGCTCCAGCCGGCCGGCAAGGTCGTCGGCGAGGTCGTACTGAAGTGCCCGGGCTGGGGAGTGGATCTCTTCGACGAAACTGGGCCGCCGGATTTCCGAGGGGCAGGCGTTGGTGGCGAAGAGTTTCGTGAGCTGGGTTCCTGTGGTGGCGACGTGGGCGACCCTGTACTCGCCGATGCTGATGGAGCGGTCGGCCGTCTGCCAGCCGTTGGCTGCGGCGACCCGTTGGAGGGTGGCGACCTGGTCGGCTTCGGTGAGCTCGGGGTCGAACCACAGCTCCCACCAGCGGTGCTCGTCCTCGGCCGGGGCGGGGGTGTCGTCCTGCCAGAGCTTGTCGAAGACAAGGCGGCTGATGTGCTCGGCGTTGGCGACGGCCGCGTTCTGCTTGGGGTGACCTTCCGAAGTGTTCTCGGTGAACTGGCTGATCTTGTCCATGAAGGCCGGCAGTCGCTCGTCGGGGATCCAGATCACGGCCTCTTGCGGGCTGGAATCGGTCGCCTGGCGCACGCTCATGAGGGTCAGGCCGGAGTTGGCGAGCTTGTCCGGGTCAAGATCGTGTCCCTCCGCAGCTTCCACCCGGATCGCGAAGCCGCTCGCACGCTCGGCGGGGTCCACCTGTTCCCGGACAGTCGCGGAAGCCTCTTCGGCGCTCTTGAGCCCACCGAGAAGGTGGTCCACGTGGGCCTGCCGGTCAGGCCGCGAGAGGAGCGAGCCGCCACGGGCAGTCGGACCCGGCCGCGGGGTGAGGGTCTTCGGAGGCCACAGGACAAGAAGGTGGGGGGTGAACCGCGACGGGGCCGGGTCAGGCATGGCGCAGCGCGTGCCGCTCGTCCAGTCCTTCGGTCAAGAGGTGTTGGTCGACCACGTCGTTGCCTCCGAGAATGGCGCGTTTGGCCGCGGATTCGGCGGCCTTGACCAGCTCGGCGTGGCTGAGCTGGTCGACCTTGGTGATCAGGTCGGACCAAGGTACGCCGGTGGTGTCCATCCCGGCTAGGCGTCGTTGCAGAATCTCGATCGCCTGTTGTGGGGAGGGTGGTGCGTAGTGGACGACGAGGTCGAAGCGGCGGAAGAGCGCGCGGTCGAGGAGGTGGCGGTGGTTGGTGGCGGCGACGACGAGGCTCTCGGAGGGGGCTTCGTCGAGGAAGAGAAGGAAGGAGTTGAGGATGCGGCGGGCTTCGCCGACGTCGTTGCCGGCGGTGCGTTCCGCTCCGAGGGCGTCGAACTCGTCGAAGAGGTAGACCGCGCGGGTCTCGGCGGCGGCTTCGAAGACGGTGCGGAGTTTGGCGGCGGTCTCTCCCATGAAGCGGCTGATCAGCCCGTCGAGGCGGATGGTGAACAGCGGCAGGGACAGTTCCTTGGCCAGTGCGGCAGCGGTCATGCTCTTGCCGGTGCCGGGTGGCCCGGACAGGAGGATGCGGTGCACGGGGGTGAAGCCGAAGCGTTCCAGGCGGGCTCGCTGGCGCTGCTCGTGCAGGACCTTGTCCAGGGGCGCGCGGACGTCGTCGGCGAGGGTCATGTCGTCGAGGCGGACGTCGGGGTAGCCGGCAGTGAGGAGGCTGGCAAGTTCGCCCCGGGGCTGGACGACCGGCGTCGGAGCGATCCTGGGGATCTTCTCCGCGCGGGCGGCGTCGATGATCTCGCGGAGTTCGACGGCGAGCTTGCCGTGGCCTTGGCGGGCGGACTTCGCTGCCACTTGGAGGGCGATGCTGTAGAAGCGGTCGTCGTCGCCGGTGGCGTGGGCGTTGAGGAGTGCCTTGAGGTGGTCAGCTGTGGCAGCCACGCACCTCACACTCCTCTTCAGCAGACCGGCCCGTCACTCTAACGAGCGCCTCGGACGATGGATACCCCTGGCGCGCCGTCCAGCGTCCTGCTCATCGTACGGCGGACCGCTACGGGCGGCCTCGCGCGGGTCTGTCGCTCACGGCCGCTGGTGTCCGGGCATGACCGCGCCGTCGTGCATCCGGGTGGGCAGTTCGCTCCAGTCGTTCAGGGCCCCTTGGAGGAGGTTGTCGAACTGGGCCCTGCCCTCGTGCTCGAGGAGGTCTCGCAGGCATGCGCAGTCCTGCATCACGGCGCCGCCGGTGAAACAGACGAAGATCCCTGCCGCCTGGAGGCCGCGCGCCGCGACGGCGACCTCATGTCCGAACGGCAGCGGCACACGGGCGGCCAGTTCCCGTGCGAAGACCTGCTCGATCCGGGGCCGCCCCAGTGCGGCCAGCAGCCTGCCCACGACAGTGCCGACGATGCCGTGCAGCGACTTCTTCCCGTCCAGAAGTGCGCGGGCGAACGTGGCGAGCGCCTCGCAGCCGCTTCCCCGGTGGCGTTCGACCAGCGCGTTCCAGGTGGTGTCGCTCACGTGCCGCAGCACCTGGGCCGCGATGGTGTCACCGCCGCCCGCCGCCACGAGGTCGGTGCACGCGCGGGCGGCGTTGTCCGTCTCGGCGCGGGTCACCACCCGCAGTGGGCTCGGAGCGGGCCTGGGCCTGCTGGTGCACTGGGCCGGAATGCGGGGTGTCCACGACGGCGGCGTGGCCCGTGTGCCCGATGATGGGCGGTTCACCGTGGAACTGGGCCGCCGGGGCCTTCGGCCGGTCGGCGCTGCGGGTGCGCCGCCCGCAGCCCGCCTGCGTGGGGACGGCTCAGCGGGACGCCGGCCCGCGGGAAGTCCCTGGTGCATGTGACAGCGGAGCCCGGGCCGGGCGACCCGGTTCCTGCAGAGTTTCATGTCCTTCTTCATCGCACGGCACCTGTTGGCCATCCGCAGAGAGTGACCAATTAGGAGACCTGCGGGGAAGAGGACCTGGGCCTCGCCGACCTGATCGAGTCGTCCCAGGCAGCCCTGTGACCTCCTGCGTCCGGCGTTCCCTGACAATAGGGCAGCCCATGGGCGGGCCGCCCCGGCAGGAGGCCGCCTCGATCCGTTCGACCGCCCGTTCGCCCTGGACGCCCACGTCCAGAACAGGCCGAGCGCCGTGTCGGGCCCGGAAGATTCCCGTCGGTCGGCCTGTCCCCGGACATCGCGGACGGCAGGCTGAAGGTACCTTGCGCGCCTCGGCCCGCCGTCCGGCACTCGCCCATCCGATCAGCGGCGGAAACCGCGGTGGGGGTCGCGCACCGTGACGTTCCCGAACGACTCGAACCAGGCCTGCGCGCGCAGGTCGCCCACGCCCATCTGGCGGTTGGCGTCACCGTCAGGGTCCGCGGTTCGGCCTTGCGGTTCGCCGAGCTTCAGGATCCTCCGCAGAACGAAGGGGACGCCATCGCAGTGGTGGAAGACAGCCCACCAAGAGCATCTTGATCGCCACCCGCCCGAGATACGGCCGGAACAGGCCGGCCAGGCGTCGCGCGGACACTCATGTCTGCGTGGATGCCTGGTCTCCCACAACTCTCCTCTCTCATCGGTTACTTGACCCAGACAAAGGACAAGGGAGCCGATGCCACGCCGGTTGCGGAGAAGATGGCGAGTCATCGGCTCCTGAGAGGAGAACCCGTCAGGCGAAGGTCAGGAAGCCTTCATCGACGAGCTTCCGGACCAGGACCAAGCGGCCGGCCTCGTCCAGCTCGCCCGGAATAGTGGCGGCAGTGAAGACACCGCTACCCCTCTGGGCGGTGAACCGCACCTCATCAGCGACATCGGCAGGGAAGCGCACGGTCTTGCCGTGGAAGTCCAGGTTCACCGTCTGCTCGTTCACCGTTAGGTTCCACTGGATGGGCAGGCGCCTCTGCACTTCTGTCTCGGGGGTGATCTCGTCGAGCCGCTCCAGGTCCATCAGGTGCCCTTGCAACGCTGGCGCGTTCAGTGAGACCCCTTGCGTAACGGCTGTCGCCACTGCGTCGTCTATGTCGATCTCCGAAGACAAACTGACAACTAGTTCCGTCAGGGTGCTACGGACCTGTTGCTGTATCTCCGCGCTGCCCGTGAAGCCCATCGGTAGACCGCCCCGGTACTTGACGTCCGTCTCGACCAGCTTCTGAACGGCCTCGTGGAGTACATCCGCCCAGAGGATCGTATGTACTCCGAGGGTCAAGTGCAGCGATGCCTCATCAGTGGAGGTCCCGGCGTGCACAGTGCCTCGCGGAAGATACAGCAGATCCCCAGCCTTCAGGTCGAACTCCGACACCAGGGCAGGGACCGGCTGGTCACGCTTGTACGGCTGGGTACGAAGCGGCAACGGCAGGGGGGATTCGAAGAGTTGCCAGCGCTTGGTGCCGTGCACCTGAACGATGAAGACGTCGTGCATGTCATAGTGCGGGGCGAACCCCCTGGCATTGGCCGGCGTCAGGTAGGAGTTGATCTGGATCCGGGCGCCGATATCGGACCCGAGCGACTTTGCCAGGCGGTTCATCGACGGAAACCGTTCCTGGGTGGAGTTCATGACGACCGTCGAGCCCGAACGGTATTGCGAGTAAACGGCCTCCAGAGCGTTCTCAGAGCTGCCCGATCCCAGCTCTGAGACAGGCGTCTCCTTGCCTTCCAGCACGACGCGCAGGTGGTCCAGGTGACTCCCCGCCAGATTGAAAGAATGATCATAGTCGGCGAGGGTCATCAATTCCGAGAAGTAATCTCGATTTTCTCGTTGCAGAAGCAGAGGCTTTCGCTCCCAGTTCTCCTGTTGGAACTTCAGAGAATCCATCGGGTAAAGGAGTCGCGCAATCCCGAAGTACAGATTGGCCTCATTCGCCGTGTCGATAGCACGCAATGAATCAGTCATTTTTCTCCCCTTGGGGCCGGCGCTGACGATTGACCGGCAGCATCCTAGAAACATTCCCGACGCCACCCAGAAGCCTTGAAAAGGGTTGCATGCAAGCGGACATGCACCAAACCCTCCCCTCGAGGCTACCTGACACCTCATCAGTCATGTCAACAAGACTCTCCCGGCGCGAAATGGGAAGATGCGACCGATTTCTTGGAGAACCCCCAAAGGGTCCTTTGTGTAATGATTTCAGTCACAACACAGGGTTGGCGCGGTGTGTCCGACTCTGGAGTATTGGTTACTCTTTGGGGCAGCTCGCCTTGGCATGGCCTGTGCGTGGCGGTCAGGGCGTGACACGACGCTGCAGCGCCTGGGCCTTGTTCTGACGGTTCTGCGACATTTCCGGGATCCGCGCCCGGACCACCTGAACCAGCGACCAACTGCTGCCCATGTCGCAAACGTTCGCGAGTAGCCACCAAAGGGCTCACCTTGTGACGTACGTAATCTAATCAGGTCATCTTTGGGGTGTGATACTCGCGCGATACCGGGCTGAGAATGCCCCGATACCACCCGCATCCATGATCGAGGGCGCCACCAACTGCACCGCACGTGACGCTGGAAGCTCCGCGAGTACGCCAAGGGGGACGGGAAGTGGTTCGGTGATATATGAGCATGCCCATGAAGTGATCACGGGTGATGTTTTTCTGTCGCTCGACGGGCTACTCCCCAAAGGAAATGCCTATCTAAAGCTGGAGGGTTTAAATCCGGCCGGATCCATAAAGCTGAAGACCGCTCTAGGCCTGATCTCCGACCTGGAATTTGGCGGCCATCTGAAACCCGGATCCCGTCTCATAGAGTCATCCTCGGGAAATCTCGGCGTCGCTCTGAGTATGATATGCGCGGCCAAGGGATACAGATTCACATGCGTGACCGACCCTCTGACCTCCGAGCATAACCTAATTCTTATGAGAGCGGCTGGCGCGCAGGTCGTCCAGGTTGATGAGCGCGATGAGAGCGGCGGATACCTGGGCACCCGAATCCGGTGTATCAAGGCATACCTCGAAGAAGATCCGGAGCTCATCTGGACAAATCAATATGCGAACACTGCGGGGCCGAGAATGCACGCAGACCGCACGGCGCAGGAGATTTTGCGTGAATTTGACTCGGTCGAGTACCTGTTTGTCGGCACCGGTACGACCGGAACGCTCATGGGGTGCCTCGACCGATTCCGGAAACAGTCACCGCACACTCGAGTCATCGCGGTCGATGCCTACGGTTCGGTTACCTTCGGCTTCCCGCCGGCCCGGCGGCACCTCCCAGGCCTGGGCACCAGCCGACGCCCGGGACTGCGCGACCTCGACGAGAACCATCCGGACGAGGTGATCCGGGTGAAAGAGGCGGACGCCATCCGAGCCTGCCGCCGTCTTGCCACCCACCGGGGAGTCTTTGTCGGCGCGTCCACCGGCGCCGTGGTCGCGGCGATGCTTCAACGCAAGCAAGACTTCCCGACCGATGCGACGCTGGTCGCTGTTTCTCCTGATATGGGGGACAGGTACGCCCGAACTGTCTATGACGACGACTGGGTGCTGCAAAATTACGGGGCCGATATCGTTACCGGGGCAAACCTGCCCGGCGCAGAAACGATCCGCGACGGTAGGGGTTGACATGCTGCCATTCCATATCATCGACAGCCGCACTGTCGAGACGGTGATATCGAGCTCACGGACCCAAGTTGTGGACTGGGTCAAGGAAGCCTATCTCTTGCACGCCGGCGGGGCTTCAGTGAATCCGGACAGCCACTTTCTCAATTTTCCACAAAAACCCGATGCCCGCATCATCGCCCTCCCCGCATTCCTCGGTGGAGACTACGAGGCGGCAGGCATAAAATGGGTGAGCAGCTTCCCATCCAACATCGCGCGAAACACCCCCAGGGCCTCCGCTGCCCTTATTCTGAACGACTATGAAACCGGCTACCCCTTCGCCTTCCTGGAAGCCTCTCACATCAGTGCAGCGCGCACCGCGGCCTCGGCAGTGCTCGGTGCCGAAGAGCTGACAGGAAGCCGAAGCGTTGGAACTATCGCCTTAATAGGAGCTGGAGTAATAGCCCGCACCATAGTGGACTTCTTCGAGTCTCGCGTGTGGTCTGTGGATAAATTCCTCGTACACGACCGAGAATCACAATACATGGAGTCTCTCGCGCACTATATAAACTCCTCAACTCCATACCGCTCAGATACAAGAATTTCGACGGGGTCCGCTATATCCGGTTCCGATGTAGTGGTTCTGACGACCACTGCCACGACCCCATACATCACACAGCCCGGCGCTTTTTCGAACGGGCAGGTCGTCCTCAACATCTCGCTGCGCGACATCGGTCCCGATATTGTGGCTGCCTCCCATAATATCCTGGACGATGTCGATCACTGCCTCAAAGCAAACACCTCCCCGCACCTGACCGAGCAGCTTCTTGGGCACCGCGAATTCATCGACGGCTCCCTGCCAGAGCTCATGACCCGCAAGATCCAAGTGAGTGACGACAAGCCCAAGATCTTCTCACCCTTCGGCCTTGGTGTGCTTGACATCGCGGTCGGACTGAACGTCAACCGGGCCGCCATCGAACGAGCCTTGTCAACCGAGATCCCCGACTTCTTCGGGAACATGACGAGATGGCCGCGACCAGCAGGAGGAAGGATGGAGGGCTGGGCATGACGAGCAATGTCTTCCTGCACCGGATGATCGAGGAGCAGGCACAGCGAACCCCGAACGCAATCGCCATATGCACGGCCGGTGAGGAACTCTCCTATGCGCGCCTCAACGCTCGGGCGAACCAGCTGGCACGGGAGATGATGGCTCGTGGCGTTGGGCCGGAGCGGAAGGTGGCAATCGCCCTGCCACGCTCCGTGGACTACGTGGTAACGATGCTCGCCGTACTCAAGGCCGGCGGCGCCTACGTACCGGTGGATCTCGACCATCCGGCCGAGCGTCTGCGGTTCGTGCTGAAGGATGCCGCACCCACGCTCGTCGTGAGCACCACTTCGGTCGCCCCCGGTCTGCCGTCGTCGTACATCGCGCATCTGCTGCTGGACGCTCCGCGGACGGCGAAGGACCTCGCCCAGTTCGCCCCGGTCGACGTAACTGACGCGGAACACTGCTCACCGCTGTCCCTCTGGAATACCGCCTACGTCATCTACACCTCAGGCTCCACCGGCCGCCCGAAAGGCGTCGTGATCGAGCACTCCTCGCTGGCCTGCTACGCGGCACGCGCACGCGACGAGTACGGCGACGACGCGAAACAGTCACTTGTGCCCTCGACCATGACGTTCGATATGACCGTCACCGGACTGTTCACGCCTCTGGTCAGCGGTGGCTGTGCATACCTCATGGACACGCAGGACCCCGCCTCACACACTCGGCGACCGACGTTCCTCAAGGCGACGCCTAGCCAGTTCGTCTACCTGACCACCCTGTCCGAGGAGACCGCCCCCTCCCGCAGGCTCATTCTCGGCGGCGAGCCGCTAATGGGCAGCGCCATCGACGCTTGGCGCGCCGATCACCCAGACGTCACGGTCGTCAACGCCTACGGTCCAACTGAGGCCACGGTCAACTGCCTGGAATACGTGCTGCCTCCGGGAGCGGCCACCCCCGAGGGCCGGGTCCCGATAGGAACCGCGTTCCGCTACGTCCAGGTCCATGTCCTCGACTCTTCGCTGTCCCCCGTCGCGCCGGGCGAGGACGGAGAGCTCTACGTCGCCGGTGAGGCGCTCGCCCGCGGCTATCTGGGCCAATCCGGGCTCACCGCGGAACGATTCGTGGCGAACCCCTTCGGCCCGGCCGGAACACGCATGTACCGCACGGGCGACTCCGTGCGGATCGCCGCGAACGGCCTGCTCGAGTACATAGGGCGAGTGGACGACCAGGTCAAGGTACGGGGCTTCCGGGTGGAGCTCGGTGAGATCGAGGCAGCGCTGGCCCGGCACCCGGGCGTCACCCAGGCAGCCGTGGCGCTGAGGGAGGACACGGTCGGCTCCCCCCGGCTCGTCGCCTATGCGGTGGCGCGGCCAGGCCATGACCTTCAGCCCGGTGCCCTTCGGGCGTTCCTCGCGGCCGACCTGCCGGAATACATGGTCCCCTCGGCCTGCTTGCTGCTCCCCGAAATGCCGCTGACGGCGAACGGAAAGATCAGCCGCAGCGCGCTCCCCGTGCCTGGCCCCCTTGCTCTGGGCGCGGGTCGTCCCCCGCGCGACGGCCGGGAAGAGCTGCTGTGCAGTCTGGTCGCCCAGGTCCTGGGAACCGAGCGGGTGAGTATCGACGACGACTTCTTCGAACTCGGTGGCAACTCCTTGCTGGTGGTGCGGCTGATCAGTCGCATCCGCGTCACGCTGAAGGTGGAACTCAGTCCACGGGAGCTCTTCTCGGCACGGACAGTCGCGGAGCTGGCCCGGGTCATCGACGCAGCCGACGAAGCGCGCCCGCCGCTGGACAGGAGAGAACGTCCTGCCGTCCTGCCGCTGTCATTCGGCCAGCAGCGATTGTGGTTCGCGCACACCATCGAGAACCTCCGGCTCTCCTACAACATCCCGTTCGTTCTCCGACTGACCGGGGAACTCGACGTGTCGGCGCTGAGGGCAGCGCTGGAAGACGTGGTCCGGCGCCACGAAAGCCTGCGCACCGTGTTTCCCGAGGTGGATGGGACACCCTGTCAGATCGTGCTCGACCCTGCGCAGTCGGTCGGCGAGCTGACGGTGGAAGCTGTCTCCCCTGGCCGCCTGGAGGAGGAGATCAGCGCAGTCGTGGAACGCTGCTTCGATCTGGAGTCAGAGCCACCTGTCGCCGTCAGGCTCTTCGGAGTCGAGCCGAACCACCATGTGCTGGTGCTCGTCCTGCATCACATAGCCACTGATGAGTGGTCTCGTGGCCCGCTGTTCAGGGATCTGAGTTCCGCCTATACGACCCGCCGGGTGGGGCGGCCGCCGACGTGGTCCGAGTTGCCGGCGCAATACGCCGACTACACGATGTGGCAACGTCATCTGCTGGGATCATCCGCCGATCCGTCCAGTATGTTGTCCCGTCAGCTGGACTACTGGACGAAGACCTTGACCGGCATCCCAACGGAGCTGAGTCTTCCAGTGGACCGCCCTCGCCCCTCCGTGCCAAGCCGGAACGGAGGCGTCGTACATCTTCGCGTGGGCACCGAGCTCCATCGGAAGATGGTGCAGCTCGCCCAGTCCTCCGGAACCACAGTGTTCATGGTGCTGCACTCGGCCCTGGCGGCACTGCTTCACCGACTGGGCGCCGGAACGGATATCCCGATCGGTACGGCGGTTGCCGGGCGCGTGGACGAGGCCCTCGACGACCTTGTCGGCTTCTTCGTGAACACGCTCGTGCTGCGCACGGATGTCTCCCAGGACCCCACCTTCCACGAGCTGCTGGCCCGCGTGCGTGGAGTGGATCTCGAGGCTTACGCGAACCAGGACGTGCCATTCGAACAGCTGGTCGAGCACGTGCATCCAGAGCGCTCCCTCTCCCGGCACCCGCTCTTCCAGGTCATGCTCGTCCTGCAGAACCTCGACGGAAGCGAACTGAGGCTGCCGGGCCTGGCCGTCAGCGAGACACCGCCGGACCCTGTGCGCGGTGCGTTCGACCTCACCTTCGAGTTCACCGAGCACCTGGGGTCCGGCGGAGAAGCGGCTGGTCTGAATGCCGTCATTGAGTACAGCCGCGATCTGTTCGACGATGCCACGGTCCAGGGATTCGCCCAGTACTTCCTGCGGCTCCTCGGTCACTCCGTGGAGGCTCCGGACGAGCACGTCTCGGGACTGGACCTACTTGGACCTGACGAGCGGCACGCGATGCTGAGCCGGTGGAACGACACGGCGGTACCAGTACCGCCGTACACACTGCCGGTGCTCTTCGAACAAAGCGTCGCGGAACACGCCGACGCGGTGGCCCTGGTGTCCCAGAACGCGACCTTGACCTATGCGGAGGTCAACGACCGTGCCAATCGTCTGGCCAGGGTTCTGATCGAAAGCGGTGTACGCCCGGAGGACACAGTCGCACTGGTACTGCCCCGTTCGGTGGAGTTCGTGACATCGGCTCTCGCGGTGCTGAAGGCGGGTGCCGCGTACATTCCCATGGACCTCAGCCATCCAGCCGACCGGCTCACCTTCATGCTTGCGGACGCGGGACCCAAGTGCGCGATCACGTTGGCTGACTTGATGGGGACAGTACCCGCTGAACTGCCCATCCTCGTGCTCGACACGCCGCACTTCATCGCAACGACGGGGTCCAAGTCCGGCGCGAACGTCACGGATTCCGAGCGCGGTTCGCCCCTGCTGGTCTCCCACCCCGCCTATGTGATCTACACATCGGGTTCCACCGGCCGGCCCAAGGGTGTTGTGATTGAGCACGGTGCGCTGACCAACTATCTGCTGTGGAGCCTGTCTGCCTATCCGTCTCTCGCCGGACAAACCCTGTTGCATACGTCTCCGGCGTTCGACCTTGCGGTGACATCGCTTTACGGGCCGCTGTGCGCGGGCGGACGCATGGTCATTGCGTCCTTGGACGAGGAGGTCGAGGTGGCTGGTGAGGTGACCTTCCTCAAGGGCACGCCCAGCCACATCCCGCTGCTGCGCGGGTTGCCGCAGTATCTCGCCCGGGGCGGTGAGTTGGTCGTCGGCGGTGAACAGCTCACCGGTGCGACGATTGCGCCGTGGCTGGCAGGCCATCCCAGGACGGAAGTGGTCAACGAGTACGGTCCGACGGAAACCACTGTCGGGTGTCTCGAGTTCCGTATAGCAAGGGACGAGAATACCCCGGCCGGAGTCGTACCGATTGGCCGGCCGCTGTGGAACACCCGGGTGTATGTGCTGGATGCGAGTCTGCAGCCAGTGCCAGTGGGTGCGCCGGGTGAGATATATATCGCGGGTGTTCAGCTGGCGCGGGGGTATCTGGAGCGTCCGGGTCTGACGGCGGAGCGGTTCGTGGCGTGCCCGTTCGGGGCTGCAGGTGAACGGATGTACCGCACGGGTGATCTCGGCCGTTGGCGTGCGGACGGCGAACTGGTGTTTCTGGGACGCACCAACAGCCAGGTGAAGATACGCGGTTTCCGTGTCGAACTGGGTGAAATCGAAGTGGTGCTGGCGGATCACCCGGATGTGCAGCACGTGACCGTGGTCGCCCACGAGTTCCAGCCGGGTGACAAGCGCCTTGTGGCCTACGTCGTGCCGGCGGCGGGACGGCGTGACGAAGCAGCACTGCGTGACCACGCCCGTGTCGTTCTCCCCGACTACATGGTTCCGGCCATGATGGTCTACCTGGATCGGCTGCCGCTGACCGCGAACGGAAAGGTGGACCACAAGGCTCTGCCGACTCCCGACTTCTCGCCGCGCTCTTCGGGACGGCCGCCGCGCACCGCCCTCGAAGGAGATCTCTGTCTCCTGTTCGCCGAGGTCCTCGGTGTGGAACAGGTGACCATCGATGACAACTTCTTCGAGCTGGGTGGGCATTCACTCCTGGTCATCAGGCTGATCAGCCGCATCCGATCGTCGTTCCAAGTGGAGATCGGCGTGCAGGCTCTGTTCGCCACCCCCACGGTTGCCGGTCTGAGTCAGATCTTGCACCAGGGGCGGCAGGCACGGCCGGCGTTGGAACCGCGATCGCGTCCCGAGGCCCTCCCGCTGTCCTTTGCGCAGCAGCGGCTGTGGTTCTTGAACAGGCTGGAGACGCAGCGGGCGGCGTACAACACGCCTTTCGTCTGGCACCTGTCGGGGCCGCTGGAAATCGAGGTCCTACAGCAGGCACTGGGGGATGTCGTCGGCCGGCACGAGAGTCTGCGCACGGTGTTTCCCGAACATGACGGCGAACCGCATCAGGTCGTACTCCCGCCGCCGACGGGCCTGCTGACGGTCACCACCATCCCTGCGAGCGCCGCAGCAGCAACAGTGGCCGAGCTGCGAAGTCAGGAATTCGACCTCACCGTCGACATCCCCGTCCGGGCCCACCTGCTTTCCAGTGGCACCGCCACACACACGCTGGTTCTCGTCATCCATCACATCGCGGGCGACGGGTGGTCCCAGGGCCCGCTGTTCCGGGATCTGCGCACCGCCTACGAAGCCCGCCGATCAGGCCGGCCTCCGCAGTGGTCCAGCCTCCCGGTGCAGTACGCCGACTTCACCCTGTGGCAGCGCGAGCTGCTGGGCTCGGAGTCCGATCCGAAGAGTCTGCTGTCCCTTCAGCGGGCGTATTGGACGACGGCACTCGAAGGCATCCCCGAGGAGCTCGACCTCCCGCTGGACCGCCCACGTCCCGCCCTGGCGAGCTACGCCGGCGGCGTGGTCCACTTCCGCCTCACCGACGAACTCCACCGTGGCGTCCACGACCTGGCCCGCGCATCGGACACCACGGTATTCATGGTGCTGCAGGCAGCGTTGGCCGCCCTGCTGCACCGGCTGGGCGCAGGCACGGACATCCCGCTGGGATCGGCCGTCGCAGGGCGCATGGACGATGCTCTCGACGACCTCGTCGGGTTCTTCATCAACACCGTCGTGATGCGCACGGATGTGTCCGGCGACCCCGGCTTCCGGGAACTGCTGAGCCGTGTTCGATCGGTCGACCTGGAGGCTTACGACCACCAGGAGCTGCCCTTCGAGCGTCTGGTGGAAAAACTGAACCCGTCACGCTCGCTCGCGCGGCATCCGCTGTTCCAGGTCATGCTGATCCTGCACAACACCGATGACGCCCGGTTGGAGCTACCGGAGCTGCAGGTCACCGAGGCCCCCGCCGACCGCGTGTACGCCAAGTTCGACCTGGCTTTCGAGTTCGCCGAGGCTTCTGGTGAGGACGGCGGACCGACCGGCATGTCCGGTCTGATCGAGTACAGCTGCGATCTCTTCGACCGGGCCACCGTTCAGCGTTTCGCGGACTACTTCGTGCGACTGCTCGGCCACGCCGTTGGCGAGCCGGACGCTGCCGTCTCAGGGCTCCGGCTACTCACTGCCGAGGAACGACACGAGCAACTCCACCGCTGGAACGACACCACCGTCAAGGAGGAGACGGACAGCTCCTGTCTGCATCAATTGTTCGAGGAGCAAGCTCAGCGCACACCGGGGGCCACCGCCGTGACCGACGGCCGGCGTTCCCTGACGTACGCCGAGCTGGACGGCCTGGCCAACCGGCTTGCCCACCGGCTGCACGACCACGGGGTGGGCCCCGATGTGCCGGTGGGCGTGTGGGCGGACCGTTCGGTCGAACTGGTGGTGGGACTTCTCGCCGTACTCAAGGCCGGCGGTGCCTACCTACCGCTGGATCCCGATGTGCCCAGCGGACGAGCCGTCCAGATCCTTGCGGACGCGGCAGCGCCGGTGTGCCTGACCACGGCCGCCCACCGCGAGCGGCTTCCCGGGACGGGCCCGGCCACGCCGGTGCCCCTTGACATCAGTGCCCTCATGTCCTCTCCAGAGACACCGCTCAACGCCCCGGTCCTGCCGGGGCACCTGGTGTCCCTCTACTACACGTCCGGCTCCACCGGTATTCCCAAGGGGGTCGCCAGCACGCACGCCGGCTGGGTCAGCCGGATGCAATGGATGCAGCGGCAACACCAGTTGAAGCCCGGTGAGGTCGTGCTGCACAAGACCGTGCTCAGCTTCGACGACTCCGCAGTGGAGATCTTCTGGCCGCTGATGGTCGGCGGCACTGTCGCCCTACTCGGCCCCGGACTTCACCGTGACCCGCACGCGATCGCGCGGGCGATCGTCGAGCACCAGGTCGCCGTTGTGCAGTTCGTCCCGAGCATCCTCGCTCTCTTCCTGGAGGACCTCCCACCCCACGCGGCTGACGCGATGGGAGCTCTGCGGCACGTGATATCCAGCGGGGAGGCACTTCCGCCCGACCTCGTCGCGCTGTTCTACGAACGGATGGGGAACGCAGGCTGCGCACTGCACAACCAGTGGGGACTCACGGAGGTCTCCATCGACTCCACCATCCACACGTGCACTGCCCACGACGTCGGCCAGCCTGAGATCCCCGTCGGGCTGCCGATCGACAACCATCAGGTCTACGTGCTGGACGACCGGCTGGAACCGGCACCCGTGGGCACACCCGGGGAGCTCTACCTCGCCGGCCGAGGCCTGGCACGGTGCTACTGGGACGATCCGCGCAAGACCGCCGAGGCTTTTGTCGCCAGCCCCTTCTCTCCCGGAGAACGCCTCTATCGCACCGGCGACAAGGGCCTGCGCCGCCCGGACGGCTCGCTGCTGTTCCTGGGGCGCACCGACCACCAGGTGAAGATCCGCGGCATTCGGATCGAGCCGCGAGAGATCGAACAGACGCTCCGGCTGCACCCACTGGTGTCCCGTGCGGTGGTGGTGAAGTGGGCCCCATCTCCGGACGATCAGCGTCTGGCGGCATACGTGGTGCCGGCCGAGTCCGATCAGGCGCCGTCCGCCCGGGAACTGTGGGAGTTCGCCTCCGAACGGCTGCCGTCGGCCATGATCCCCGGCTCCTTCACCCTCCTCGACGCCATTCCCATGACAGCCAGCGGCAAGGTGGACAGGAAGGCCCTGCCCGATCCTGGCGACACTGGGCTGCCCGCAGACAGCACTCCACCGAGCAGCGAGGCCGAGCACCTGGTCGCGGGCATTTGGTCGGCCGTGCTCGGCATACCCCGGCATCTCGGCGTGTTCGACGATTTCTTCGCCCTGGGCGGCCATTCCCTGCTCGCCATGCGCGTCATCTCACGCCTGCGCAGGGCGTTGGACTTCGAATTCCCGGTGGGTCTGCTCTTCGAACACCGCACCATCCGGGGTCTCGCGGAGGCCGTTGAGGACGCGCTGCTGGCGGACTTGGCCGAGTCCGGTGACGCACAACCCGGTCAGGATGTCTCGCCGCCCGAGCCGCGGCCGTACCGATCAAGCGACCCGAAGGGGGAACCAGCATGACCGCGGGCGAAGACAGGGTCTCCGACGTGCGGCGTGCCCGAGTCGCCGAGCGCATCCGCGCCGCCCGGGTCGGGTCTCGAGACGGAACCTCGGACACGGTGCCGCGCCGCCCCCCGGCCCAGGGCGAACCGGTGGCCTCGTCCGCCCAGGAGCGCCTGTGGCTGCTGGACCGCCTGCTGGACGACCGTTCCCTGTACGTCATTCCCGTGATCTTGCGGATTGACGGGGTCTTCGACGCGGAGCTGTTCCAGCGGGCCGCCACCACGGTGGTCGAGCGCCACCAGGTACTTCGTACCGCGTTCGTGGATCGCGATGGGCTCCCGGTGCCCGTAGTGAGCGAGGTGACCGAGGTACCCCTTCGGATGACCGACGTCAGCAAGGTGCCGGCCGCCGAACGTGAAGGAGAGGTCCAGGACGCCGTCCGCGCCGCCGTTCAGGAACCGTTCGATCTGAGCAGGGCCCCGATGATCCGCATCGATGTGATTCGGCAGTCCACTCAGGAACACCTCCTGGTGCTCGGCATTCACCACATCGCCGCGGACGGTTGGTCGCTGCCGCTGCTGTGGGCCGAGATCGCCCAGGTCTACGAGGCCCTCCGACTGGGCGAACGGCCCGCCTTCGCCGAGACCACCCTGCAGTACAGCGACTTCGCACACTGGCAGCGAGAGCAGCTGGTGGGCGACGGCATGGAACGTCAGATAGGTTACTGGCGCGAACAGTTGGAGAGCCTGCGGCCCCTCCGTCTCCCCCCCGACCGTCACCGTCCCCGTTATTGGTCCGGACGCGGCGACGCCGTCTCCTTCACCGTCCCCGCCGCCATCACCAGCAAACTGGCCGAGATCGGTCACGGCCGGGGTGCCACCCTGTTCGTCACCCTCCTTGCCGCCTTCCAGGCACTCTTGGCCCGTCACGCGGGACATGAGGACATCACGGTGGGCACTCCGGTCGCCGGACGGACCCACGCCGAACTGGAATCCTTGATCGGGCTCCTGGCAAACACCCTGGTGCTACGCACGGACGTGTCGGGAGACCCCACGTTCGAAGAGCTCGTCGGGCGAACGCGTGAGACTGTGGTGGGCGCCTACTCCCACCAAGACGTGCCTTTCGAGAAGTTGGTGGAGGACCTGCGCCCAGAGCGCAGCCTCAGTCAGAACCCCCTCTTCCAGGTCATGTTCCAGCTGAACGTCGAGCAAGAGGACTACCGGCTCCCGAACGCCACGGTCACATCGGTGGCACCCGACACCCGCTCCTCCAAGTTCGACCTCACCTTCTCTCTGTCCGAACAGGCAAACGTCCTGTCCGGGCAGGCGATCTTCGCCACCGACCTGTTCAACCGCGAAACGGTGGAGCACCTGGTCGAGCGCTACCAGCGCCTGCTTCTCAGCGTCGCGTCCGATCCGAGCCGGCGGCTGTCCGAACTGGACGGACTCGGGCCTCAGGAAGAGTACGCATCACTGTCGCAGTGTGATGCGCGGAAACAACTTCCGCCTGTGGAAAAGTGCTTGCACCACCTCATCCTGGACCAGGCCAAAGCCACCCCGGATGCCGCGGCGGTCCGCTGCGGCAATCGGACGCTGTCCTACCGGGAACTGGCGGATCGCTCGGCACAGCTGGCCACCTGGCTCCGACGACGCGGTCTGCGCACCGGCGGCATTGTCGGTGTGCACCTGGAACGCTCCACCGACCTGGTGGTCACCCTGCTGGCCATCATGCGGGCAGGGGGCGCCTACGTCCCCATCGACCCGTCGCTCCCCCGACAGCGAGTGAACTCCCTGCTGTCGAACGGTGCCATCCGGCAGCTCGTCAGTAGGGGCAGCCTCCTGGGCGAGACCCCCGTGCCCGCCCATCTCGACGTTGTCGACCTCAACCGCGACGCGCCAGCCATCGCCGAGGCTGCATCCGACACCCTGCCGACAGGCACGCCGGAACAGCTCGCCTACGTGATCTACACCTCGGGCTCTACGGGGCACCCCAAGGGGGTCATGGTGCCCCACCGCGGTGTCGTGAACCTCGCCCAGGACATGAAGGAACGTCTGAACCTGGGCCCCCACGACGTCGTCGGCGCGCTCACCACCGTGTCTTTCGACATCTCCGTCCTGGAGCTGCTGGTCCCGCTCACTGCGGGAAGCACTGTGCACGTTCTGGCCCGCGAGGTCACTCAGGACGGGCAGTTGCTCATGGAGGTCGTGGAGTCGGCTGGGATCACCGTGCTTCAAGCCACCCCCACAGGGTGGTCGGTCCTCATCGAGACCGGATGGACCGGCGGTGACGTGCGGGTTCTGTGCGGGGGAGAAACGCTGCCCGAGCCGCTGGCTGTCAGCCTCCGGCGCCGGGTGAGCGCTCTGTGGAACGTCTACGGACCGACCGAGACGAGCATCTGGTCGACCGCACAAGAGCTGACCGGTCACGACGGTGCATCCATGCCGGGTTCTACGGCCCCGGTCTCCATCGGCAGACCCCTCAGCCGTACCAGTGTTTACGTCCTGGACAGCAGGATGCGGCCGGTCCCGGTCGGTACAACCGGCGAGTTGTATCTCGCCGGTTCCGGTGTCGCTCACGGTTACCTCGGCCGGTCGGCGCTGACGGCCGAGCGCTTCGTTCCCGATCCATTTGGTGAGCCCGGCACACGCATGTACCGCACGGGAGACCTCGTACGTCGGCTCATGGAAGACCGGCTCGAGTTCGTCGGACGCAACGACGAGCAGGTGAAGGTCGGTGGTCACCGGATCGAGCTCCAGGAGATCGAGAGCTGCCTGCGCACGCATCCCGACGTGGCCCAGGCGGTGGTGCGCGCCCACGGCTCAGGCACCGGTCGGCGCCTGGTGGGCTATACGGTTCCGCGAAACGGGATCGACCCCGGCCAACAGGCGCTCCGCGACCACGTCTCCCAGAGCCTTCCCGCCTACATGGTCCCCACCGGTTGGGTGTCGCTCGACCGGCTGCCGCTCACCTCGAGTGGCAAGATCGACCGATCCGCACTCACCCAGCAGCCCGCACCGATGACTCCGAGCACCGGCGGGAAACCCGGGACCGAGCGAGAAGAGCGCATCGCGGCGGTATGGGCGGCAGTGCTCGGGCTGGAACGGATCGACGTCAACGACAACTTCTTCACCCTCGGCGGGGACTCCCGCCGCGCCGCTCAGAGTGTGGCGCGCTTGCGCGCCGCACTCGACCTGGAGATCACGGTGCGCTCGCTGTTCGAGGCTCCCACGGTCGCCGAGTTCGCGGTGGCGCTCGGGAACACCGAACGCGCCGCAATCATCCCGCGTAGGCCGGGAGGAGCCCCAGCTCCCGCGTCGTACACACAGCGACGCATGTGGTTCCTTGAGCAACTCCGGGCAGGCGGATGCGCGTACAACGTCGCTCCGGTGCTGAGGCTCCACGGGTGGCTGGACGAGGAGGCACTGCGTGCTGCGCTGGAGGACGTCGTAGCCAGGCATGACATTCTGCGTACCCGCTTCGGGTACGCAGACGGCACCCTCCAGCAGATCGTGGACGTGTCGCCCAGTCCCTGGCTGGCCACCATGGACCTCACCAGCTCCGCAGACCCGGTGACGGACTCGGCTGCCCGGGCTGCCGAGTTGGCCCACCAACCTTTCGACCTCACCGAAGGACCACTCCTACGCGCGCGGCTCCTGCGGCTTCGTCCTCAGGAGCATGTCCTGGCACTCGCGCTGCACCACAGCGTCGTCGACGGTTCGTCCCTGCCCGTCCTGTTCCGCGACCTCAGCGGGTTCTACCGTGCCCGGCTCGGGCACACCGGCACCGAACCGCCCCGGATCACCAGGCAATTCGGCGACTTCGCCCACTGGGAACTAAACCGCGAAGCACCGGTGGAGGACGACCTCGCCTTCTGGAAGGAACGGCTGCAGAGCACCGCGCCGACCGAACTACCCACCGATCTGCCCCGGCCGGCGGAGTTCACGGGCCGGGGTCGGACCCTCGAGTTCGTCATCCCCCACGAGGTCGCGGCACAGGTGCGGGAGGTGTCCAAGCGGCACGGCACCACGGTGTACATCACGCTCATGGCCGCCTTCATGACGGTGGTCTCTCGGCTCTCCGGGCGCCCGGACATCGTGCTCGGCTCCCCCATGGCAGGCCAGGGCCGTCTGTACCCCGAACTGGAGGACGTCATCGGCCCCTTCGTCGACACTGTGGTGCTGCGGGGCCGTGTCACGGACGGGCTGAGGTTCGTGGATCTGCTGAGCCAGGTACGGCACGAAGTCGTCGAGGCGGAGGCACACCACGGCGTGCCCTTCGAGCGACTCGTGGAGGAACTGCGGCCCGAACGGGAGCTGAGCCGGCATCCGCTCTTCCAGATCATGTTCGCCCATGGCTCCGACGAGCTCGCGGACCTGCACCTGCCCGGCGTTCGGGTCGAACCCTTCCCCGTCCCGGAAGAGTCCGCGAAGTTCGACCTGAGCGTGGTGGTCGTGGAATCGGACCAGGGCATGACGGGGACAGTCACCTATGCCACGGATCTCTACCGGCACGAGTCGATGGCGCACCTCGTCCGTCTCTTCCTCGACTCCCTCGCGGCAGCAGTCGCCGATCCCGAGTGCAACGTAGCGCGGCTGCCCGCGCCCGACGCGCACGACGTGGCGCGTCTGACCCCGGCACCTGATACGGACGAGCGTCGTGCATACGACCTGGTCCAGGCCCAGGCGCGCAGAACCCCCGAGGCGACCGCCGTCACCTGTGGCTCCCAAAGCCTCGGCTACGCGCAGCTCGACGCCAGGGTCAACCGCCTGGCCAGGTGGCTGCTCGCCCACGGCGCAGGCCCGCAACGCCCCGTGGGCCTGCTAGCCGATCGTTCGGTGGACACAGTCGTGGCGCTGCTGGCCGTCCTGGCCTCCGGAGCCCCGTGCGTACCGTTGGACAGCGGAGCACCCGTCGGCCGCAATGCCCTCGTGCTGCGCGAGAGCGCGGCGGAGATCCTACTCACCGACGGCCGCCATGCCGCGCTGCCCGACCTCCCCACGTTTCGCAGCACACTGCTACTCGACGCGGCGGGGGAAGAACTGCGGGACCACCCGGACGGCCCGGTGCGAACGACCCACCGGCCGGACGACGCTGCCTACATCACCTACACCTCTGGTTCCACCGGCACTCCCAAGGGCGTGGTGACAACCCACCGGGGAGTGGTCAACTACCTCGAGTACCTGCGTACGTCTCACGGGCTCGGGCCCGGCGACACGGTCATGCAGCTGGCTGCCCTGTCCTTCGACGCGTCCATCCGGGACATCGTCGGTCCGCTGGTCTGCGGCTCCCACGTGGTGGTGTCCGAGGAGGCCGGCGTCCGGGATCCCCGCGCGATCCGAAAGGAAATGAGCCGCCGGGGCGTGAACGTACTGCTGTCGGTCGTGCCTTCCTTGCTGACCGCGCTGAGTACGACGCAACCGGATGACGAGGCCGGGGACCTGGATGTACGCCTCGTGCTGACCAGTGGCGAGGCACTGACCTCAGGTCAGGTCCGCCGTGCTCGAACACTGGGCTCCGACGTTATCGTCGTCAACCAGTACGGCCCGACCGAGTGCACCATGACGTCCACCTGGCATCGCATCTCAGCAGAGGAGCCGGTCGCCGGACCGCTGCCGATCGGCAGGCCGATCCACGGGGCCGCTTGCCTGATCCTCGACGCACAACTACAGCCGCTGCCGGCGGGGGCGGTCGGTGAGGTCTACCTGACGGGGGCGGGACTCGCGCGAGGGTACCACGGAGCCCCGGCGTTGACTGCCCAACGCTTCGTGGCCAACCCTCATGGACCTGCCGGCGGCCTGATGTTCCGCACCGGCGACCTGGCGAGATGGAACGCCCAGGGGCACTTGGTGTTCCACGGCAGAACCGACCGGCAGGTCAAGATTCGTGGCGTCCGGGTGGAGCCGAGCGAAGTGGAGGCCACCCTGTGCGCCGGGCCCGGCGTGAGGGATGCGGCGGTCGTCGCCAGAAGGGCCCCCGGCGACGAGACGGAACTGGTCGCCTACGTAGAGGCAGGCAGCACACCGGTGGACATCGGGGCGTTGCGCAGCCGGCTCGGTGCAACGCTCCCTCCGCAACTGCAGCCGTCACACTACGTCGTGCTCGACGCGCTCCCCAGAACACCGCACGGCAAGGTGGATCACGCTGCGCTCCCCGAACCACGACGTGAACCGGTCGGCGAGCACGTGCTACCGCGGGACCGTCTGGAATTGCAACTGACGGGCATCTGGGAGGAGCTGTTGGACCGGAGTCCGATCGGCGTGCGGGAGGACTTCTTCCACATAGGTGGCCACTCCCTGAAAGCCGTCGAAATGATCCAGCGGGTCCACGCCCAGACAGGTATCGACGTCCCGCTCAGCACGGTCTTCATCGCCAGAACCGTGGAACAATTGGCGGAGGAGCTCGCCAGAAGCGGGACTCAGGCCGAACGCCTGCTCTTCAGGATGAACCGCAGCACTTCCTCCTCCCCGCCCCTGTTCCTGATCCATCCCCAGTCCGGAGGAGTGTCTTCGTACGTCGCGCTGGTGCAGGAACTCGGCGAAGCCCGGCCTGTTTACGGCGTCGAAGCGGTGGGCTACAACAGCGACGCCGCCCCGCTCACCGGAATCCCCGAGATGGCTCGCCGCTACCTCGATGCCATAACCGAGGTCCGGCCGCACGGCCCCTATCTGCTGGCGGGCTGGTCCTTCGGCGGGAATGTGGCTCACGAGATGGCCGCGCAGCTCGAGGCGGCGGGCGAGCGGGTGTCCTTTCTCGGAGTCATCGACGCGCGGGCATTCGGCGAGGACGGCATCGATGGCTGGTACGCAGAGGCCGACGAGTTGGACAGGGTCGGCTTGCTGCACGGCATCGACACCGAAGCGCTGCGCGGTGAGGGCGGCATGGAAGAGGCGAAGGAGCGACTGAGCCATCTGCTGCTGTCCGAGCACCGCGTCGCACGGCACGCCGACGCGCGCGCCGTTCGGCGCATGGTGGACGTCTTCACCGCCAACGGCAGGATCGCGGACGAATATCGGACCACGCGCCGGATCGAGAGCGACATCTATCTGTTCCGCACTGCGGACCTGCACCCTTCTCTGCCGAACCCCCAGGTGCGGCCTGAGAGTTGGGCTCGACGAACCAAGGGTGCGGTGCACACGGTCACCGTGCCGGGCAACCACCACGACGTGATGGACGCGCCGCACGTGCGGGTCCTGGCCCAGCGTCTTCTGGAGGTGCTCGCATGACCGGCGCCATCGGAGTGGTGGGCGGGGTCGGACCGCTTGCGGCTGCCCACTTCTATCAGAGGCTGTTGCAGCGGAGCGGGGCCGACCGGGACGAGGACTATCCCACCGTCATCCTCATCGCGGACCGGGTACCGAGCCGGATCGCCCACCTGGCCGGAACGGGGCCCAGCCCGGTCCCCGTTCTCGTGAAGGTGGCCCGTCGGCTGGTTGCGGCCGGCGCGGAGAGCATCGTGATCCCGTCCGCGACGACCCACGCCTATCGGGAAGAGATAGCCGCAGCCGGGGGCGTGCCCGTCTTCAACCTGCTCGAGGAGACAGGGCGACGGCTACGCGAGCGGCAGTACCGCCACCCGCTCGTCCTGGCCACGGAATCGACAATCAGGCTCGGCCTGTATGAGCGGCATCTGGAGGACAGTATCCGCGCACACTATCCGTCTGCTTCGGAGCAACACGAGGTGAACGGATTCATCGAGGCGGTCAAACGCGGAAATGACCTCGAGGCCTGTCGACGAAAGTTCGCACAGTGGATCAATGAGATCGCACCGCGTTCCGGTGCGGACTCAATAGTGCTCGGCTGCACCGAGCTACCCGTGATCAATCCGAGCCGCACTTCACACCTGCCGACCGTGGACACCACGGACGTGCTGGCCGATGCGGTATTGCGGGCGCAGCGGCACCGGAGGGTGACGAAGAAATTCCAACATCACCTCCAATCCCGGTGAAGAAATCTCCCCAAAGGTGCGCATAGTTTTTCACGAGTCGACCGAGGATGCTCCATGTCACCTCGGGCCACCGTCTCACGGGAAGGAAGTTCGATGAACGAGGAGCAGCGCGCCAACGATGTGGCCGCGCTCATGCAATGGTCTGACGACACCGGTATCGACCGATCCGCACTGGAACGGATCCTCGACGGCCTGGAGGGCGCCGGTGACCGCGGCGCCCCGTTGCAGGGTCCGGCGTTCCTGTGTCCCGGCCTGGAGGCGCGGCCGTGGCACGACCCCGACCGCTTTCCGTGGGCAAAGGTGTTGGAGCGGAACTTCCCGGACATCCGGCGTGAACTGCTCGAACAGTCCGGCGCCATGTCAGTACACCCGGAATCCGGGACGCTCGCGGCGAGCGGACAGTGGACGACGTACCACTTCTTCAATCTGGGACGGCGCTACGAGGAAAACCACGCCCGGTGCCCGGACACCTCTCAGACTCTTCAGCAGGTGCCGGGCATCGCATCGGCCGGCATGGCGTACTTCTCCCGGATGGCGCCGGGCACCGACGTGAAGCCGCACTGCGGCTTCACGAACACGCGCATTCGCGCGCACCTCGGCCTGGTCGTACCACCGAACTGCGCCATGCGGGTGGGCACAGAAACCCGAAGCTGGGAGGAGGGCAAGGTCCTGGTCTTCGACGATTCCTTCGAGCATGCCGTGCGCAACGACGCGGACAGCTGGCGCTCCGTACTCCTGCTCGACACCTGGCATCCGGACCTGAGTGAGCATGAATGCCGCGCTCTCAGCTTCCTCATGACGCTGTGGAGGTCGGTCCTCTGATGAGCAGGGGACGGAGGGGGCTGTCGATGTACCTGCCCTTCGGTGAGCCGGTCGCACCCGACGACCTGCGCGGCTTCAGCGCGGCGGTATGCCGCCGCATGGGTGCGGAGGCCGATGTGGCCGCAGAGGTGGCGGAGCACCTCGTCGATGCCGACCTGGCCGGGCATCCGTCGCACGGTGTCATGCGCCTGACGCAGTACTTCGACGAGTGGGAGCGAGGCGACCTCGTACCCCGGGCACGCCCTCGGCTCGTGCGGGACGGTCCGGGCGCCGCGCTCTTCGACGCTGCCCGGGGTTTCGGCCACTTCTCCACCATCGCTGCCTGCCAGTGGGTGGCTGCACACGCGGAGTCGCAAGGTGTGGCGATCGCCGCCATCCGACACTCGGGCCACACCGGACGGCTCGGAACCTACGCCGAGTATCTGGCGGAACGCGGTCTGGTGGCTATCGTGCTGGTCGGAGCTGCCGGACACTCCGTGGGAGCCGCGGTGCTCCCCGGGACCTCGACCCGGTTCCTGGCTGCCAACCCCTGGGCCATCGGGATACCGGCAGAAGAGAGGGCTCCCGTCGTGGTCGATGTCTCCACCACGATGCTGGCCGAAGGAAAGATCACCGTCGCCAGGGAGAATGGCCAGTCCCTTCCTCCAGGATGCATCGTCGACGCGGACGCTCAGGACGGTCGGGACCCGGAGGACTACTTCAACGGTGGCGGGCTGCTCCCGCTGGGCGGCCACACCGCGGGGCACAAGGGGTTCGGTCTGGGGCTGGCTGCGGCCCTGATCGGCTCCCTGGCCATGATCGGCGACCCGGAGCCCACTCTGGCGGGAAGTCAGCTACCCACCGGAGCCGACCCCCGGGGTCGTGCGGGGGGCGTCGCCGTTATCGCCATCAACCCCGGGGCTCTCGGCGACGGCGCCCTTTACGCCCGCCAAGTCGCCCAGACCGCCACCGCCGTGGGCCGCGCCGCGGGCACTGTGAGTCACATCCAGGTTCCCGGCACTCCTGAGGCCACCGCCAGGCAGAGGCAGGCGCACGGCATCCGACTCGCCGACGCCACACACAGTGCGTTGGAGGAACTCGGCAAACGCCTGGGGATCGCCCCCGGCTACGACAGAACGCCGAGCCTGCGCAGATCCACCAAGATCTCACCGACAGAGAGGACGGACCATGACCGCGTGGGTTAAGGACAGTCGGCCGTATCTGGAGAGCTGGATCAACCGTACCAATGCCGACCGGTCACAACTGGCCAGAATATTCAACGGCATGGACGAGGGGGAGAGCCGCACGCCGTCCACCGAGGCTGGTCCGCAACGCCCCGAGATCCTTTGCCCCGGGCTGGAGGCATCCCCTTGGTGGGACAAGAACCGTTTCCCGTGGATCGCCGAACTGGAGAAGGCATACCCGGACATCAGGAGTGAGTTTCTCGAGGCATGGGGAGCAGCCGGCCCGAATGCCAACGGGATCACGCGGCATCCCAACTCGCACAACCTCGCCCGGAGCGGACGATGGAGCGCCTTCTATTTCCATCTCCTGGGCCAGGTCAACCAGAGGAACATGGACTCTTGTCCCCGCACCAGCGCGGTTCTGTCCGGAATTCCCGGAGCCGACTCCGCCGGGATGTCCTACTTCTCCGTCATGGACCCGGGTACGCATGTTGCGCCCCATTGCGGTTTCATCAATGTCCGTGTCCGCTGCCATCTCGGCCTGGTCGTTCCCGAGAACTGCGCCATGCGGGTCCATGAGGAGACCCGGGACTGGGCGGAAGGCGTGGCATTCACCTTCGACGACTCCTTCGACCACGAGGTGTGGAACAGGAGCGAGGGCATCAGGGCGGTACTGCTTTTCGACGTATGGCACCCGGATCTCAACGAAACGGAGAAGGCCGCGATGACCTACATGATGCAGGTCTGGAAAGAATTCCTCTACCAGGACGTGAAGTGACGGCGCCCGTCGGCGCCGGCGCAGCCGGGACGAAGGCGACTGGTTCCTGGCTCGTCGCGAACGATGTACTGATCAAGACCACCGGCTTCCCTTTCGAATCACTGGATTCCCTACGCGCCCAGGACATCTCCGAGAGCGTGCGGGCGCTGCTGGAGGTGTGTCGCGATGACCGCTTCCTCGAGGCGGTGATGATGTCCAGCCCGGACGCGTTCGAGCAGCTCGACCGCTGGCTGGCCAAGAACCCCGATCCCGCACACTTCCGCTCCGACGACCGTCGCAAGGCTCTGCTGGCGGCCATGTACCTCCAGCGATTCTGCGCCAAGAACGAGAGCACCAGCTTTTTCGGCCCCGTCTTCTGGGCCCGCCTCTCCGACGAAAGCACCGTCACTCTGGAACAGGGAGAAGCAGGAACTGAAGAACGTCGCGCGATGTTCTGGAGCCACTGGGCCGCGCAGGTCGTTGCCGATCGGATGGCTGCCGACGCGGACGTGTTGCCCTTCCTGGTTCCGGTACGGCCGCCCAATCTCGTCGAACGGGAAGGTCTGCTGCGCGGTGTGCACTTCGTCGATCATCCGATCCAGGTGAGTGACATACCGCCACCGGCAGCCGGCTCACCCCAGTCCACGCTCTTCGAGCTGGTGGACGGCAACCGCACCGTGCAGAAGTGTTCCGAGACGCTCGGGATTACCGTGGCTGAGGCAGCCGAATTGCTCCGAGGTCTGGAGGCCCAGGGGCTCGTCCGTTTCCGCTTGGATATTCCCGTCGGGGTGCTGGAACCCATGCACCATGTGCGGGCCTTCGTCGCCACCTTGCACGGCGAGGCGCGCACCCGGTGGACGCACAGGTGCGACGAACTCGACAGACTCCGTGAGCGGTTCCAACGTGCGGACGGGCTGCGTGAGCGCCATGCCGCGTTGGGTGCCACCCGCACACGCTTCGAGGAGATCACGGGTACTGCCTCAACCAGGGGAGAAGGCGGTCACTACACGGACCGGGCCATCGTGATCGAGGAGTGCCTGCACTCATGGAAACGCTTCGCCATCGGCGGCCCCGTCCGGGACTACCTCGAGAACGAGCTGCCGATCGCTCTCAACCTCCTGTTCGAACTGCCTCTGGCCCGGCGCCGGGCGCGTGCCGCCGAAATCGACCGCTGGTTCCTGCAGAGCTTCGGCCCGGACCGGTCCGTCCCTCTGGACGAGGTACTGCTGGCGTGGTCACGGGACGGCCACGCCGTGGGCGCACAGCTGCGCGCCCTGGACCGACGGATTCTGAAGTCCGGACCCTGCGCCATCAGTGACGTACTCCACCAGAACTCGGATCACAGGAACATAGACCTCGATCTGACCTGGGGGCGGGAGCGAGCCGGAACTGTCAACTTCGACACCTGGTGTGTAGCGGGCGCCGACGTCCTCCTGGGAGCGGCGGACCAAGATGCCCTGAACCGGGGCGACTTCCTGTCAGTCGTCGGCGAGGTACACGGTCTGCACGACCAACTGCTGCAAGGGCTGTGGACGGATCTTCACCCGAACGCGGACGCGTTGACGAACGAGATCGCCGACATCATCTCAGGGCTGAGCGACACAACCATCTGCGATCCGGTGATGTGGCACTGGCGCAAGACGATCGCGCGGGCTCCGGCCCTGCCGGAGGTCGAGTTCGCCGGCCGCAGCCCACGCCCCCCGGGGCGGTTCGCTCGCGCCCGCGACCTGTCCGTGCGGCATACGGGCGACCGCCTGCATCTGCAGGCGGAGCCGCTCGGCCGCATCTCGCTGACCAGGCCTCCGCTGCAGTCGTGGGGCGACGAAGTCGAGACCCTCTTCACCTCCTTCACTGGGGCCCGCAGCATCGGCCCCGATGACGGACTGCGTCGCGTACCAGAGCATGTGAACCACCTGCCGCGGCTCACGGTGGGACGCACGGTGCTGCACCGGGAGACCTGGTGGCTTCCGCCACCGCCGAAGGCCCGCTGGCGGGCCATGACGGCCGAGAATCAGCGCCTGGGACGGTGGGCACAGGAAGAATTCGGTCTGCCTGACGAGGTGTACGTCAAGTTCAGCGCAGAGCCAAAACCCGTTTTCATTGATTTTCGCATCCCGGTGCTCGTAGAGCTCTTCACCAGGTTCTGGCAACGCGCCACATCACCGGCAAAGGTGGTCGAGATGCTACCCGACTCGAAGAACCTCTGGGTTCGGGACGGGAAAGGCCGACACACCTGCGAATTGCGCGTCGGTTGCTATCATTCAGAGAAATAGGAGCAGAAACATGGATGTGACGAATCCGTTCGAGAATCCAGAAGCACAGTACGTGGTCCTGGTAAACGACGAGAATCAGCATTCCCTCTGGCCGTTTTCGATCTCGGTGCCGGATGGCTGGACAATTACCCACGGCGAGAGCAGCCGCGAGGACTGCCTCCAGTTCATCGAGACGAATTGGACGGACATGCGCCCCAGGAGTCTTGTCGAGGCGATGGACAGCGGAGAGGGATCAGCCGCTTGACGGAGGAGATCGGCGGCGAGCTGCGCCGAACCTCCGCCCACACCGCGAAGACATTCGACGAGCCATCCGCGACGACGGAAACGAAAGAAAGTCAGGCATGGACAGCGATCAGGTGGCGTTACTCCTCTTCGACCTCGCGTTCATCCTCGTCCTCGCCCAGGGGCTCGGGTACCTGGCGACGAAGATGCGGCAGCCGCCCGTCGTGGGAGAGATCCTCGCGGGGGTCCTCCTCGGGCCGACCCTGTTCGACGGGGCGGTCTCCCACCAGCTCTTCACCGAAGCGATCCGACCCGTGCTCAGCGGCATGGCCAACGTCGGCGTGGCGCTCTTCATGTTCGGCGTGGGCCTGGAGGTCGAACGCCACGCGCTGCGCGGCAGGGGGCGCATGACGGCCGCCGCGACCATCGGCTCGACGATGGTCCCGTTCGTCCTGGGCACCGGTCTCGCGTACTACCTGCTGCGCACCCATGAGCCCGAGAACAAGGCCGCGTTCATCGTCTTCATCGGCCTGTCCATGTCCGTGACGGCCTTCCCCGTCCTCGCCCGAATCCTCACCGACCGAGGGCTGGCCAAGACCACACTAGGTGGTATCGCACTGGCCGCAGCCGCTGTCGTCGACTTGGTGGCCTGGACGGCGCTCGCCGGGGTACAGGCCGCTGTCGGCAGCGAGGGCGAATACTGGCGGGTCGGCCTGATGGTGCCGTTCGTCCTTCTGATGCTGTTCCTCGTTCGCCCTGTGCTGCGCCGCTGGATCCTGCGTGACAGGGACGGCGACGGCTGCGGGCCCACCTCCGCGCACGTCTACGCCCTCGTGCTGATCGGTGCCCTGGTGTGCGGGGCCGCCACCGAGATGATGGGCATGCACTACATCTTCGGTGCCTTCATCTTCGGTCTGGTGATGCCGAGGGAGGGCGCGACAAGACTGCGTTCCGACGTGATGGACCACACCGGGCGCGTGACCTCCGTCCTGCTACCGGTCTACTTCGTCGTGGCCGGCCTCAAGGTCGACCTCGGCGGGTTCGGCTGGGCCGAGATCGTGCAACTCGGCGCGATCCTGCTCGTCGCCGTCGTCGGCAAGTTCGGCGGCACCTATCTGGGCGCCCGGACTACCGGGCTCCCCGCACGCCCTGCGACAGCGCTCGCCACGCTCATGAACACCCGTGGCCTCACTGAACTCGTCATCCTGGGCGTCGGCGTCCAGACGGGGCTGCTCGACGGCTCCCTGTACTCCCTCATGGTCGTCATGGCCCTGGTGACCACCGGGATGACGGGACCGATGCTGGCGCAGATCTACAAGGAGCCCGTCGTCGTCCCACACGCCGTCGCCGAAGAACGGGAGCCGCGGGGCGATCCGACAGCGGCTGGCGGTCGAGGGGCCGAGCCCGTCCTCACGAAACCAGGTGATTGACAGCTGACACCCGCCCACAACGATCAACGGCCCAGAAATCCTGGAATGACCAGGAGGTCCGCCGGCCCGCAGTCCCGCGGGCGCGGACCGAGGAAGAAGTGAGGAGACGAACCTTGACCGACTTCAACTCGAGGACATCGAGGGTCCAGTCGCCGCACGACAGCGGGCGGCGCCCGGCCGACCCGCCAGCGGTCGATCCAGTGCGGACTGGATTCCTGCCTGATGCGCCGACGATGCCGCTGGTGATCACGCCCGCTGTCGACGGGGCCGACCTGCCCGGCTGGCTGCGGGAGAACCGCGGTCTCGTCGACTCCTACCTGCACCGCCACGGCGCCTTGCTGCTGCGCGGTTTCCACGAGCCATCGGTCGCGGAGTTCGAGGCCACAGCGTCCGCCATCTGCCCCACCCTGTTCCGCGAGTACGGCGACCTGCCGAGGGAGGGCCACTCCGACCAGATCTACCAGTCCACGCCTTACCCGGAGGACAGGTCGATCCTGTTCCACAACGAGAGTTCCCATCTGGACAGCTGGCCCATGCGGCAGTTCTTCTCCTGTCTGGTGCCCGCGCAGGCCGGCGGGGAGACTCCGATCGTCGACTGCCGAGAGGTGTACCGGCTGATGCGGCCGGAGCTGCGTGCGCAGTTCGCCGAGCGAAAGCTCCGATATGTGCGCAACTTCATCGACTCGTTGGACGTGAGCTGGCAACGGTTCTACGGGACCACCGATCGGGCGGAAGCCGAACGCAAGTGCATAGAGGCGGGGATCGGCTTCTCGTGGGCACCGGACGGCACATTGCGCACGTGGCGGGTCGCGGACGCGGTGCTGAGGCACCCGAGGACCGGTGAGACCGTGTTCTTCAACCAGTTGGCGCTGCACCACGTCTCGTGTCTCGACCAGGACACGCGGCAGGCGCTGGAGAGTCTGTACGGCCGGGACGGCCTGCCGCGCAGCGTCTACTGGGGCGATGGCGCACCAATCGACGACGACGTCGTGACCGAGGTGCGGGAACTCATGGACCGCACCGCCGTTGGGTTCACCTGGCAGACCGGTGATGTGCTCGCCATCGACAACATGCTGGTCGCCCACTCGCGCCGTCCCTTCACTGGTCCACGCAAAGTCGTCGTGGCGCTCGGCGACATGCTGAGCCACGCGGAGCTCCCCCCAACCGATGCCTGACACCGGTTGTCGAGGCCGGCTGGTAGGGGCCGACTGACCCCCACACTCCGCAGGACGGGACAAGGGTCGCCAGTTGCTCGTACCACCTGCGCATGCTCGCGAAGTACGGCCTGGTGGAGGGAAGCGAGGACAGACACGATCGGGAGAAGCCCTGGCGGACGACGGCTCTACACACGGACTGCTCGGGCACTTCCGAGGACGCGGAGCCGGTAACCCTATTGCACGTCGCGTTCCGCAACCGTCGTGAGGAGAGGAACCCATAGGGAGATGAGTTGCCCAACCGATTGTGGATTGAGGGGACCTGACATGAACGGCCTGCGGTTACTGATGCGACAGGTGGATGCGCTGTGAATTCCCTAAGTCAGCCGCTCCGCCTCCGGAGTCGTGTGCGAGCCCCGGTTGACTTTGTTGCCGGCGTAGCGGGTGTCGCGGCAGCAGCTGGTAGTGGTGCGCCGGCAGGCACACGTCACCCGCAGCCAGGAGCGCGCGCGGATCAGGTCCGTGCGAGGGTGGCGCGTTCCTTGCCTGCCCGGACGCCGTTGCAGGTGCCCACCGAACCCGAGACTGCAGAAGGGATGGTCCTTTGATGAGCTCGGTGCAGCGCCATCCTGGGCGACCCGACCTGGGGCTGGCCAGCCCTCACGAACTAGCCACACAGGCAGGGAAAAGCGTCGTAGAGCAAGGGGGAAACGCGGTGGACGCCGCGCTGGCCGCCGCCATCACCCTGTCGGTCGTCTACCCCCATCAGTGTGGCGTCGGCGGTGACTTGATGGCACTCGTGGCTGTGCCCGACGGGCGGGTCCTGACGGTCAACGCCACCGGGGCGGCGCCAACGGGGATCATCCCCGGCGATTGGGCAACCGCAGGAGCAATGCCGACCAGAGGGCCGGACACGGTGACGGTACCGGGAGCTGCCGCCGGCTGGGCCGCCCTGTCCCGGCTCGCGGGGCGTCTCCCCTTCCCGCGACTGTTCGACTTCGCGGTCGTGTGTGCCACCGAGGGGGTTCCCGTGTCGCCAGATTTGGCTCGTGCGCTCTCACATGAACAGGAAATCCTCGCGCAGGACCCCGGCATGCAGGCGGTGTTCTGTTCCCGCGGGGTGCCGCTGGTGGTCAACTCTGTTCTGACGCAGCCGGCGCTCGCGAGGACGCTTGAAGCCGTCGCGGAAACACATGCCTCCGCCCTGTACGGCGGTGATGTCGGAAAGGCCTTCGTCACCTTCCTCCGCGGGCATGGCTCTGCGTTGAGCACCGGGGATCTGGCCCGGCACGAGACAGAGATCACGGTGCCGATCGGGAGGGTCTTCGGCGGGGAGGAATACCTCACCGCCCCCCCGAATTCCCAAGGAATACATTTGTTGCAGATTCTTGGTGCACTCGACGCCCTCCCCTCGAACCTCGCCCCCCTCGGCCCCGCCGCCAAGGTGTATGCCCGAGTGTTCCAGGCGGCTGCGGATGACCGTGCTGCCTACCTTGCAGATCCCCGGGCTGCCCTCGTCGACGTCGAGTACCTACTGAGCGACGCGCGCATCGCGGAACTGTCCTGTGGCGCTCCGCAACTCACGCGGCCTATCGCTTCGGCTCCCCCCTCCACGGGGGACACCGCGGCAGTCGTCTCGGCGGACGGCGAAGGATATGCCGTCTCTCTGATCCAGAGCCTCTTCCGGAGCTTCGGTTCCGGGCTGCTCGATCCAGTGACGGGGATTGTTGCGCACAATCGCGGATCCGCCTTCTCCCTCGATCCGGCATCACCCAATTACCTGCGAGGGGGGAAACGCCCAGCGCACACACTCCTGCCGGTCATCACCCGCAGAGACGGTGAGATCACGGGGGCACACGGAACCATGGGTGGTCCCGCACAGCCCCAGATTCACGCACAGTTCGCCGCACATCTCAAAGCCGGGATGGAGCCGGCCGACGTCCTCCACCGCCCACGGTGGTCCGTCACGGGACGGGCACCAGGAGACCCGACCGGGACGGTCGTCGCCGAGCACGAGGTTCCCGCGGACGCGGTGGACGCCCTTGGCGGTGCGGGCTTTCCAGTTGTACGGCGCAACGACGACGCGGTGGGGCACGGCCAGATCGTGCGACGTCGACCCGACGGCCTTTTCGCAGCCGCAGACCCTCGATCCGACGGGACCGCGGTGACCTTGATCTCGCGCGCCGGGCGGGAGCCGCGTGACGACCAGGCTCCGTACTCTTGATCGATTCGCCCCTACTGTCCGGGGCGGCGATCTTCGGCGGACAACTGCCACTCTCTCCTCGCCGATCGAAGCGGCGGTCGTGGAAATCCTATCGATCTGTATTCTCATCAAGGAGCCCGCATCGTGCGATACGAAATGCTGGGGACCCTCCAGGTCGTCGACAGCGAATCGTGCAGGACGGTCGCCGGCAAGAAGTTCGAGACGGTTCTCGCCACACTTCTCGTCCGTTCGCCCGAGATCGTCACCCACGAGCAGCTCACCATGGAGATCTGGGGAGCCCGCCCTCCCGGTCGCGCGTCGGCCGGGCTCCACGTGTACATATCCCGGCTGCGGAAATTCCTCGTGTCACAGGATCAGCCCGTGAGCCCGGTAGGCACCAAACCGTCCGGGTACACCTTGCAGGTGCGGGACAACCAGGTGGACTTCGCCGAGTTCGTGCAACTCGTCGAACAGGGTCGCAGGTACATGCGGGAAGGCAGGTTCGCTGCCGCCACGTCATGTCTCGACAAGGCGCTCAACCTGTGGCGCGGCCCGGTTCTCGGTGGCCACGGCAGAGGGCCGATCACCAGCGGGTTCATCACCAGAATGGACGAGACACGCTTGGAAGGGCTGGAGCTGATGACCGATGCCCAGTTGGGGCTGGGCCTGCACCGGGAACTCGTCGGGAGACTCTACTCGCTCACCTCCGAGCACCCGTTGCGTGAGGCATTCCACCGCCAGCTGATGATCGCGCTGTATCGCTCGGAGCGCCAGGCGGACGCGCTGAAGGCGTATCACGTGGCGCGCACCACGCTCAGGGAGGAACTGGGCGTGGAACCGGGTTGGGCGCTCAGAGAACTACAGCAGGCCATCCTGCAGGATGATCACCGCCGCCTCAGCCCCTCTGCCGCCCTCATGGGCTGAGGGCCTATGCCGCCCTGCACCAAGCCCAACCCACTCCCGGGCTCGCCCGCCCGATACGAACCGTACTCAGGCACGGCTGTCGGTAGGTTTCAGCCAGCCGGGTCGTCGTCCGCGCGGGCATGGGCTCGACTGTTGTGCAGGTAGCGGGCGGGTCCGCCTGCATCGCCGACGAAGCTCAGCGTGCGGTAGGGTCCATGCCCCTTGCCCTCGGCTACGAAGGTGTCGTCCCGGAGCCAGGCATACCGCTCCGGCCGGCCCGCTCCCGGGGGCCGGCCGGCCTCCCGCGGGCTCGTGGCGCGGATGTCGAGACCGTGGCCCTCGGATGCCGGGGAGACCTTGAAGGTACCGTGCGGCCCCCGATAGGTCCCGGCACAGCGCTGTGCCTTCGTGGCCGGCAACCGTGTGAGCGGTTCCGGCGGTTCCGGGGCTCGGGGCATCCGTACGCCGCACAGCTCCTCGACCAGCCCGGGCACGGTGTCCTCGTACATTGCGCGATCCCGGCCGCCATTGACCGCCAGCACCACTGACAGGCCGTGGTCGGACAGGTTTCGCACGAAGAGGGACTGCCCGCTGTACTCCCCGTCATGGCCGAACGCGCGGGCGCTGCCGCAGTCCCACAAAGCCCAGCCGAGACTCCAATGGTCCGCCATCGTTGACCCCGGCACCGCTACCTCGGGGCGGGTCATGGCCGCCCGAGATTCCGTGCTGAGGAAGCGAGAGGCGGCGCCACTGAGGCTGGGCCGCAGATAAGCCTCGCAGAAGGACAGCACGGCCAGGCAGGACATCCGGAGTTTGGCTCCGGTCGGTGAACACGAACGCTGCGGCTGCTGGACCGGGATCACGACATGGGCCTCGTCCGCCACCACGGTATGTCCGACACTGTTGCGGAAGAACATCGCCTCATCACTCGTCACAGCAACGCCGTCGAGCTTCAGCGGCAGCGTGACGTGGTCCCGCACCTGCTGTTCCCACGTCGCGCCGTCCACAGTCGCAAGCACGTGACCGAGCAGATTGAAACCCGCGTTGCAGTAGGAGAAGAGTTCCCCTGGAGGGTGGAGCTGAGAGACATGGGAGAGTGAGTCCACGTAGCGTCCGAGCGCGTCGTCGCCCGGGCCGAAGTCGGACATGCTCTCGCCGTGGAACCCCCCTCCATGGCTCAATAGGTGACGAATCGTCAGTTGTTCGGAAGCTTCCCGATCTGCGAGGGTGAAGCCAGGAAGGTATAGACGCACCGGTTGGTCCAGGGAGAGCGCGCCCTTCTCCACCAACCGTAGGGTGAGGGCGCTGGTCCACACCTTCGCCAAGGACCCGACGCCCACCAGGGTGTCCGGCGTCATCTCCACGTGGGTGCGCTGGTTGGCGAGGCCGAAGGCGGCAGTCCTGCGGTGCCCGTCGTGCGACACGGCGATCACCGCGCCGGGTACACCATGTCGCGCCGCCGTTGTCCGCAACAGATCCGCAAGGTCCTTGTCCCCGTGTGCTCTTGCTGCCTGCAGTGTGGAGTGCTCCGGTGTCACGGTCATGGTGGGTCGTCCCTCCTGCGTGCTGGTACAGCGATCCGACTGCTGAGTCACGGCGAGTCGGTCAGTGCACGACGAGCGCAGCAATCTTGCGCACATTGCGAAAGTTCGTCCCGCTGATCTGTGTCATGGGGATGTCCGTGGACAACTCCCTGCGGATGAACGCAAGCAGCACGACGATCCGCATCGAGTCGATGACGCCCCATTCCAGGAGCGGCGCATCCTCGTCCAGTTCGCGATCGGGATCTCCGGAAAGGAACGTCTCCCGGATGAACTCAATGAGTTTGTCCTTGACGACCTGCTCCGAAAGGTGTGCGTCAGTCATCGCAGTTTCTCCTTCGTAGCGCTGTCCGCCCTGGCCGCAAGGGCCGTGCGGTCGATCTTCCCGTTACTGGTGCGAGGGAGTGCGGGAACGTGGTGGACGATGTCCGGGATCATGTAGCGGGGCAGCCGTTCTGCGACGTGCCGCTTGAGGGACAGCACTCCCGGCGCCGCCCCACCTCTGGTGGCCACGAAGACGTCGAGGTGACGCGAGAGCCCTGCACCTGCCACGACGGCGGCGGCCTCCAGAACCTCCGGGTGCTGGGCGATGGTGGCCTCCACCTCGCCCAGCTCCACCCGGTGGCCACGCAGCTTCACCAGACCGTCCTGCCGGCCGAGGTAGTCGAAGGAGCCGTCCGGAAGCACGCGCACGAGGTCTCCTGTGCGATACGGGCCGGTGAGTGGGGGGCGGCCCCAATAGCCCGGCATGACAGTCGGCCCCGTGACAAGGAGTTCGCCCTCCTCCCCGACTCCGGCTGTCTGTCCGTTGTCGGTCACAGCCCAGACGGTGTTGCCGGAGCTGGCCTTCCCGATCGGCGGAGGCCGGTCCATTTCGAGCGTGGCGGTAGTCACCTCATGAAAGGTGCACACATTCGTCTCGGTCGGTCCGTACAGGTTCAGTAGGCGCGCCCCGGTCCACGCGGCCAGTTCACGCACCGTGGGGATCGGACAGGGCTCGCCGGCGAACAACACCGCGCGCAGGCAGGACGGAGCACGGTCGTCCAGCAGGCCGCCCTCGCGGATCATCAGCGACAGGGCAGAGGGCACCGAGTACCAGATACTGATCCCGCGTTCGCGCAGGAAGCGGGTCAGGTGCTCCGGGGCATAGCTGAGTTCCGTGGGCACCAGATGCACCGAAGCTCCGGCGGCAAAGGCGCCGTAGAGGTCAAGGACCGAGAGGTCGAATCCGAAAGGTGCGTGGTTGGCGAACCGGTCCTCCGGCAGCGCTGCCAGCTCCGTGACCCACCAGTCCACGAACGCCCGCGCGTTGCCGTGGGTAACTCGCACCCCTTTGGGTCGCCCCGTTGATCCTGACGTGTAGAGGACATAGGCGAGGTCCTCCGCCGCGCTCGGGTAGTCGAAAGGGCCTGCCGGGGCAGCGAAGTCGCCCCCGAGCACGAGGCTTTCGGGACACCCGCGCTCAGCGGGGGTCAGGCGAGATACGTTCTCGGGGTCGATGCACACGGCCGCCGGCAAGCAGTCTCGCACGATTGCGGCCACCCGGGCCGGGGGGGTGCTGCCGTCGACGGGTACATAGACGGCGCCGAGACGGAGGACGGCCTGCATTGCCGCAACACACTCCGCGGACTTGCTCGCCCACACCACGACCCGGTCTCCGACGCCGACGTGCTGGGCGGCCAGACGTCCTGCGAGCTCGTTGGCGCGCCGGCTCAGCTCGCGGTAGGTCACCGTGGCGTCCGGGCCGCTGACCGCGACCCGCTCGGGATGGCGGGCAGCCGCTTCCAGTACCAATCGGTGCAGGCTCACAGCCCGGCCTCCCTGGCGATGATCTCGCTCTGGATCTCGGTTGTCCCAGAGAAGAGGGTTGCCGGGATGCTGTCGCGCAGCTGCGCCTCGATGCCGCCGCCGCACAGGTAACCCGCCCCACCGAAGATCTGTACGGCGTCCAGGGAGTTGGCCACCGCTGCTTCGGACACGGCCGTCTTGGACAGGGCGATGGAGGTCTCATCGTGCCGTTCGTGGTCCAGGAGCCAACAGGCGCGGTAGAGCAGCAGCCTGGCGCCCTCCAGTCGCAAGCGCATGCGCGCGACGCGGTGCGAGACCGCCTGGTACTTGCCGATCTCCCTGCCGAACTGCCGCCGAACGCCGGCATGTTCCGTGCACTGCCGCAACTGCCGTTCCAGTAAGCCAAGATAGATCGCAGGCAGGCAGGAACGCTCCCATCTCATGGAATGCTGGAACACGGGGCTTCCCTGCCCCTCGTCGCCCAGGCGGTATCGCTCCGGGACCGAGCATGCATCGAACCGCACCTCACCCGCCGGGCATCCCCACAACCCCATCTTGGGAAGCGGGTCGCCCACCGCGACCCCTGGCAGCTCGCGGGGCACGGCGAAGGCGCTGATCCCGAGAAAGCCCGCCCGCTTGTCGGTCGTCGCGTAGCTGACAAAGACGTCGGCCAGCGGGGCGTTGCTGGCGAAGGTCTTCACGCCGTCCACAACATACGCTTCGCCGTCAACCGTCGCCGTCGTGTCCAGCCGGCCCACATCCGAGCCGGCACCAGCCTCGGTCATGGCGTTCGCCGCGATCAGCGTGCCGTCAACCATGCCCGGCAGGAGCTGGTCTCGGGTCTCCGGGGTGGCGAAGGCTGCAACCGGCACGCCGCAGGCCAGCAGGTGCGCCGCGACTCCGAAGGCCAGCCCGGTGTCCGGACAATGTTCGCCGAACGCTTCCAGGCACAGTGCCGTGTCCAGCGCCCCCAAACCGTCGCCACCGTGGCTGACCGGCAGGCACAGGCCAGTCAGTCCCAGTTCAGCCGCCCTGGCCCAGTCGGCGCGGTCGAAGTGGTCGTCGGGCCCGGCCCGAAGCCGCCCGGGGGAAAGCGTCCGCACGCCCTCGGCGATCGCATCCCGACGCTTTCGCTGGGCGGCGGTGAGGTCGAAGTCCATGGGCGTCACCGCTCCTTCCGGCTTGTTGTGGTGTCGGCGGAGGGCCCGCCTACGGGTTCCCGCTGCTGGTGCCTCGCGGTTGCGCCTGATGCGCACCGACAGGCCCGGGTGGCCGGTTCGGTCACCCGAACTCCCGGAAGCTGCCGGGCGCAGGGTTCAGAACGACGGAGGGTTCATGGCGCGGATGGTGCCCAGGTACGGATGCCACAGGTGGTCCGGATTGGACTCCACCTCCTGCACAATCTCGCGCATCGCGGTCAGCGCCTTTGGCTCGTCCTCGTCGTAGAAGTCGCCCTGGAGCATCTTGAGGACATCGAGCCGGTAGCGGGGGTCCTGCACGAACGCCGTGAAGAGCACGTTCAGCCGGTAGTAGATGGAGATGAACTCGTACCAGTTGCGGGCCGCCCGCCGCAGCTTCGTCTCGAACGCGGCGAACCGGGGGCGGGAGAAGTCCCCTGCCTCGCTGGCGGCCATAATGTCCTTGGCCGCTAGGCGCGCGCTGTTCAGCGCGACGCTCACGCCGCTGGAGAAGATCGGATCCACGAAACGGGCGGCGTCCCCCACCATGACGAAGCGGTCACCGCAGATCTGCTTCATGGCATAGCTGTAGTCGCCCTCGGTCTTGAACTCCCGCAGGCGCTTCGCCTCCCGGAGACCGTCCCTCAGGTCTGGACGGCTGGAGACGAAGTCCCAGAAGAACTCCTCCCGATCATCCTTGGCCGCCGCGAACCGTTCCTTCTGGGTGACCACGCCCACGCTGGTGATGGTGTCGTCGATCGGGATCTGCCAGACCCAGGAGTCCTCGATGGGCAGGAAGTGGACGTGGATGTAGTCCTCGGTCCCGGTGTTGACCGCCATCTTCGTACGGTCGAGTCCTTCGAACCAGGTGTGGATTGCGTACTGGTTGAAGACCGGGTCCGGGACCTTGAGTTTGAGCTGGCGGCCGAGGACCGTATGCCGCCCGGAGGCGTCGACGACCATGCGGGTGGTGAAGTCGACGCTGCGCGGGCCCAGTCGGCAGTGCAGCGTGACCAGTTTCGGATCGGAGTCGAAATCCGCCCTGAGGACCCGGGCCCCGGAGAAGACGTCGGCGCCCAGGCTCTCAGCGTGCTTGAGGAGAATGAGGTCGAACTTGGCCCGATCGACATGGTAGGTGTAGTCCCGGTCGACCTCTGGCTGGTCGAGTTCCACGAACATGACCTCTGCGGCCCAACCGTGGTCCAGGCCGGTGAAGCCGTTCCTCGGGAGGTCGCGGCTCTCGGCCGATGTCCAGGCCGCGCCGTATTTCTTGGGAAACCCCGCGTTGTCGATGTCGTTCATGACGCCGATCTCGGTCAGCACCGGCGTGGTTGCGGGCACCAGCGATTCGCCGACGTGTGGCCGCGGAAAGAGCTCGCTCTCGAAGACCGCCACGCGCAGGCCAGCGGATGCCAGGTAGGACGCGGTGGTCGAGCCCGCCGGTCCGCCACCGATGACCGCAACATCGAAGTCAGCTTCCACGTGCTCCCCCTTGGGTGTTGCACAACCGAAGTTCTCGGACCGGAGAAAGCCTGACGCAAACAGCTAACACCGAGCTAAGCAACGGCCAAGCCCAGAGCCGACGGGGTGCAGAGCGTGACCGGCGTCGGGTTCGCCATGGTGCATGACGTCCTGTCACCAACCTGACGTAGTCGCACACTTCCCGTCGACAGGTCCCCGCGGCCGTCGCTGCCGTACGCACGGCAGTGGCGGCCGCTCCTCACGTCACGATGTCGGCCCGCTTATCGTCGAACTGGGCCGGGGCCAACTCCGCTCGCCGGATGGCCGAGGACGTCAGCACGATGCCTGATCCCACCAGGCCGAGCGCCGAGCAAATGAGGAACACCGAGGAAGTACCGATCGCGACTGCCGTACTTCCGAACGCGGGGATAGTGAAGGGCGCAACACCAAAACCCACCAAGGTGCCGAGAGACATGATCCTTCCCAACATGGCCGGCTCGGTGCCAGCCTGCACGAACGCCAGGGCCAAAGCGCCGTTCAACCCCAACAGCCCTCCCGTGACAGCGCTCGCCACCACGGCCACGGGCAGCGCGCCGACCCAGGCAAAGCAGCCGATCCCCAGAGAACCCGCGATCATCGTGCCGCAGTACACCGCGCCCGGCCTGGGCAACTTTGCCCACCAGGTAAGCAGCAGGCCGCTCGCGCCCGCCCCAGCCCCGAAGCCCCCAATGATCCAGCCGGCGCCGGAAACTCCCCAGTGCCGGTCATCGGCCAGCAAGAGGAAGCCGACATTGAGGGGACCGACGGTGGCGATCTCCACCAGCGCGATCGACACCAGCACCGCACCGACGAGACGCCGGGAGCGGGCGTAGGCGAAGCCTTCCATGAGGTCCCGCCACAGCTCGCCGCGCGAATACCCGCTCTCCTCGTCGCCACCGCGCACAGGCAGGGTGTGGACGAACACCAACAGGAGGAGGGAGAGGGCCAGCAGCGCCCCCACCGCGCCGAAGACCGCGGCAGGTCCGCCGAGCCCCATTGCCAGACCAGCGAGTGGGGGACCCGTGACGGCACCCAGCCTCATGGTGACGCCGCGCATGCCCTGAAGACGAACCAACTGGTCGGGACCGGTGATCAGAGCGGGGAGCGCACCGACCGACGGCATGAAGAACGCGTCTACGACCCCGTACAGGATCGCGACGGCCAGCAGGAGCCACAATGTCGGTGAGGTGAGGACCAGACCTGCCGCGAAGGTAAGGATCATTACGCAGCGGACGGTGTCGCTGACGATGACCACACGTCGGGCTCCGAAGCGGTCGGCGCTCGCCCCGCCGACCAACATGAGCAGGACCCGTGGCGCCGCGCCGGCGGCCACCACCCATCCGACCTGGGCAGGGCCGGCGATTTCCTTGGCAGTCCAGCCAAGTGCCAGGAAGTACGCACTGTTGGCGACGCAAGAGAGGGCGTACGCGAGTAGCCAGCGAAGGACGTTGGGATCACGGTGAGCTGGTCCAATGACGTTCCGCAATTTGGTATCTCCTAGGCATCCCGGATCGGAGCTGGCCGTCGCTGACGTGGTGAGGTGCGCAATCGGGAGATCGAGGTCGTCTCACACCCGACAGGCAGTCAACTGACCTACCCAGAAATCAAGTTCGCCGCACGACGATACATCTAGCAAAACCACTTTGCATAGGCTCTTTGCAACACCTCGTGCCAGTGCCTCAGCATCCGCGCCAAAGCGGCCGTCTGGGGGACCGACCCTGGATCGGGACCACCCCGGCAGCGGGGCGCCCTCCCGAGTCCCACGCTTGGCGCCGGGGCCGGTGTCCTTGTAATGTCGATGCATGTCCCGTCACGACCACCGGGTCCAACGACTCGACCCGCAGTCCCTGTTGGGCATCGCGCACCCGCTACGCATGCGACTGCTGAGTTCGCTGCGCGAACACGGTCCGGCGACTGCCTCCCAACTCGCTGGGCGGCTAGGGGAGTCAAGCGGGGCGACGAGCTACCATCTGCGCCAGCTCGCCGCGTTTGGTTTCGTCGAGGACGACCCCGATCGGGGTACGGGTCGCGAACGGTGGTGGCGGTCCGCGTATGACAGCACCCTGGTGGACGACACCAGCGGGATGCTGGACCACGCGGACCCGCGGGTGCGCGGCGCATTCCACCTATACCAGCAGGAGGTCGCCGCTTACCACGCTCTGGAACAGGCGAACTTTCTCGGTTCGTTCCTAGAGTGGCCCGCAGCGTGGCGTGAGGCGTCCGAGCTCAGTGACTTCACACTGCACCTCACGGCACGGCAGGCACGAGAGCTGGTCGAACGGCTTCACTCAGTGATCGCGGAATACCGTGACGCCGCGCAAGGGAAGGACGGGTCTCAGCCCTTCCGTGTCCATCTGCATGCATTCCCGCATCCGCCAGCGCCGCCGGAGTAAGCGAGTCGATGGCGCAACGCGATTAATCCAGCTCGCTGTTGGCACCGAGCCAACCCAGAACCACACCTTAAATGTGGCTCACTCCCGAGCGGAGGACCAGTCCATAGAGCATTGTCGACGACGGGTAAAAAACTGATTCTGAATCACTTTCCGTGCTGGGGCCACGGAGCGTCATCGGAACCGCGATCATGAACGGTCGTGGCTGACGATTTCCTCCAAGACCTCTGGCTTCACCGGACCTGCGACGTCACGGTCAACACCCAGACCATCCGGGCCGACCGCATCACCGTCCACGCCGCCACGACCGGTGGCCTCATGCCGCGAGGAGGACGCGTTTGCGAAGGAGGTCGAAGCTGAGCTTTCCCCGCTGTGCGGGAGGTGCTGATTAGGCGGCCAGAAGGGGTTGACGGGGTTTCGGGTTCACTTGTTCGGTCGTCGCTTGGTTGGCGTAGTGCTTCTCCTCGTACTCGATGGGGCTGAGGTAGCCGAGTCGCTTCTGGATGCGGCGGGGGTTGTAGAAGCCGCCGAGGACCCTGTTGCCCAATTGGGTGAACCCTTCGCGATCTCGCACCTGACGTGTTCTGGACAGAAGGATTGCTGTTCAGCGGTCTGATCCAGGGTGCGTCGTTCGGCCGCGGGACGGGGTGGAGTGGTGTCGATGGGGCTGGGATCAGGGGCAGAGGTTCCCGAGGTGACACGGCAGGTGGCCCTTGTTGCCTTCCCCAAGGGCTGCGTGGCGATGAGGGTCAGGGACGAGCTCGGCCCGCTGTTCGAAGACGAGGTGTTCAGGTCCGCCTTCGGTGTCCGGGGCCGTCCTGGTGTCTCGCCGGGACAGTTGGTGCTGGTCTGCGTCCTGCAGTTCGTCGAGAACCTGACCGATCGCCAGGCTGCTCACGCCACACGCGCAAGGATCGACTGGAAGTACCTCCTCGGCGTCGAGCTGTCGGACCCGGGGTTCGACTTCACCGTGCTGACCGGGTTCCGCGACCGGCTCCTGGCGCACGGGCTGGTGGAGAAGGTCCTGGACCTTCTGCTGCAGCGACTGATGGAGCTGGGGCTGGCCGCCCCCGGAGGTCGACAGCGCACCGACTCCACTCATGTCCTGTCCGCAGTACGGGACCTGAACCGTCTGGAGTTCGTGGGAGAGACACTGCGGGCGGCTTTGGAGGCGATCGCGGTCGCCGCGCCGGCGTGGCTGAGGACGTGGATGGACCCGTCCTGGCAGGAACGCTATCGGGCGCGGGTGGATGCCTACCGACGGCCCGGAGCCCAGGAGAAGCGACGAGTTGGCGCGGCAGATCGCCACCGACGGATACCTCCTGCACGAGGCCGTCACCTCCGCCACGGCCCCGGGCTGGCTGCGGGAGATCCCCGCCGTCGCAACCCCCTGCGGGCGGTGTGGTTGCAGCAGTTCAAGCGCACGGTCATCGACGGAGTGCGGGAGGTGGCCTGGCGGGGGAAGGACGGTCTCCCGCCCAGCAGAGCCAGGATCACCTCCCCTTACGACGTCGATTCCCGCTATGCCATGAAGCGCGGGTCCGGCTGGGACGGCTACAAGGTCCACCTCAGCGAGACCTGCAACGACCCCGGCGAGGTCGGGCGCCCGCACGTGATCACCACCGTCCTCACCACCGATGCCACAGTCGGCGACGCGGTGGTCATCGAGCAGATTCACGATCGCCTCGACGACAAGGGCCTGCTGCCGTCCGAGCACCTCCTGGACTCCGGCTACGTCTCCGCCGAGCTCCTGCTGACCTCGCCGGTTGAACGTGGTGTCGAAGTCATCGGTCCGGTGAGGCCGAACAGCACACGCCAGGCCGTCGAGGCCGCCGGCTACGGCAAGACGTCCTTCAGCATCGACTGGGACGCCCGGCAGGCGACCTGCCCGAGCGGCGCCAACAGCAGGTACTGGAGCGAGGGTTACGACAACAACAGCCGTCCGGCGGTCCGGATCCGCTTCGCCACCCAGACGTGCGCGCCGTGCCCGGCCCGCGACCAGTGCACCCGCTCGCCCCAGTACGGCCGGCAGCTCACCGTCCGCCCCCAGGACCAGGACATCCTCCTCGAACGCGTCCGGGCCGAGCAGGCCACCGAGGACTGGAAGGCCCGCTACGCGGCCCGCGCGGGAGTGGAAGGAACCATCCACCAGGCCGTCGCCACCACGGGAGCGCGCCGCACCCGCTACACCAGCCTGGCAAAGACACGTCTGTCCCACATCTTCATGGCCACCGCCATCAACCTGATCCGACTCGACGCTTGGTGGAACGGAAGTCCACTCGCACCGACGCGCACTTCCCATCTCGCAGCCCTCGACCTCGCCACATGAGATCAATTGGGCAACAGGGTCCGCCGAGGTACTCGAAGAGCGCGAGGTTCGCGTCGGCCCGGGTGTCGAAGACGCGGCCGCGGACGCACTCGGTCTTGACCACCATCCACAGGTTCTCCGCGAGGGCGTTGTCGTATGAATCTCCGACCGACCTCATGGAAGCCTCAACTCTGGTCCGCAGGAGGCGTGTTGTGATCTTGATGGACGTGTATTAACAGCCGTTATCCGCATGGTGGACGAGCTGGCCCGGGGTGACTTCGCGACTGGCCAGGGCGTACTCCAGCGAGGTGAGGACCAGGTCGGCGTCCGCGCGGGCGGAGGTCTCCCAGGCCACGACCCGCCAGGAGAAGGCGTCCCGGATCGCCGACAGCCACAAGGGCCCATCGACGGTGGGGACCATGGTTAGGCAGCCTGTTCGGCGCCTGGGCGGTGAAGTTGCGGTTCACCAGGTCCGAGGCCAGGGTGGCCGTTGGGTCGCGGCGGGTAAAGCCCTTGCCTCGTTTGCGGGGGCTGATCCCGGTGAGGTCGGCTTCGCGCATCAGGCGTCCGGCCCTCTTGCGGCCGACGTGAACGCCCTCGCGCTTGAGGGTGGCGTGGACGCGTGGTGAGCCGTAGATCCCGCCGGAGTCGGCGTGGATCCGCGTGATCTCCTCGGTCAGCTCCGCGTCGCGGCGCCGCCGCTCGCACGGCTCCCGCTCGGCGCGCCGCCACCGGTAGTAGGTGGAGGAGGCGATGCCGAGTTCCCGGAGTACGCACTCGACCCAAGGTGAGGATGCCCGTCGAGGAGCGCCGTCACCTGATCCGGGTCGGGTCAAGTTGCGCCACGAAAAACGCCGACGCCGTCCGCAGGACCTCGTTCGCCCGCTTGAGCTGGACGTTCTCCCTGCGCAGGGCGGCCAGTTCCTCGCGCTCAGCGGTGGTGAGCCGGTCGTCGCGCTCGCCGGCGTCCGCCTCGGCCTGGCGGATCCAGCTGCGCAGGGCCACGGGATGGACACCGAGATCCTCAGCCATCCGGCGGATGACGGGCTTCGGGTCGGCGACGCGATACATCCGCACCGCACACTCACGCGATTCCTGCGGGTACTTCTTCGGGGCGGCCATGGCCACGGGTCCTCTCATGAGACCCATCTGAACCGCTGTCACCATCTCCCGCGTCCCGGGGAAGCTCAGTCCGGCGCCCCACGCCTTGGAAGGTCTCCCACAGTCCATCTGGCACAAGCCGTTCAGCTATCCCCTGCCCCAGACAACGAACCACAGCCAACCACACGGCTTCCGTGACCTCACCAGGACACCAACAGAGATCAAAATTGGGCTTGCCGAACCGATGAGCTGCCTACTCGTTGCGAGAAGTTGCTCCAGACCCACGATTCACCCCTCGCTGGCAGCCGTCACCCGTGCCGCTGCGGATGTCCAGTGCCCCGCTCTGCTTCGATAGGTGCAGAGAACATGCCTAACACGTTGGGGAATAGTGCGCTCGTTACTGCAACACCAGGCTCGGCCGCAAGGATTGCAGCATGGAGACGCTGCAAGTCGGGTGCTGGCTCGATTCCTAGCATATCGACGAGAATCCGCCGTGAGGTCTGGTAGGTCTCCAAGGCATCAGCGCGACGTCCCGACTGATACAAGGCCAGCATCAAATAGCCGCGTAGCTTCTCGCGAGTCGGATGGTCGACGAGCGCCATTTCCAGCTCGCCGATGATTTCACGGTGACGCCCCGTGGCCAACTGTAGCTCGAGGTACTCCTCATACGCGCACCACCGCTGCTCGTTCAGCCAGGTTGCCCGCGCCTGCATGTACCTGCTGGTCAGGCCGTACAGCGCCGGCCCCTGCCAGACCTGAAACGCCTCCAGGTATGCCGCTGCCGCATCGTCGTGTCGCTTGCGCTTCTGAGCGCTGTGAGCGCTATCCCGCAGCGCTTTAAAAGTCTCGAAGTCGAGGGAACGGTCCGCGATCTTCAGTGAATAGCCAGCAGCGCGGGTCTCTATCAGGGCGTTGTGGCCCAGCCGAGCGAAAGCGCGCCGAAGCATGGAGACGCATGCCTGGACCTGTTTGCGCGCTGTCGACGGAGCATCGTCCCAGATCGCCTCGATGAGGTAGTCGACGCTGACAACATTGGGGGCATGAAGAAGGAGGGCCGCCAGGACGGCCTGCTGCCGGGGGGACTGGAACTCCACTTCTTCTTCGCCGACAAGAACTCCGACGGGACCGAGCACGCGGAAGCGTAAGCGCCCGGCCGTAAGACTGTTGTCTGTCACAGTGCGCGTCCTCCGGCTGTGGGTGAGCTGGCGGGTTGCTCAGGTTGCCCGAGGAGACGGGCAACCCAGGTACGGAGTACTACGGGTAAAACCAGCCGACAGGCACTGGATGCAAGGGGACCTCCGCACTGCGATAGCCCAGTCATCCCCAACGGTCGAACAGAGCCATATGGGCAACTCCTGGCCCCCGTTCACCTCCCACGCGCTGTCGCACTATCCCCAGGAGCCCCCACTCGCAAGGTGTCCAAAATATTGGCATCTTGTTGACGGTGGGTCAAGTACGCTTGTCTGATAGCTAGTTGCACGCCAGCAAGGAGACGGTTCGCGACTCAAGGTGACTAGATCAGGACAGGAGAGCACAGTCATGGTCACAGGTGGACAAGGCGACGGGCAGTCACTGGCCCAGCGGCTGAACGCACTGTTCGCGATGGTGCGATGGGTCGACGGCCATGGTCGGCAACGCGAGTACTCAACTGCAGAAGTAGCCAGAGCGGTTACGGCGGATCCATCTCACCCGGCCACGCTGTCTCGGAGTTACCTCGCCATGCTACGTAACGGATCACACGCGAATCCGACCCTCAGCATGCTGGAGGGACTGGCGAAGTTCTTCGACGACCGTCGCGGTCCGGGGATGCCACCGATCACCGTCCGATCACTGGTCGTCGGAGAGGACCCCGCAGACGAGCTCCTGCGACAGCAGCTGGCCAGTCATCAGGTGCGGATGATCGCCATGCGGGCGGGTGCCATGACACCCGCGATGCGCGAGCAGTTGCTCAAGATGATGGAGATCTTCGATCCATCCGAGCCGGCCAACCCCGGGGAGTGAGGAGACAGTCATGCCCGTGAGTGAGCGCAGACTCCGCCGTTATTGTCGCCAGCTGCTGCGAAGGCTTGACATCCAGCCGCCATTTCAGGTGGAAGATCTATGCCAAAAACTCGGTGAATTTCGAGGAAAGCCGATCCAACTAATCCCGTGGGAGCTACCGATGCCAGGGCCATTCGGAATCTGGATGTCCAGGCCAAGCGAGGATAATATCTTCTACCAGAAAGAGACAACCCGACTCCATCAAGATCATATCATCCTGCATGAAATCGGACACATTCTCTCGGAGCATGCCGACGGCAGTATCGGCGGCAGGATCCCAGATCTCGGCCCCGACTTCCCTCGCGACCTGCTCAGTAGAGGATTCCGTCGAACCTGTTACACCGAGGACTACGAGCGCGAGGCCGAGCTCATTGCCACGATCATCCAAGAATGGGCGGTGGTCGTCGGATCCGTAGCCGACAGAACGCTGGAAAGATCTGCGGTGAGCGCATTGCATTCCGCACTGAACCCGCGCTGGGGGTGGACGTAATCTTTCAGGAGCCGGTGACTTTCATGTTGATCATCGGGGCAATCTGGAAGTTCCTCGATCTGATGCGCGCACCGCATGACAAGGTATTGCGAATATTGGTCAGCTGCCTGGCTCTCCTGGCCGCCGGTGAGATCCTCAGCTTCCCCGAGATCAGCAGCATGATCGACCGCTCAACGGCGACCGGCGTCACCAAGGTCGCATTCAACGGGCTTTACATGTCTGGCCTGGCCGCGCTCACCGTCTTCTTTCTCTCCGCTGTGCCCGGTGATCTGGCGCTTCGCAGGCGACAAATCAGCTTCAACATCAGCCTCCTAGGCGGCGTCGTACTCCTCCTCGCAGCCCTTGTACTGGCGACACCGGAGTCCATGCGCGGGCACAGCCTGAGTACCCCCTACATGGCGCGGCCCACCATCTCACTGTTCTATCTCGCGGGAAACTCCTACTTCATCTACGCCTATCTGGCATCGGGCATACTGGCACTGCGATTCGCCCGCATGGCAGGTCCACATCTCGCAGCCGGACTCAGGGTGATGACGCTGGGCCTGTTGGGAATGACAGTCGCCTCCACCGGGCGGATGATTTTGGTCTGCTTGCGGATCGAAGAACCCGGATCACATCAGGCATTCAACCAACTGAACTGGTCGACGGGCGACTGGTCGATGGGGCTCGTAATGGTCGGCATCAGCTATTCGGCCAGCGTCCAGCTATTCACCTATCTGCGGTCAGTGGTTCACCACCGCCGTATGTACCGTGAGCTCACTCCGCTCTGGGTGGCGCTCTCTGACGCATTCCCGGAACTCGTCCTTCATGAAGCCCCAACTGGTTCCGGGCGTCGCCGGTGGTGGGTCCGCCGGGCCCACGAGCGGTTCTACCGCCGGCTCGTCGAATGCCGCGACGGGCTCGTGCGTTTGAGCCCTTACCTGGTGCAGGTTGCGCCCACTGCAGACCTGGCTCGTTTACCGGCCGATCAGCTCGCCCGGTACATCGCCGAGGCTCTCGCGTTGAAACCGACCAGTGAGAACGTCGACAACTCCTATCCCGCCGCGCGTATCGCCCTCCCGGCTGCGGACGACCTTCACTCCGATGCCGGAGAGCTCATTGCCATTTCCCGAGCCTATACAAAGAAGTGACTATGAACCAGCTGCTGATCACCGCTGACCGGGTCATCACCGGACCTGGCGGCCAAACCGTCGAGAACGGTGCAGTGCTCATCGACTCGGGCGTCATCCGCGCAGTCGGCACGGCAAACGAGCTGGAATCGTTCGCAAGTGCGAAGATAGAACGGCTACGGTGTCCGGGGGCCACCGTAGTGCCCGGCCTCATCGACTGCCATGTCCACCTCGCGTTCGATGCCGGGCCGGATCCCGTCCGTGCGGTGGCCGAAGCCGATCCAGACAACTTGCTCGCTGCCATGGCAGAACGGGCCGGGCAGATGCTGGCGGCTGGCGTGACGACGGTGCGGGATCTCGGCGACCTTGACGCGCTGACCGTGACGCTGCGCGAGGCGGTCGAGGCCGGAAAAGCGGCCGGCCCGACCATCCTCGCCGCCACCGCCCCGCTGACTGTCTCGGGAGGCCACTGCTGGTTCCTGGGTGGAGAGGTCACCACCGATGACGAGATCCGGGAGCGGATCGCCCACAACGCCACGGCCGGGGCCGACCTCATCAAGGTGATGGCCTCCGGCGGCGCGCTGACACCCGGGGGGCCTCGCATGTGGGAGTCGCAGTTCACCCTCGAACAGCTGCGCCTCGTGGTCAAGGAAGCAGCCCGCCACGGCCTCGGGGTGGCCGCTCACGCGCACGGAACCGACGCCATCGCCGACTGCGTGCGAGCAGGCGTCCGAACACTCGAGCACTGTTCCTGGCGCACCGCCGAAGGGGTGGTTTACGATCCGCAGATCACGCGTCGAATGGTCGAGGGGGACGTGGCCGTCTGCCGCTGCGTCTCGGGAGACTGGCGGTTGTTCCTTCAGCAGATGGGTCCGGAGCGGGCGGAGGCCATGATCGGGGCGATCCGCGACATGCGGGCCGCCGGTGTCAGGTTCATCGCCGGTACGGATGCCGGTGTGCCCGGGGCCCGGTTCGGTGATTTCGTCGGCATGCTCGAGTTCTTTGCCTCCCTCGGCTTCAGCAACGCCGAAGTCATCGACATGGCCACCACGAACGCCGCCCACGCGCTCGGGCTGAGTGACACCGGTCGGCTCGCTCCCGGCCTGCGCGCCGACCTCATCGCCGTTGACGGAGACCCTCTGACAGACCTCTCTGCCCTACGGCGGGTACGACACGTCTTCACTTCAGCAGGCTGTCGGCCGCTTTCTCAGCGCGGGCCCAGGAGCCACCCGGAACAGTAGTGAGCGGCACCGACAGCATCGCAGACCCGCCCGCCGCACATGCCGAGCGGGTTTGCGATGCTGTCGGTGCCTCAGTTGACTCCACCATCCGGGTCTGACACGAAAATAAGGTGAACCGCGCAGGTCAGGCCGCTGCGATCGGTTCGAAGCGGACGGTCAGTCCGAGGCTGTTCGCTTCCTTGGTCATGCGGCGCATGGCGCGTTCAGGGTCGCGTTTCGCGAAGTAGTCAGCGCCAAGGTCGCGGTAGGGCTTCTGGCCGTGCAGCACGTGCCAGATCGCGATGGCGAGCTTGTGCATGTCGACGATCAGGGCCCGCCTACCACGTCTTCGGGCGGAGATACGGCGGAAGAAAGCGGAGAGGTAGGAGTCCTTGTCTCTGACCGCGGCCATCACGGCGGTCCCGAGCAGGCGTTTGAGGTTGCTGTTGCCGGGGCGGGTCCGTCCGGACTTGTTCACGCCGGTCGGCTCGTTCTGCCCAGGGCAGACGCCGATCCAGGAGGCCGAGTGTTGGGCGGAAGCGAACTGGGTCATGTCACCGCCGGTCTCGGCGAGGATGACCTCGACCGCAAGCCATCCGCTCCCCGGGATGGTGTCGCGGTTGGCCAGATCCCGCTCCCGAGTGGCCAGCATGGTGGCGATCCGCGCGTCGAAGACCTCGACAATGCTCTTGAGCCGGTCGATCTCATCGAGGTAGTGCCGAACCATGAATGCGTGGCTGGGTGAACTCCCCATCCAGCGCCTCGATGGGGCCTGGATCTTGTTGCGCGCCTTGCCGCGGGCCAGGTCGGCCAGACGCTCGGGATCACGCGATGAGCGCTTCCAGGATGGCACGAGCGGTGACGCCGACGATGTTGCTCAGGATCGACGAGAACTTCATCCCGGTGTCCTCAAGCTCCTTCTCCAACCACTGGGCCTCCCAGCCTGCTGCCCTGGCGATCTCGGTCCGACGGCGGGTCAGGTCTCGTAGCTCGCGGATCTCCCGCTCCGGGACGAAGGAACCCAGGGCCATCCCGGACGCGCCGGCCCGGGCGAGGAACGCCGTGTCGTTCGGGTCGGTCTTGCGGCCCTTGATTCCCTTGAGGTGAGCAGGGTTGACGAGCACCAGCTTCAACTCTGGCTGGAGCACGTAGTAGACCGAACGCCAGTAGTCCGAGGTCGCCTCCATCACGACCACCTCCACACGGGCCTCCAGAAGCCAGGCCAGCAGACGCCGGATCTCAGCCCGGGTGGTGCCGAACCGTTCGGTCTCCAGACTCCAGCTCCCCTGGCGCGTCGGGCTCGGAACGCGGGTACAGGCGAGCAGGAACCGATTGCCCAGATCCAATCCCGCCGAGCGCAGATGGATGACCTCGTCCTTCACATCCTGCCGGGCCTTGACTACTCCCTCCCTCGCTACACTGTCCCCGCAGCGGGCACCCCGGAGGGATCAGGGAAGAGCGGAGTCTGACACGTGTGCTCCGGGCAGCACCAAGGCTGCCGGGCATCAAACCGTGGTCCCCTGATCGACCCCCATTGCCATCCTGTACGACGAGCTCGTTGGCATCGCAGACCCATCGGCTGACCGGGACGCCCGAATCGACTTTCCTGTCTCCGAGGTGATCAGCGCAGCGCTTTCCGGCGTCCCTGTACGGTCTTCGACTCTGACTCGTAATCGGTGGTAGCGCTGCGTAGTGATCACTGGAGGAGGATGCGGTGACGTAGCAGAGGAAGACACCCGCCGAACCGGACGCCCGCGAGTGCATCGCACAGCGCCCACGCAGCGACGCGGCCTCGAGCGCGAGCACCGTAGGCAGAAATGTGCGCGGTTCGCGGCCCGGCTGCTCGGGGAGTTGATCGGCGGCATCCTCGGGTGTCGGCAACAGGCACAGCATCCGGCGTATCGGCGTATCGGCGTATCGGCGTATCGGCGTATCGGCGTATCGGCGTATCGGCGTATCGGCGAGCAGCCCACTTCGTCCGCCCCGACAGCGCAACCCCCACCTCACCGGGAGCTCTGTGTCAAGGTGCCGACAGCCAAGGAGACTTCGCGCTTCCCTTCCACCCGACAGCCGTCACGACGCGGCCCCGACCCGACGTTCGCGTGCCTGCGCGCCCTGCCAAGCGGCAAGAATGAGACACGGCGGTGCGACGTGACACCGCAACAGTTCTGGAGGTACGGATCCGTGACCCGCTACAGCGCCGACCCCGAACGGCACGAGCTGATCGCGACCTGGGGAACCGGCGAGGGAGATCTCGCCGCCCGTATCGCCGCCTTCTCCACCGGGGCCGGCACCTCCGCACTCCTGGGCCTGGCCCGCGCGCCCACTCACCTCTCCGAAGCCGCGTGGCGCACCTACACCCATCCGGCCAGTGCCGCCGCGTCCACGGAGCCGGGCTCCGAGGGCTGGCGCCGCGCGGAGGAACGCAAGGCGTTCGACGAGGTCCCCGATGCCATCACCCGGCCCAACCCTCCCCAGGACGGCATGCTCGACGTCGAATACAGCCCCCTGGCCGAATCCGCCCACCAAGCCGGCCGCGCCCTGCACGCCACCGGAAACGCGGACCTCACCGACGCTGTCCTCGCCGAGCGGCAGCCGAGCGCCTGTGCTGGACCGCGGTGCAGGCGGCAGCGTTCCTGCGTCACAACGAGCTGTACTACCGCGACCAGGTTGCCGACGTGTTCGAGGTGATGCTGGGAACCGGGATGCGGCGCGGGGAGGTGTTGGGGCTGCACTGGGAGGACGTCCACTTCATGGAGCGCAAGATCTTCGTCCGCTGGACCCTGGCCACCATCGACAACAACGAACTGCACTTGTGCGCGCCGAAGACCAAGGCGAGCCGGAACTGGGTCAGCGTCAATCCACGGGTCCTGGCTGCGTTGCAGCGCCAGGCCGACCACCAGCAGTCTCTGCTGCCTGCGGGAGCCCCGTTGCGTGGCCTGGTCTTCGCGGGCGTCGACGGAGCCCCGCTGCGCCCGCAGTACGTCCTGGACCAGTTGCGGAGCCGCCAGGCCGAGGCCGGGCTGCCGCAGATCACGATTCACGATCTGCGGCACACGGTGGCGACCATCATGATCACCTCCGGGGTGTCCATCGCGATCGTGTCGAAGGCGCTGCGTCATTCGACCATCGCGACGATCATCAACATCTACGGGCACCTGCTCAAGCACGCGGCCGACGACGCGGTCAACGCGCTCGCCCATGCCTACGAACTGGCCGCCACGGACCTTGAGGACTGGCCCGGTTTCCAGCCCCGCCACGCTGCTTGACCCGCCCGGGTGTCAGCCGCCCGGGAGCAGATCGGACACCGCCTGGGGAACGGTGAGTGTGATCTGGCCGGCCGGCCAGTCGACACCGGCCTGGTGGACCGCGATCACCCCGGCTTGCCAGAGGGTGAGCGGATCGCGCTCCCGACCGGTGAACGGCTCCGTCTCAAGCAGCGGGAGCGCCATCTGAACCAGATGTACGGACCCGGTGCACTCCTCTTCAGCGAGCCGCCGTGCCTGGTCGATTGAGGACGTGATGAGGCGCTGGACGCTGTCCAGCGCCTCATCACGTCCTTTGCGCCGCCGACCGAACGCCTCGTAGACCGCTGCCAACGCCGCCCGTACGCAGTCCGCCACCTGTGCCTCGCCTTCGGCGCAGGCGCTCTGCCAGCGCGTCCACGCCTCCAGCAGCAGCCACTGCCCGTCGAGCCCCCAACTCCCCGCACTCGCCGGCAGCCCGTCCCGCAGCCCGACCGGCACGGGCAGAGCCGCCACGCAGGCAGCCGTCAGCAGTTCGCGAGGATCAACACAGCGGGCAACCGCTCCGCGAGCCTGCTCGACCGCGCCGGTCAGCGCGGACAGCCTGGGCCCTGCCCAAGGCTCCAGCCAGGGGAAAGCGGCAGAGGCCGCGAAGCCCTCGAGCGCGCGCGTCTGCGCGCGCCGCCACACCCGCACCGCCTGGGCGGGCTCAGCGCCCGCAGGCCCTGGTGGAGGCACCGGACCCGCCGACGCGCCGGCGCCCGCCACCACGGCGGGAGTTCTCAGCCCTGCCACCGCGACCGCGAACTCGCTCACGGGATGGTCTGCCGGCAACATCCACGCGCAGGACCCGCACAACGACCCAGTCTCAAGCCCGACACGGCCCAGCCGCGCACCGGGCCCCAACTGGCGGCATGCCCGGTCACCGTGAAGCACAGCCCGGCCCCCGGGAACGCTGTAGCAGTCCAGGAGGAGGGAACCCATCGGACCCAAGGGCACGTCATCGCCGAAGATCTGCCCCAGCCGCACCCGACGCGCCCCACCCCTCAGCACACCGACTCCCGAAGCCCGCAGCCTGCCGGGCCCCTTTGCGCCCCGGCGAGGAGGACCGCCTGACCAGGGTGGCTCCCGCCTGCGCAGTGGTCGCATGCTGGTCGCAGCGCTTCGCCTTGCGGGGCCGCCCCCGCGCCGACATCCGGCCCAGAAAATGCGGACAGAACGGAAGAAAGCACACAAATTGAACAATGCTCACGCCCGACCGCGTCAACCTCGCAACGCGAGGTCACCCGCCGCAGGACGTCGTGAGTGGTTAACGATCCGGCCACCGATCGGGCCACGTGCGCCAACTCCAGCCATACAGCGGCGAGTTGACCAGGTCAGCCCGCGCCCGGCTGCGTTCCGCGGCCGGACGAGGTGCGACCACCCTGCGACCACCACCTCACGACACGCACAAAAAGGCCGTCCCCATCCTCCGATGGAAACGGCCTACGACCTGCAGTGATGCAAGTCGGGACGACAGGATTTGAACCTGCGACCCCTTGACCCCCAGTCAAGTGCGCTACCAAGCTGCGCCACGTCCCGTGGTCTCGGTGCCGGTGGCGGGGCCTGGGGGGCTCTGCCGGTGGCTTCTCGACCTTGTCTCCGGTTGTCCCGGCGACGTGGAAAACAATACAGCACGTCGGGGGGTGCTCGCTGCCAGGTATTGGGGGGTGGGGTCAGGGGGTGGGGTGGCGGGCGTCGTAGGTGAGGAAGGCGGGGCGGCGGGCGGCGAGGAGGAGGGCGGCGGCGACGCAGGCGAGGCCGCCGGTGATCACGGAGGTGACGGGGCTGGTGAGGGAGGCGACGGCGCCGGACTCGAAGTCGCCGAGGCGGGGGCCGCCGGCGACGACGACGATGAAGACGCCCTGGAGGCGGCCGCGCATCTCGTCGGGGGCCGCGACCTGCATCATCGTGTTGCGGAAGATCATGCTGACGGTGTCGGCGCAGCCCGCGACGGCGAGGAGCAGGAGCCCGAGCCAGAGGTTGCGCAGGGCGCCGAAGGCGGCGATGGCGAGGCCCCAGGCGCAGACGGCGGCGAGGACGGCGGCGCCCTGGCGGTGGATGCGGCCGACCCAGCCGGAGAAGAGGGCGCCGAGGAGCGCCCCGACGGCGGGGGCGGAGACGAGCAGGCCGACGGTGCGGGCGTCGCCGCCGTAGAGGGTGACGGCGAGGGCGGGGAAGAGGGCGCGGGGCATCCCGAAGATCATCGCGGCGAGGTCGGCGAGGAAGCTGGTGCGCAGGTTGGGCTGCTCGCGCAGGAAGCGCAGGCCGTCGAGGACGGAGGCGCGGCCCTTGCGGTCGCCGAGCGGGCGCAGGGCGGGCAGGCGCCACGTCGCGTAGAGGGTGCCGGCGAAGGCGAGGGTGTCGACGAGGTACGCGGCCTGCGGCCCGTACGCGCCGATGAGGACGCCGCCGAGCATCGGGCCGACGGTGAGGCCGAGGTTCATGCTGACGGTGTTGAGCGCGTTCGCCGCGGGCAGTTGGTGGGCGGGGACGAGCCGGGGGATCATCGCCGACCGGGCAGGCGAGCCGAGCGCGAAGAACCCGGCCTGGAGGGCGACGGCGGCGTACAGGACGGCGACCTGGCCGATGCCCGCCGCGGCCTGGACGGCGAGGACCAGGGAGATGACGGCGAGGCCGGCCGAGCCGATCAGCCCGAGCTTGCGCCGGTCGACGGTGTCGGCGACGGCCCCGCCGTACAGGCCGAAGGCGACGAGCGGGACGAACGAGAACAGGCCCACCAGGCCGGTGGCGAAGGCGGAGCCGGTCAGCTCGTAGACCTGGACGGAGACGGCGACGGCCGTCATCTGCTGGCCTATGGAGGAGACGGCCTGCCCGGCCCAGACCCGCCGGTAGTCGGGGTTGTCCCGCAGCGGGCTGAGGTCGGCGAGGGCCCCGCGCGCGGCACGCCGGTACCAGGCCGCCGGAGGGGGTGAGGGAGGCGGTGAGGGAGGTTGCTCGGTCGGTACGGTCACGGTCGCCATCGTCGCCCCACCCGTCGTACCGCCCCACGCCGGGGGCGGTACGACGGCTCGAATTCCGCCCCTACCGGCTGAGGACCTGCCGTTCCCCCGCCTCGACCGCGAAGTCCAGCCGGTTGCCCGGCGGCGGGAACGGGCAGATGAAGTGGTCCGAGAACGCGCACGGCGGCAGGTAGGCCTGGTTGAGGTCCAGCACCGTGTTCCCGTCCGCGTCGGGTTCGGGCAGCGTGATGAAGCGGAACCGGTAGGTGTCGACGCCGCTGCTCGCGTCGGCGATCACCCCGCTCAGCCGCCGGCCGGCGCTGCTGACGGTCAGGGTGCGGTGCTCCCCGGCGACGGTGAACTCGATCCGCCCGGTGACGGCGAGCGGCCGCTCCCGCCCGTCCGCGTTGGGGACGACCACGGCCTGCGGCTCGCCGGTCTCGAACGGCGTGAAGACGGCGGGCACGGCCCACTCCGGCGCGTACGGGAAGGCGGAGATGCCCGCGAAGGCGACGCGCCGGGGTGCGTCCGGGTCGAAGACGCGCAGGGCGATCTCGCCCTCCCGCTCGATCGGGACGAGCAGCAGGTCGCCCAGGGTGGCGGTGTCCGCGGCCGGGTCGGTGTCGGGGCGCAGCAGCACCTCGCCGTCGACCAGCAGGCCGTTCGTGAGCAGGCCGTCGGCGGCGGCCGCCCGGACGCGCACGCCCTCGGCGTCGGCCCACCACTGCCCGGGCAGGCCGGGCACCTGGACGGGCTCCGCGTCCAGCCAGTGCGTGCCGGTGAGCGCCAGCTGGCCGTGCGGCGCGCTCACGGACGCCGTGCGGCGCTCGCTCCAGTGCTTCCAGTCCTCCGCGGCCGTCTCCGTCATCGGTCCACCCTCCCGGTCCGGTCCGGGGACGGCCCGCTGTTCGGGCCGTCCACCCCAATCGTGAACGTACGTTCAGCACAACGCCGTCCGCCGGGATCGATCATTCCCCACCCGGGGGCCGAGCGGCCGAAACCGTCATCCTGGGAAGCACGGGGACGCACGGCGAAGCGCTGCGCAATGCGGGGCAATGCGACGCAACACCCGCGCATCACCCGCCCAACCGCCGGAACAGCCCCTCCTGCACCACCGAGACCACCAGCCGCCCCTCCCGGTCGTAGATCTGGCCGCGCGCCAGCCCCCGCGCGCCGTGCGCGATCGGCGACTCCTGCTGGTACAGCAGCCAGTCGTCCGTCCGGAACGGCCGGTGGAACCACATCGCGTGGTCGAGCGAGGCCATGTCGAAGTGCCGTGTGCCCCACAGGGGTTCGACGGGCGCGCGCACCGCGTCGAGCAGTGTCATGTCGCTCGCGTACGTCAGGGCGCAGACGTGGATCAGCGGGTCGTCCGGCAGCGGGCCGTTGGTGCGCAGCCAGACGCCGCTGCGCGCCTCGACGCCGGCCAGCTCCTCCTCGCTCCAGCGCAGCCGGTCGACGTACCGGATGTCGAAGGGCTGGCGGCGGCTGATGAACGGGGGCAGTTCGCCGAGCCGGGCACCGACCTCGTCCAGGGCGCTGGGCAGGTCCTCGGGGGCGGGGACGTCGGGCATCGGGTACTGGTGCTCGATGCTGTCCGGTTCGGGGAGGTGGAAGTCGGCGGTGAGCGCGAAGATCGACCGGCCGCCCTGGATGGCGAGCACCCGGCGGGTGGTGAAGGAGCGGCCGTCGCGGATCCGGTCGACCTGGTAGACGATCGGCACGCCGGGGAGCCCGGGGCGCAGGAAGTAGGAGTGCAGCGAGTGGACAGGGCGCGCGTCCTCCACCGTGCGCCCCGCCGCGACCAGCGCCTGCCCGGCGACCTGGCCGCCGAACGTCCGCTGCAGCGCCTCCTCGGGGCTGCGCCCGCGGAAGATGTTCAGTTCGATCTGCTCCAGGTCGAGCAGGTCGACCAGTTCGTCGACGGGGGTACCCATGCGCACTTCCTCTCACGGACGGCGAGCGGGCCGACGGCCCGTTCGGCGACGGGCCCGCTTCGATCGAAATTCTCCCGCTCACTCGAATCCCCGCGCGACCGGGGTCATTCCCGCCCACCGAGCCCGACCCTTCGATTCACTCGCACGTGTGAACGAAAGCGGTGAGCGAAAGCCGTGTCCGGGAGCGCGTGAACGGGAGCGCGTGAACGGGAGCACGTGAACGAGAGCACGTGAACGAGAAGCCCCGGGCGGAAGCGCCTCAGAGCCCCGACTCCCGCACCGTGACGTTCAGCCGCCCCACCAGCCCCAGCCCCTCCGGCGCCGTCCCCGCCAGCGTCCGCACCACCCCGTGGTACGCGTACCGCGCCGCCCCGCCGAACACCAGCACGTCCCCGCTGCGCAGCTCCAGGTCCGTCCACGGCCGCGTCCTGGTCTCGGCGTTCCCCAGCCGGAACACGCACGCGTCGCCGAGCGAGAACGACACCACCGGCGCGTCCACCCGCTCGTCCCGGTCCTGGTGCAGGCCCATCCTCGCGCCGTGCGCGTAGTGGTTGACGATCGCGACGTCCGGCGCGTACGCCGCCGCACCCGCGATCTCCCCGACCCCGACCCCGCCCCCGCCCGCGATCTCCCCCGCCCCGACCCCGTACACCCCGACCCCGTACGCCTCCGCGACGGCCCGGCGGGCGAGCGCGCCCAGCCCGGGCGGGAACGGCTTGACGGGCGTGCCGTCCTCGGCGAGCGGCCGGTAGCCGTACGGGTACCAGTGCAGGCCCAGGCTCACCATCCGGACGGACATCATCCCGCCGGTCGGCATCCGCACGGCGTGCAGCCCGGCCGGCGGGCGGGCCCACTCCCGGCAGTCGGCCAGCAGCCGCAGCTGCGCCTCCGCGTCCAGCCAGCCGGGGAGCAGCACGGCCCCGGGCGCGGGCTCGGACCGCCCGCCACTTCCGGCAGGCCCCCCGAACAGCTCACCCTGGCTCACCCCGCCATCCTCCCCCTCCAGCGCCCCCGACACGAGGAGAGCCCCCGATCAGCCCCAGCTCCCGCGCGCAGGACGGCCAGGCCTCCCACCCCTGCTGCCGCAGGATCTCCTCCCCCACCGCCGTCTGCTCCCGCCGGCTCGCACGGTCGGGCCGGTCGGCGAACCGCAGCCCGCCCACCTCGGACCAGGTGGACGGCCGGATCTGCAGGCCGCCGTAGAAGCCGTTGCCGGTGTCGGCCCGCCAGTCCCCGCCGCTCTCGCAGTCGGCGAGCTCGTCCCACACCATGTCGGCGACCAGCACGGAGGCGCCGGCCCGCCCTCCCCCGCCGCCCCACGCCAGCACCGCCGCCGCCACCACGCCCGCCACCAACGCCAGTCGGCGGCCTGTACGCCCGTTGGGCCCGTTACGCCCGTCATGCGAATGCAGCATGGCGCCCGACCCTAAGCGGCCCCCGGGCCCGCCGCCGCGACACGCCGATGGCCGCTCCCCCACACGGTGGAGGAGCGGCCCTCAGGAGTCAGAAACGGAGCACGATCAGATGCTCAGGACCTGGCCCGGGAAGATCAGGTCGGGGTTGCCACCGACGACCTTGGCGTTGTTCTTGTACAGGTCGTGCCAGTCCAGGCCCTGCGCCGCGGCGATGGAGCTCAGGGTGTCGCCGGCCTTGACGGTGTAGCCGCCCTTGGCGGACTGGGCCGGCTGCGCGGGCTTCGCCGGCTTGGCGGCGGGCTTCGCGTCGTTCGAGCCGGTCCAGGCCTGGGCGTCGTTCTTCGGAGCCGTGGCGGCCTTCGGCGCGGCATCGGCCTTCGGCGCGACGTCCGCCTTCGGCGCGGCGGCCTTCGGGGTGGCCGCGGCCTTCGGGGTGGCGGTCTTCGGCGCCGGGGTCTGCGACTGCTGCGACGCGGAGGAGCCCGCGGAGGTGTCGACGGCCGCCGGGGCGCCGCCCTTGGTGAGGCCGGCCTTGACGGAGCACACGGGCCAGGCGCCCGGGCCCTGCGAGGCGAGGACCTTCTCGGCGACGGCGATCTGCTGCGCCTTGGTGGCCTGGTTGGCCTGCGAGGCGTACGCGGTGCCACCGAAGGCGGCCCAGGTGCTGGAGGTGAACTGCAGCCCGCCGTAGAAGCCGTTGCCGGTGTTGATGGCCCAGTTGCCGCCGCTCTCGCACTGGGCGACGGCGTCCCAGGTGGAGACGGAGGCGGCGGAGGCCGAGGTGGCCGTGACGAGGCCGGCCACCGGCAGGGCCGCGACAGCGGCGCCCGCGACGACCGCCATGCGCACGCGGTTGCGCTTGGTGGCGGTGGGGGTGGTGGCAGCGGCGGTCTCGTGACGGAAGGTCATGGGGTTCCTCTCGACAGCCCCGGGCGGGCATGCGGAACCAGACCTCGAAGAGGTCGTTTCGCCTGCCGCGTCCATCGGGCGGCCGTGCACGTGTCGGACGTGCCCCTGCCGCCCCGGCCACCCACCCGCGCCACGGCGACCTGTTCGAGCGGTCGCGTCGGCGGGCACCTGCTCCGCCCGGCGGGAACCTGGGAGCGATGCGTCGGGGGTGAACCCGGGTGGCGCTCGTTGCGCCGACCAAGAAGCTACGAGCCCGTCAGCCGGGAAAACAAAACTTCAACGGTCTGCCCAGCTCAGCCAAGGGTTACCGCCGGTAATAATCTTGGAACCATGCCCGAAATGTCCGTTTTAGCCGCCAATTCCTAGATCAAACATCGAGACGGCGTGACTCACCTCACGCTTCCATTCCGGCAGTCCCGCCACCGACTTCGACAGATTGCGACCACGAGAACACGCCGCGCGGTCGGATCACGGGCAATTCCCGTCAGCCTCGACGGCCACCCGTGACGCCTGCCACAGGGGCCCGTTGGGCACGGCGACTCCGTACGAACGCCCCCAGAGGAGACCCAGTGCCGCGCATGCTCGACGTCAGCGACGAGGTCCGGTCGGAGATCGGCGACGACGAGGCGGACCGCCTCCTCGCCGGCGACCGCGCCCCCGACAGCTACGAGTGCACCTCCTGCCGCACCCCCGGCGACACCCACGCGGAGCCCACCAGCACCGTCCTCTTCGTCGCCGACGAGACGGCCGTGCTCGCCTTCGCCCACTCCCGCTGCATCCCCTCCCAGGTGGTGCCGGTCTCCGAGGAGCAGCTCGCCGGAGCCGTCCGCAGCATCAGCGGCGGGCCCCAGGCGGCCCACGCCGCCCCGGCCGCCCCGGCGCACCCGATCGTGCCGAACCCGGCCGTCCCGACCTCCGCCTCCACCCCGCCCACCGCCCCCGGCCAGGCCGCCATCCTCGGCATCACCTGCGGCCTGATCCTCCACGGCAAGGTCGGCCACGCCTCCCTCGTCGTCGAGCCCACGGGCCCGGTCGGCCGCCCCGGCAGCACCTCGGGAGAGGACGAGTTCCTCGACCTCCTCCAGGACGCAGGCTTCCAGCCCGTCACCGACCTCGACGTGACCCCCGACCAACTGGCCGGCTGGTCCGTCCTGGTGGCCATGGGCCAGCTGCACGCGATCCTCCAGCCCGCGGCGGCGGGCGGCAGCACCGGCTGGTGGCAGGCCCACCAGCCGCTCCAGGTCACCGACGCCTGGCGCTCGGCCGCGAGCCAGCTCTCCGAGGTGACGATGTACGCCGTCCCGGCGGGCATGGTCGGCCGCCAGCCCCGCGAGGACCTGCTGCGCCAGGCGCTGGAGCGCGCGGTGGCGCTCGGCCAGGTCGTCGCCGCCTCCCTCCCCCTCGCGGGCACCTGAGCGAGCCGACACCTGAACGGGCCGGCACCTGAACGAGCCGGCACCTGAACGAGCCGGCACCTGATCGGGCCGACACCCGCCCCCACGCCCCACGCGCGGTACCGGGCCGCCCGGAGACCCCCACCTCCGGGCACCCCGCATCCCCGCACCCCCCTCGCTCGTTGGCCCCTACGTGTACAGCTACGACGTCGCCGCAGCCCCCGGCCGCTCGGCCGCCGCCCCCCGCTCGATCCCGGGCATGCGCCCGTCGTACGACACGGAGCACTCCTACGTGACGCCCCCGGCCGCCTCCCCCACTCCGATCTACGACGAGCTGTACTCCGAGTACCGGCGCCTCTTCCGCGCCCTGCCCGGCGACCGCACCGGCGAGGAGGACCTCTCCTTCACCTCCTTCTCCTTCCGCGACGGCCACCACCGCGACCACCGCCCGTACGCGACCGCCGTGACCACCGCGGCCGCCCCCCAGCCCCAGGCCTTCCACACCTACGCCGGTCACCTCCCGGGCCTGCCCCAGTTCATGCCCCAGCAGCAGGCCCACCCCCACCAACAGGCCCACCAGACCCACCAGGCCCAACACCCCCAGCCCGCCCCCGTCCCCGCCCCCCAGGCCACCGGCCAGGGCTGGGTCGCCACCGGCTACCTCGGCGCCGTCCAGCCCCCCGCGCCCCCGGCCCCCGCCCCCGTCCTCGGGACGGCCACCGGCCTCGCCGCCGCCCCGCCCACCCGCGGCGGCCGCCACCGCCAGATGCTCTCCCTCCCCCCGGGCCGCTCCCCCGAGCACCCGTAATCGAAGAAGGGCCCCGCCGCCGAAGCGACGAGGCCCTCTCCCTCAGCACGAACTACTTCCGCTTGCGCTTCTCCCGCACCCGCACCGAGATCGAGATCGGCGTCCCCACGAACCCGAACTCCTCACGCAGCCGGCGCTCGACGAAGCGCCGGTAGCCCGCCTCCAGGAAGCCCGAGGCGAAGAGCACGAACCGCGGCGGACGGGTGCCCGCCTGGGTGCCGAACAGGATGCGCGGCTGCTTGCCGCCCCGGATTGGGTGCGGGTGCGCGGCCACGAGCTCGCCGAGGAAGGCGTTCAGGCGCGCCGTGGGGATGCGGGTCTCCCAGCCCTCCAGCGCGGTCTCGATCGCCGGGACGAGCTTCTCCATGTGCCGCCCGGTCTTCGCCGAGACGTTGACGCGCGGCGCCCACTGCACCTGGACGAGGTCGCGCTCGATCTCGCGCTCCAGGTAGTAGCGGCGCTCCTCGTCGAGCTGGTCCCACTTGTTGTACGCGATGACGACGGCGCGCCCGGCCTCGACGGCCATCGAGATGATGCGGGTGTCCTGCTCGGCCAGCGTCTCGCTGGCGTCGATCAGGACGACGGCGACCTCGGCCTTGTCCAGCGCGGAGGAGGTGCGCAGCGAGGCGTAGAAGTCGGCGCCGGCGGTGAGGTGCACGCGCCGCCGGATACCGGCCGTGTCGACGAACTTCCAGGTCTTGCCGCCCAGTTCGATCATCTCGTCGACCGGGTCGCGGGTGGTGCCGGCCATCTCGTTGACGACGACGCGCTCCTCGCCGGCGACCTTGTTCAGCAGGCTGGACTTGCCGACGTTCGGCCGCCCGATCAGCGCGACGCGGCGCGGGCCGCCGGGGGCGGCGTCGCCGAAGGTCTGCGGCGGGGCCTCGGGCAGCGCGTCCATGACGGCGTCGAGCAGGTCGCCCGAGCCACGCCCGTGCAGCGCGGAGACGGGGTACGGCTCGCCGAGGCCCAGCGACCACAGGTAGGCGGCCTCGGCCTCGGTGGACGGGCCGTCGACCTTGTTGGCGCACAGGACGGTCGGCTTGCCCGCCCGGCGGATGATCTTGATCAGGGCCTCGTCGGTGTCCGTGGCGCCGACCTTGGCGTCCACGACGAACAGCACCGCGTCGGCCTGCTCGATGCCGAGCTCGGCCTGGGCGGCGACGAGGGCGTCGATGCCGAGGACGTCGATCTCCCAGCCCCCGGTGTCGACGACCTTGAAGCGGCGGCCGTTCCAGGACGCCTCGTAGGTGACGCGGTCGCGGGTGACGCCGGGCTTGTCCTCGACGACGGCCTCGCGGCGGCCGATGATGCGGTTCACCAGGGTCGACTTGCCGACGTTGGGCCGGCCGACGACGGCCAGCACCGGCAGCGGGGCGAACTCGGCGCCGTCCACGGCGTCGATGCCGTCGAGGTCGAAGCCCTCCTCGGCGGCGAGGGCCATGAACTCGGCGTAGTCGGCGGCGTCGAGCCCGCCGGTGTCGGAGTGCTCTGCGGTCATGTTCGTCTGTTCCGTTTCCCGGCCCGGCCCTTCCCAGGGGCGTGCCGTGCGTACCTGCCCGCGAGGGGCAGCGCGATCGTTTTTCCGTGGCGGCTCAACGGCGCGCCACGGTGTTCATGAGGTGCTCAGGAGGTCCTCCCGAGAACCCCGGGAGGACCTCAGACCGACGAGAGCCCGGCCCGTTCCTCCACCAGCGCGGCGATCCGGTCGATCACCTGCTCCAGTGTGAGGTCACTGGTGTCCACCAGCACGGCGTCGGCGGCCTGCGTCAGCGGGGCCGTCTTCCGGGAGGAGTCGGCGGCGTCCCGGCGCGCGAGGTCGGCGGCCATCGCGGTGATGGTCGCCTCGTCGACGCCCTTGGCCCGCAGCTCGGCCGCCCGGCGCTCGGCCCTGGCCTGCTCGGAGGCGGTCAGGAACACCTTCACGGTGGCGTTCGGGAACACCACCGAGCCCATGTCCCGGCCCTCCGTGACGATCCCCCGCTCGGCCACCTCGGCGCACCCGCGCTGCAGCTCCACCAGGCGCGAGCGCACCGCCGGCACCGCCGAGACGGCGCTCACGTGCGCCGTGACCTCCGGCCCGCGGATCGGCCCGGACACGTCCTGCCCGTCCACGGTGATGGTCGGCCCGTCCGCGTCCGTCCCGGACACGATGACCGGCTTGCCGCACGCGACGGCCACGGCCTCCGCGTCGTCGACGTCCACCTCGTTGGCGAGCATCCACCAGGTCATCGCCCGGTACATCGCGCCGGTGTCCAGGAAGCTCAGGCCCAGCCGCGCCGCGACCGCCCGGGAGACGGTCGACTTTCCGGAGCCGGAGGGTCCGTCGATGGCGACGACGACCGGAACGTGCGTTCGGTCGGCAGTGTCCACGGGCCCGAACCTCTCTCTGAGCATGGGGGCCGCCACCCTCCAGGGGGTCCGACGGCCGGGGATCATCCCCCTCAAGGTTAATGGACCCCCGCCCCCTCCCGCCCCGGCCCGGTCACCACCCCGTGCCGGGCCTCCCGCAGCACCCGCAGGACGGCGTTGCCGAGCCGGGGCCGGACGTACGCGCCGTCCCGCTCGATGCCGAGCACCCCGCCGACGAAGGCCATCCGGTGCTCGCCCAGCAGCGTCTGCCACTCGAACGGCACCGTGGAGAGGTGCGAGGGGAAGGCGTTCTCGGTGAACCGCGCCGGGCCCGTCTCCACCGTCCGCTTCTTCCACCGGCGCACCGTCGCCCGCCACTGGAAGTCCGTACGGGGCTCCGGCGGGCCCGCCTCGGTCTGGGTGTGGGCGAAGAAGGCGGTGATCCACCCGGAGACGTAGTCCCCGCCGGACTCCGACTCCCACTTGTACAGCGAGCGCCAGAACTCCTCGTCCACCGGCCCGCCCGCCGCCGTCGCCGCGACCTCCGCCAGCACCGGCCGCAGCCCGTCGAACCAGGGCCCGAGCGGCTCGAACCGCTGCGCCAGCGCGTCGACCCGCCGGGCCAGCAGCGCCCAGTCCTCGGCCGTGCCCTCCAGCCGCACGCGCGGGATGCCGCAGCACGAGATCCACAGGAACTCGTAGTACGGGCTGACGACGTCCATCAGCGCCACCAGCGTCGCCGACACGTCGTCCGGCGTGGTCGTGGAGAACTCCGGCGTGAACAGCTCCACCAGCTCCGGCCCGACCTCGGCCGCCAGCGGCTCCCGCACCAGCCGGATCGAGCGCGCCCAGTCCGGGTCGGGCCCGAGCAGGCTGTCGTCCTCCACGGTGATCGTCCGCTTGTGCCCGGGGCTCGCCGAGAACAGCCCCTCGTACTCCTTGGCGTTCAGCCGCACGTGCACCGCGACCTCGTGCACCACCGCGTACCAGAGGACGTCCGGCGACAGGCTCAGCGGCAGGTGCCGGCAGAACGCCAGGTGCGCGGCGCGCAGCAGCAGGCTCCAGGTCGGCTCGGCCGCTCCCGGCGGCAGCGTCCGGCCGGGCTCCTCCAGCAGCACGGCGGCGCTGCGGTGCTCGACGAGGAACTCCCCGCCCACCGCCGCCGCGAGGAACGCCTCGTTGCCGCGCTCCTCCAACTCCCGTACGTCGCCCGGCTCCTGGCCGTCGTCGAGCGGGATGTCCACTTCTCTCACCACTGTGTCGCCTCCACCACCGCGTGGCCCAGTCGGGGGCGCAGGAAGCCCCCTTCGTACTCGATGCCGAGGACTCCGGCGAGGAAGGCCATCGGGTGCTCGGTGCCCAGGAGCTCCCAGCCGAACGGCACGACGGAGACGTGCGCGGGGACGTCGTTCACCGCGAAGGCGTCCCGGTGGTACGCGTCCTCCGCGGCCGCCCGCCAGTCGTAGGAACTGCGCAGCCGGGGGCCGTCCGGGGTCTGGGTGTGGGCGAAGAAGGCGGTGAGCCAGCCGGTGACGCGGGGGCCGCCGGACACCTCGCGCCACTTGAACAGGGAGCGCCAGAACGCCTCGTCCACCGGGCCGCCGGCCGCCGTGTCCGCGATCTCCTGGACGACGGGGCGCAGCCCGGCGAACCAGGGCCCCAGCCAGGCGAGGTGCCCGGCCAGCTCGCCGACCCGCTCGGCCAGCAGCGCCCAGTCCTCGGCCGTGCCCTCCAGCCGCACGCGGGGGATGCCGCAGCGGGTCTCCCAGCGGAAGTCGTAGTACGGGCCGGCCGCGCCCATCAGCGCGACCAGCGCGCAGGCCGCGTCGTCCGGCGTGGTCGTGGAGAAGGCCGGGGTGAACAGCTCCACCAGCTGCGGGCCGACGGCCGCCGCCAGCGGGTCGCGCACCAGGTGGATGGAGCGCCCCCAGTCCGCGCCGGGCCCGGCCGGCTCGTCGTCGCGCACGACGATCCGCCCGCGCCGGTGGGGCTGCGCGCCGAACAGGGCCCGGTAGCGCGGCGCGTACATCCGCACGTGGACGGCGACCTCGTGCACCACCGCGTACCAGAGGACGTCCGGCGACAGGCTCAGCGGCACGTGCTCCGCGAACGCGGTGTACGCGGCCCGCAGCAGCAGGCTCCACACCGGCTCCGGCTCGGCCGGCTCGGCCCCGGCCTCCCGCCGGGGCGGCTCGACCATCGCCGTCAGGCTGCGGTGGTGGATCCGGGCGTGCGGCCCCGCCACCGCCCTCAGGAACCGCTCGTTCCCGAGGTCCACCGGCGCCCCGGCGTGCCCGTGCCGGGTCTCCCCCAGCGGCAACTCGATGATCAACCCCCACCCCTCCCCTGCGACGGCCGTCAGTCCCGCACGCTCCACCCGCTCGCCCGCAGCGCCACCGTCAGCGGCTTGACCGCCCCGGGCGCCACCGACAGCTGGACGAAGCCGACCTGCTGCCCGCTCGAGTGCTCGATGACGATGTCCTCGATGTTGACCCCGGCCGCGCCGACCTCCCCGAACAGCCGGCCCAGCTCGCCGGGCTGGTCCCCGAGGACGACGGCGACCGTCTCGTACCGGGTGGGCGGCGCGCCGTGCTTGCCGGGGATGCGGGCCTGGCCGGTGTTGCCGCGCCGCATGACCGCCTCGATGCCGGCCGCTCCCGCCCGGCGCTCGCCCTCCTCGGCGGCGTCCAGGGAGCGCAGCGCGGAGACGGTGCGGCCGAGGTCGGTGGCGACGTCCTCCAGGACGTCGGCGACGGCGCCGGCGTTGGCGGACAGGATGTCCACCCACATCCCGGGGTTGGAGGCGGCGATCCGGGTGACGTCCCGGACGCCCTGCCCGGAGAGCCTTATGGCCGTCTCGTCGGCGTGCTCCAGCCGGGCCGCGACCAGCGAGGAGAGCAGCTGCGGCGCGTGCGAGACGAGGGCGACGGCCCGGTCGTGCGCGGCGGCGTCCATCACGATCGGCATCGCGCCGCAGAGCGCGACCAGCTCCAGGGCGGCGTTGAGCGTCTCGGTGTCGGTGTCCTCGGTCGGGGTGAGCACCCAGGGGCGGCCCTCGAACAGGTCGGCGCGGGCGGCCAGCGGGCCGGAGCGCTCGCGCCCGGCCATGGGGTGGCTGCCGATGTAGTGCACGGTGTCGCAGCCGAGCGCGGCGACCTCGCCGCGAGGCCCGGCCTTCACGCTGGCGACGTCGGTGTACCAGCGGGCCAGGTTGCGGCGCTGGCAGTCGGCGAGGACCTTGCCGACCAGCGCGGGCGGCACGGCGATGATCGCCAGGTCGACCGGCCCGTCGGCCGGCTCGGTGATCCCGGCGCCGAGCGAGGCGGCGGTGCGGGCGGCGTCCGGGTCGGCGTCCTCCAGGTGGACGGTCAGCCCGCGGCCGGCCAGGGCGAGCGCGGCGGAGGTGCCGATCAGTCCGGTGCCGACGACGGCGGCTGTGCGCATGGCGGGTCGTTCTCCTCATCGCGCCTCGCGACGCGTCGTCACCTGTCCCGGACCGTTCCGACGGGCCCGGCCCGTCCCCGCCCATCCTCCCTCATCCGCCGCTCCGCCCGCGCCCCCTTAAACCCCAGCAACCAGGGCCGCCTCGCCCCCGTCCCTGACAGTGCACACGCCGTGCTCGGCGAATCCGGGGACGCCGGGCCCGAACCGGGGCAGACTGGCCGCCCGGGCGGGCACACACGAGCGGCGACAGGCGAACGAAGGGGTTGCGCATGGACGATCAGCGGGGCGATCTGCGGGACGGTCAGGAGGCCGGCCGGCCCGGCGGCGGAGGCGGCCCGGCCGCGCCCGTACCGGCCCATCCGTCCGTCCTCGACTCCGTCGTGGTCCACGCCGAGGGCGCGCTGTGCCGCCGCCGCGCCACCGTTCCCCTCCCCCCGGACGGGCGGCTGCGGCTGACCGGCCTGCCCGAGTCCCTGGACGGCGGCTCCCTGCGCGCCCGCCTCCTCGACGGCCCGCCCGGCGCCGCCGTCGCCGAGGCCCGGCTCGAGTACCTCCCCGACCTCCGCGAGGCCTCCGAACTCCCCGCCGCCCAGCGCGAGGTGGAGGAGCTCTCCGAGCGCCGCGACGCCCTGGGCGAGCGCCACCGCCTCGTCCTGACCTCCATCGACGAGACGACCGCCCTGCGCGCCGTCCCCCCGCAGCGCCGACGGGACGAGCCGCTGCGCCGCACCCCCGCCGACGCCTGGCTGGAGCTGGCCGAGTTCGTCGACGAGCGCCTGGCCGCCCTCCACCGGCGTGCCGAGGAGCTGACGGTGGCGATCGACCTCGCCGACCACGCGCTGGCCGAGGCCTTCGACCGCCTGGAGCGCGCCTCCACCGCCGAGCGCGCCGAGGCCGTCGACACCGAGACCACCGTGCTGGTCACCCTGACCGGCGCCGCCCCGGACGCCGACGCCCCGCAGATCACCCTGGAGCTGGAGTACGGCGTCGCCGCCGCCCGCTGGGTCCCCGCCTACCGCCTCGCCTACCGCACCGGCGCCGACACGGCCGAACTGGTCCTGCGCGCCTGCGTCGCCCAGCGGACGGGCGAGGACTGGACGGGCGTGCGCCTGGCCCTGTCCACCGCCGACCTCCTGCGCCGCACCGAGCTGCCCCGCCTCAACTCCCTGCGGATCGGCCGCAGTCAGCCCGCCCCGCCGCCCTCCGGCTGGCGCGAGCCCCCGGCCGGCCTGTCCGACCTCTTCGCCGGCTACGACGCCAGACCCCGCCCCGAGCGCCGCCACCCCCTGGCGGTCGGCGCCGGAGCCCCCGCCCCCGTCGCCCGCCGCGCCGTCGGCGGCACCCTCGCCATGGACGAGGCCCCGAGGTCGGCGTCCTTCGGCGGCTACGGCGCGGCCCCCCACGCCGAGGCCGCCGAGCCCTACGTCACCGGCCCCCCGGCCCCCAGCACCCCGATGCCCGCCGCCCCAATCGCCCCCGGGGCCGCACCCGGCTTCGCCCCGCAGGCCTTCTATGCCGCCCACGCGCCCCACCCGGCCCCGCAGCCGCCGCCCCCGCCCGGCCACGACCCCGGCGCCCTGCTGCTCGACTACCCCGACCTCGTCCTCGCCGGCCCCGAGGCCCCCCGCGCCGAGCGCGGCACCCTGCGCCCCCTGCCGGAGCGCCTCGCCCACGACCGGGCCCGCCGCGTCACCCCCGCGGCCGACGGGGTCCGCTACCTCGAACCGCCCCGCCACGCCGTCGCCCCGCGCGAGTCCGCCGGCTCCTTCGACCACCGCTACGACGCCGCCGCCCCCGCCGACATCCCCTCCGACGGCACCTGGCACACCGTCACCGTCGACCAGGTCCCCCTCGCCGCGCAGCCCGAGTACGTCACCGTCCCCGCGGTCGAGGAGAAGGTGTACGCGACCCTGATGCTCGCCAACCACACCGACCGCGCCCTCCTGGCCGGCCCGGTGGAGGTCACCGTCGACGAGGACTTCCTCCTCACCGCCGCCTTCCCCACCCTCGCCCCCGGCGGCACCAGCCGTCTGGGCATCGGCGTCACCGAGGGCGTCGAGGTGGCGCGCCGCACCGAGATGCGGGAGTCCACCACGGGCAAGCTGATGGGCAACAGCACCGTCCTCGACCACCGGGTGCACGTCCAGCTCGCCAACCGGCTCGGCCTGGCCGTCACCGTCGAGGTCCGCGAGCGGGTGCCCGTCACCTCCGACGCCGAGGTCCGGATCGAGGAGCGCGCCGACTGGCGGGCCCCGGCCGTCCCCGCGCCGGAGTGCCCGCCCGGCACCCGGATCTGGAGAGTCGAGCTGCCCCCGGGCGGCCGTACCGAGCTGGACGGCGGCTACCAGATCAAGATCCCGGCCGGAAAGGCCGTCGTCGGTGGAAACCGGAGGAACTGAGAGATGACCGCGACCCCCTCCCCGATCCCCGCCACGGCCCTTCCCGTCACGGCCGTCACCTGCCTGGAGGACCGCAGCCGCGTCGAGCGCCGCGCCACCCTCCAACTCGCCCCCGGCGTCCACCGGTTGAGGCTCGGCCCGGTCACCGCCCTGGCCGTCGACCACACCCTGCACGCCGAGACCGCCACCCTGGGCGCCCGCGTCCTGGAGGCCCGGCTGGTCCGCGCCTGGACGGCCCGGCCCCCGCTGCCACCCGGTCCCGGGGACTCCGAACTGCGCCACCGCCTCCACGCGTTGGAGACCGCCTACCGCGAGGCCGACCAGTCCCGCGCCCGCCTGGAGGCCCGCCTCGCCCTGCTCGCCCAGCTCTGCACCGACCTGCTGCGCGAGGTCGGCGAGGGCGCCGGCCTCGGCGAGATCGAACGCACCCGCTGGGCCCGGGAGTTGGAGCGCGTGGACGCCGAGCGCGAGCGCTACGGCGAGGAGCTGCGCGCCGTCCGCTCCCGGCTGCGCCGGCTGGACCGCGACCGCACCGAGGCGATGCTCGCCCTCGACCGCGCCGAGGAGGAGCCCGCCGAGCTGACCGCCCACCTGGAACTGACCGTCGAGGCCACCGAGGACGGCCCGGTCGATCTCCTCGTCGCCCACCTGGTGCCCTGCGCCCTGTGGCGCCCCTCCTACCGCGCCGTCCTCGCCCCGGACGGCTCCCTGCGCCTGGAGTCCGAGGCGGTGGTCTGGCAGCGCACCGGCGAGGACTGGACGGGCGTCGCCCTCACCCTCTCCACCGCCCGCTCCGCCCTGGCCACCGACCCGCCCTCGATCACCGCCGACGTCCTCGCCCTGCGCGAGCGCACCGAGGAGGAGCGCCGCAAGGTCGAGGTCGAGCTGCGCGAGGAGGCGCAGACCGTCCTCGGCCCGGCCGTGGACGTCCCCGGCCTGGACGACGGCGGCGAGGCCCGCGTCCTGCCCGCCCCCGCCCCCGCGACCGTCCCCTCGGACGGCCGCGCCCACCGCGTGCCGCTGGGCGCCTTCACCGCCGAGGCCCGCAGCGAGTACGCCTGCGCCCCCGAGCTGTCCCCGCTGGTCACCCAGGTCGTCCGGTTCCGCAACGCCGCCGGCCACCCGCTGCTGGCCGGCCCGGTCGAGCTGGTGCGCGGCAGCGGCTTCACCGGCCGCAGCCTGCTGCGCTTCACCGCCGCCGGAGCCGAGGCCGAGCTGTCCTTCGGCAGTACGGACGGCTACCGGGTGGTCCGCGAGACGGAGGAGCGCCAGTCCACCGCCACCCTCTCCGGCCGCCAGAGCACCACCCGCACCGTCCGCCTGCACCTGTCCCGCTTCTCCGGCCCGGAGGAGCGCGACGAGCGGGTGGTCACCGTCCGCGAGCGGGTCCCGGTCTCCGAGGTGGCCGCCGTCGAGGTGCGGCTGCGCAAGGAGGAGTGCTCCCCCGCGCCGGACTCCTTCGACGCCGAGGGCATCGTCCGCTGGGACGTCCCGCTCGGCCCCGGCGCCCGCCGCACGCTGACCCTGGCCTACGAGGTCACCGCCTCCTCCAAGGTGGCGGGCCTCTGAGCGCCCCGCCCGTGACGTCCCCTCAGGACCAACCCCACCGGACCGGGTACAACAGGAACATGATCCTGCACCTCGCCCCCCTCGACGACTGGCTGGCCGACCCCGGCCGGCCGTACGCCGCCGCCTCGCTGCTCACCGACGGGTTCATCCACTGCTCGCCGGACGAGCGGACGGCGCTGGCCGTGGCCAACTCCTTCTTCGTCCGGACCCCCGACCCGCTGATGGTGCTCCTGATCGAGGAGTCGCTGGTCGAGCCCATGGTCAAGTGGGAGGCCCCGCACGGCGCCCCGCCGGAGGGCGCCACCCCCGGCGTGCTGTTCCCGCACATCTACGGCCGGCTGAACCGCACCGCGGTGGTCGGCCTGGAGAAGGTCGTCCGAGGCCCGGACGGCCGCTGGGCCTCACTCACCCCCTGGAGCTGAGGCCCCCGGCGTCAGAGCCACCCCCGCTCCCGGGCCGCCATCCCGGCCTGGAAGCGGGTGGTGGCGCCCAGCGAGCGCATCAGCGCCTGCAGCCGCCGCTGCGTCGTCCGGGCGCTCCACCCCAGCGAGCGGGCGATCGACTCGTCCGTCAGCCCGGCCGCGAGCAGCCCGAGCAGCTTGCGGTGGTCGGCCTCCGGCTCCAGCCCCGCCTCGCCCGAGCCGATCGCGGCCTGGAGCTGCACGGCCCGCTCCCACTCCGCCTCGAACAGCGAGTCCAGCGCCTGGAGCAGCGCCGAGGGGTGGATGACGTACGCGGCGTCCAGCACGCTGTCGCCCACGCTGATCGGGATGATCGCCATCCTGTCGTCCGACATGATCATCTTCATCGGGAGGACGGGCCGCACCCGCGCCTCCTCCCCGTTGGCGACCCCGACCAGGATGTTGCGCTCCAGCCGACCGGGCCAGGCCACCGCCTCCCGGTCGTAGACCGTCCGGAACCTCAGCCCCTCCCGCAGCCGCCGCCGCTGCAACGGCTGCTGCGCCACCGGGTCCTGGATGTACGGCGGGCGGTCGAAGCCGCGCACCTGGTACTGGCTGGTCTCGGTGATGTGCTCCAGCCGCTGGGCTATCGCCTCCCCGCCGGTCAGCACCTCCACCGAGTGCGCCGGGTCCGTGTAGCGCGAAGCCTCCCGGAAGGCGTCCATCAGCCGGTGCATCTCGGCGCGGGCGTTGCGCAGTTCGGACTCCCGGTGGCCGATCAGCGTGCCGATCGCCACGTCGGGGGCGACGGGCAGGTAGCGGTGGCGGTCCACCGGCGCCCGGGTCGCCATGCCCTGCTGGGCCAGCCGGTCCAGCGCCCGCACGCCCTGCTGGAGCGTCAGGTTGCAGCCGGCGGCCAGTTCCTCCGCGGTGGACTGCGGATTGGCCACCAGCGCCGCGTAGACCTGCCCGTCCTGCTCGGCCAGCCCCAACGCGGTCAGCGGTGCATCGGACACGACGCCGTCTCCCCCAGTTCGCCCCGGTCACGGACCCGTCGGCGCCCGGTGGCGCGGTCCCGCCACGTGGCGGGCGGTGGTCCGGGTGGCCATCCTCTGCCACGGATCATGACGCTGACAAGGCCGTGAACGGGCCGTGACCAGGGGGTGCGTACGGGCTCACAGCCCGTACGCGGCGGGGCCCCGCCCACGCCTGAGGCGAGCGGGGCCCCACCGGGGGACGACGGGGCCTACAGGCCGACCTCGTTCATCAGCTGACCGACCTCGGGGTTGGTCAGCCGGCGCAGCCAGCCCGACTTCTGGTCGCCCAGCGCGATCGGCCCGAAGTGGGTGCGCACCAGCTTCTCGACCGGGAAGCCGGCCTCGGCCAGCATCCGGCGCACGATGTGCTTGCGGCCCTCGTGGAGGGTCACCTCGACCAGGTAGTTCTTGCCGACGTTGGAGATGACCTTGAAGCTGTCGGCGCGGGCGTAGCCGTCCTCCAGCTCGATGCCCTGCGCCAGCTTCTTGCCCAGGTCGCGCGGGATCGGGCCCTGGATGGCGGCCAGGTAGGTCTTGGTCACGCCGTAGCGCGGGTGGGTGAGGCGGTGGGCCAGCTCGCCGTGGTTGGTGAGCAGGATGATGCCCTCGGTCTCGGTGTCCAGTCGGCCGACGTGGAACAGCCGGGTCTCCCGGTTGGTCACGTAGTCGCCCAGGCACTGGCGCCCGTCCGGGTCCTCCATGGTGGAGACGACGCCGGCCGGCTTGTTGAGCGCGAAGAACAGGTACGACTGGGTGGCGACGGTCAGGCCGTCCACCTTGATCTCGTCGTTCTGCGGGTCGACCCGCTTGCCCTGCTCGGTGACGCGCTTGCCGTTGACCTCGACGCGACCCTGCTCGATCAGCTCCTCGCAGGCCCGGCGGCTGCCCATGCCCGCACGGGCGAGCACCTTCTGCAGCCGCTCGCCCTCGGGCTCGCCGAAGGTCTTGGGCGTCTTGACGACCGGCTTGTCGTGCCGGGCCAGGACGGCGTCCTCGATCTTCGCCTGGAGCTCGCGGGAGCGCTGCGGCTGACGGCGCGGGTCGCCGGGGGCACCCTGACCCTCACGGCGCGGTCGCGGCGCCGGGCCCGGCTTGCGGCCGGCGAAGCCGCCGCGCGCGGGGGTGGCGTTGGGGCCGCCGCCGTACTCGGGGCGGTCGTACCTGCGCTCCTCGGGCCGCAGCGGGCGGTCCGGGTAGCGCCGGTCGTCCCGACGGTCGTCGCGGCGGTCGCCCCGACGGTCGTCACGCCCGTACGAGCCGGAGCCGGAGCCCGAGCCGCCGCGCGAGCCCGCGCCGGAGGAGCCGCCCCGGCCGCCGCCGTACGAACCCCCGCGCGAGCCCGAGCCGGAGCCGCCGGAGCCGCCGGAGCCGCCGCGGCCACCGCCGCTGCCGCCGTAGGAGGAGCCGCCCCGGCCCCCGCCCTGTCCGCCGCGGCCGCTGCCGCCGCCGCTGTTCCTGCCGTTGCCACTGCTGCGCATCAAAGTGTCCGTACGTCGTATTTCCGTCTGGGCCGTGCGGTCGTCTCGGCCGACCTCACCGCCCCCTACCGATCGGGCGCAGCCCCATCGGCTTCGCCATCACCCGCCGAGGCCTGCGCGGCAGCGGCGGCGACCGCCTCCGCGATCATCGTGCCCTCCAGGGACTCCGCTTCCACGTCGTCGACCTCGGGCAGGAAGGGTGCGAGTTCCGGCAGCTCGTCCAGGCCGCGGAGCCCCATCCGTTCCAGGAAGTGGTTCGTCGTCCGATACAGGATCGCACCTGTTTCGGGCTCGGAGCCGGCCTCTTCCACCAGTCCTCGCTGTACCAGGGTACGCATCACTCCGTCACAGTTCACACCGCGGACGGCCGAGACCCTCGATCTGGACACGGGCTGGCGGTAGGCGACCACCGCCAGCGTCTCCAGTGCGGCCTGGGTGAGGCGGGCCTGCTGGCCGTCCAGGACGTACCGGTCGACGGCCGGGGCGCACAGGTCACGGCTGTGGAAGCGCCAGCCTCCGGCCACCAGCCGCAGGTCGAAGCCCCGGCCCTGGGCGGTGTACTCGGCGGACAGTTCGCGCAGCGCGGCGGCCACCTCGGCCCGGGGCCGCTCCAGCACGGCGGCCAGGCGCTCCTCCCGCGCGGGCTCGTCGACGACCATCAGGATCGCCTCCAGGTCCGCCCGCAGCCGCGGGTCCACCGGCTCCGGCGCACGGGAGGTCGGCGGGGCCGACTTCTGGTGCACGACCTTCGCCTCGGCCCCCGAAGCCTCGACGGCCTCCGAGGGGGGCTCCGCGAGGGGCTCCGGCAGCAGCTCGAAGACCGGCTCCAGCCACTCCTGCGCCCTCGGCTGCCCCGGCAGCCCCAGCGGGCGCCGCAGCGGCCGCCCCGCGCCCTCGTCCACGCCGCTCATCCGCGACCGCCCTCCTGCCCGTCCCCGGCCTCCACCGGCCGGTCGAACTCGTCCGTCACCTCGACCACCGCCCGCCCGGGCCCCGCCGTCCAGCGCACCCGCAGCTCGCCGAGCGCCTCCGGCTGCTCGAAGTCCAGCGCCTTCTCCCGGTACAGCTCCAGCAGCGCCAGGAACCGGGCGACGACGACCAGGGTGTCCCCGGCGTCCTCGACCAGCCGCTGGAAGGTCGCCTCGCCCAGCTCGGCGAGCAGCGAGACCACCAGCGCCGCCTGCTCGCGCACGCTCACCGGCGGGGTGTGGATGTGGTCCACGTAGACCACGGGCTTCGGCTTCGGCTCCATCGCCCTGGCGGCCAGCTCGGCCAGCCCCCGCGCACCGACGGTGATCACCACCTCGGGCAGCAGCTCCGCGTGCCGGGGCTCCAGCCCGACGGTCCTGGGCCGGCGGAGCAGCTCGGCCGCCCAGCGCTCGCCGAGGACCGCCGCCGCCCGCTTGTACGCCCGGTACTGCAGCAGCCGGGCGAACAGCAGGTCGCGCGCCTCCAGCAGGGCGAGGTCCTCCTCGTCCTCGACCTCCGCGGCGGGCAGCAGCCGGGCGGCCTTGAGGTCGAGCAGGGTGGCGGCGACGACCAGGAACTCCGTCGCGGCGTCGAGGTCCCAGTCCGGGCCCATCGCCCGGATGTGCGCCATGAAGTCGTCCGTGACGGTGGCGAGGGCCACCTCGGTCACGTCCATCTTGTGCTTGGCGATCAGGCTCAGCAGCAGGTCGAACGGGCCTTCGAAGTTGTCCAGCCGCACCCGGAAGCCGCCGCGCGACTCGTCCTCGGTCGCGTTCGCGGGGCTTGCGGCTGGTTCGGCGGTGCTCGGCATGACGGTCCATCTTCACCCGCCCGCGCCGCCCGCCCCGCCCCGGGGCCCTCGACACGCCGCGCAGTGCGTGTCAGCGGCCGCGCAGGCGCCTGACCAGGATGGAGGCCTCGCCGCGCTGCTCCAGGTCCGCCAGGACGACCGCGATGGCCTCCCGGACGATCCGCCCGCGGTCCACGGCCAGGCCGTGCTCGCCGCGCAGCACCAGCCGGGTGTGCTCCAGGTCCATGAGCTCCTCGGCGGACACGTACACGGTGATCTTCTCGTCGTGCCGCTCGCGCCCGCTGGGGCGGCGCGGAGCCCGTCCTCGCGGCCGGGCGCGCCCGGCCGCGGCGGTGGCCTGCTCCTCGGCGCCCGCGGGGTGCTGACGCCCCGCCGGAGCGGCGGCGGCGCCCCGCGACCCGTTGGCGCCGGCCCCGGCCGGGGAGGCGCCGGCGGGAACCGTGCCCGCCTGCCGCTGGAGGGGCGGCTGCGCGGGCGCCGGCACGGCGGCGCCGGGCGCGTGGTCCTCCCGGCCCTCCGGGGCGCCCTGCGGGCCCTCGACGCCCTCGGCGCCGTCCGTGCCCTCGGCGCCCCGCGCGGTCTCCGGTCTGGACGCCTCGGCGGCCGGACGCGGCGCGAGGGACGGCGACAGCGCCATCCCCCCGGTGGTCCGGAACAGCTCGTCGGCGCCCGGGAGACTCACTCGGCGGGGCGGCACCGGTCGAGCACCTCCCTGGCGAGCTGGCGGTAGGCGGCGGCACCGACCGAGTTGGTCGCGTACGTGGTGATCGGCTCGCCGGCGACGGTGGTCTCCGGGAAGCGCACGGTCCGCCCGATGACGGTGTGGAAGACGTGCTCGCCGAACGCCTCGACGACGCGCGCCAGCACCTCGCGGCTGTGCACCGTGCGCGAGTCGTACATGGTCGCGAGGATGCCGTCCAGGCGCAGGTCGGGGTTGAGCCGCTCGCACACCTTCTCGATGGTCTCGGTCAGCAGCGCGACGCCGCGCAGCGCGAAGAACTCGCACTCCAGCGGGACGATCACGCTGTGAGCGGCCGTCAGCGCATTGACCGTCAGCAGGCCCAGGGAGGGCTGGCAGTCGATGATGACGTAGTCGTAGTCGGGCAGCAGCGGCTTCAGGGCACGCGCCAGCGCGGACTCTCGGGCCACCTCGCTGACCAGCTGCACCTCGGCGGCGGAGAGGTCGATGTTGGACGGCAGCAGGTCCATGCCCGGCACGGCCGTCTTGAGCAGGACCTCGTCGGCCGTCAGGCCCCGCTCCATGAGCAGGTTGTAGACGGTGACGTCCAGCTCCATCGGGTTGACGCCGAGTCCGACCGAGAGCGCGCCCTGCGGGTCGAAGTCGACGAGCAGCACCCGGCGGCCGTACTCGGCCAGCGCCGCGCCCAGGTTGATGGTCGACGTGGTCTTGCCGACGCCGCCCTTCTGGTTGCACATGGCGATGATCTGGGCGGGGCCGTGCTCGGCCACCGGCGCGGGGATCGGGAAGTACGGCTGCGGGCGGCCGGTGGGGCCGATCCGCTCGCGGCGCTGGCGCGCGGCGTCGGGGGCCAGGGTGGCGGCGTACTCCGGGTCCGGCTCGTACTCCGCGTCCGGGTCGTCGTAGGCGCCGTAGGCGAACTCGCCGTAGGCCAGGCCGTAGGCCGCCAAGTCGGCGTCGTGATCGGTCACCGTGGTCACCTGTGCTGTGTTCTGGCGTGCTTCGAAGGTACGGAGTGCGACCGAGCCGACCTCGGCCGAGCCCACGGAGGGCTGCCGGGCCCCGGGCTCCTCACTCGGCTGGCCGGCGGTGAGCTCCGCCAGTCCTGGCTGACCACCCCCGGGAGCAATTGTCGACTCATTCACAAGTCGTCTTACCTCCTTGGGCATCCAGGACTCTATGTCGATTCGTCAGCGTGGCAGCATGCCGACGGTTTGCGACTCTAGGCCGTTCAAGGCGTTCGCAGCAACACAATCCACGGTAGTGGGCAGGATGTGTCGACTGTCAGCCGGGCTCCTGTCAAGGGATGAGCGGCTCCTGAGCCCCGACGTTTCTCCACCCGGGTGCGGTCGGGTGACATGACCGACCGAAATTGACGACAGAACGACCCGCCAGGGGCCCCGTCCGTTCACGGGCACGGCGAAGCCCCCGAAACGATGGGATCGGATCGGGGGCGAACGACCGCCGTGCGGTCAGGCGTTTCAGGCGAGCACGCTCTCCAGCGAGACCGACTCCAGGCCGAAGGCCTCGGCCACGGCCGGGAAGGTGATCTGGCCCTCGTGGACGTTGAGGCCCTTGGCCAGCGCGGCGTCGCGGCGCAGCGCCTCCTTCCAGCCCCGGTTGGCCAGCTCGACGACGTACGGCAGCGTCGCGTTGGTCAGCGCGTAGGTGGAGGTGTTCGGGACGGCGCCCGGCATGTTGGCCACGCAGTAGAAGACCGAGTTGTGGACCGTGAAGGTCGGGTCGTCGTGCGTGGTCGGGTGCGAGTCCTCGAAGCAGCCGCCCTGGTCGATGGCGATGTCGACGAGCACGGAGCCCGGCTTCATGCGGGAGACCAGCTCGTTGGTGACGAGCTTGGGGGCCTTGGCGCCCGGGATCAGGACGGCGCCGACGACGAGGTCGGCCTCCGTGACGGCCTTGTCCAGCTCGAAGGCGTTCGACACGACGGTCTTGATGCTGGTGCCGAAGACGCGGTCGGCCTCGCGCAGCTTGTTGATGTCGCGGTCGAGCAGGGTGACGTCGTAGCCCATGCCGATGGCGATGGTGGCCGCGTGCCAGCCGGAGACGCCGCCGCCGATGACGACGGCCTTGGCGCGGTGGGTGCCGGGCACGCCGCCGGGCAGCACGCCGCGGCCGCCGGCCGGACGCATCAGGTGGTACGAGCCGACCTGCGGGGCCAGACGGCCCGCGACCTCGGACATCGGGGCGAGCAGCGGCAGGGCGCCGTTGGGCAGCTGGACGGTCTCGTACGCGATGGCGGTGGTGCCCGAGGCGATCAGCGCGTCGGTGCCGGCCCGGTCGGCCGCCAGGTGGAGGTACGTGAAGACGGTCTGGCCCTTGCGCAGCCGGTGGTACTCGGAGGCGATGGGCTCCTTGACCTTCAGCAGCAGGTCGGCGGTGGCCCACACCTCGTCGGCGGTGCCGAGGATGGTCGCACCGGCGGCCACGTACTCCTCGTTGGGGATCGAGGAGCCGACGCCGGCGTTGTCCTCGATGTAGACCTCGTGGCCGTTGCGGACCAGCTCATGCACGCCGGCGGGCGTGATGGCCACGCGGTACTCGTGGTTCTTGACCTCGCGGGGGATGCCGACCTTCACGACTGAACACGTCCTCTTGCCATGGGGGTCCCGACCGGAGAGATACCGGTGGGCTACGCGCGCACGTGGGGAAGCCTCCGGGCAGGCCGGGGCACGGGATCGCTGCGCGACTGAGTTCGAGTGTAATGAAGCCCAGTCGGCCTGTCAGCCTTCCAAAGTGACTAATTTCGTCGAGTGCATTGGCAGGTTCGTAGGCTTCCTCTCCTACTTACCTACGCAATGCAACACCAACCGGGCATCTTCGACGATACTCCCGAAACAGCCCTCACCACCCGCCGTCCACGCGTTCCCGCAGGTCCGCGAGGGCCGCGGCGACGGCCTCGCGGCCGCGTTCGTCGCCGATCCGGCGCAGCACCGCCAGCGCGGCGCGGTACTCGCGGTCGGCCTCCTCGAAGCGGCGCTGCGCGGTGTGCGCCTCGGCCACCCGGGCGAGCAGCCGGGCCTCGGCGGCCTGGTCCCCGAGCGACTGCCGCAGCCCGAGCGCCCGCCCGTACCAGTCGGCGGCGCGCACGGCGTCCCCGAGCGCCCTGTGGCAGCCGGCCGCGCCCTCCAGCGCCCGGGCGCACAGCGGTTCGTCGTCCGCCGTCCGGGCGTGCTCCAGGGCGGCCCGGTAGTGCCCGGCGGCCTGCTCCCAGCGGCCCGCCGCGGCCTGGAGGTCGCCGAGGTTGAGCAGCGCGGCCGAGGCCCGGCGGGGCCGGCCGTGGCGCTCGGCGACGGTGCGGACCAGCTCGTGCAGCCGGTACAGGTCGGCGGGGGCGGCTGCCCCGGCCAGCGGGAGGGTGCGCAGCAGCGCGGTGACCAGCCGGCCCGCCGAGCCGTCCAGGTCCCCCTGCCCGATCGCGTCGGCGACGGCGCCCAGCAGCACCTCCCGCTCGCCGAGCAGCCACAGCCGGGCGTGCTCGGCCGAGCGCAGCCGCAGCGCGGCGGGCAGCGGGTCGGGGGCCGGGCCGGCCCCCGGGTCGAGCAGGGCGCGGGCGGCCTCGGTGAGCCGCACCAGCCGCTCCAGCAGCCGGGCCCGGGCCAGCTCCGTCTCGGCGGGCCGGTCCTCCCGCTCGCGCAGCCGCACCAGCCGGGGGTGCAGCCTCCCGGGCACCCGGTAGCGGGCGGTGCCGTCCGCCGCCGGGGCCTCCTCGCCGAGCAGCTCCCGCTCGGCGAGCGCGGCCAGGGTGGCGGCCGCCTCCGGCGCGGGGCAGCCGACCAGGGCGGAGGCGGTGCGCGCGTCGGCGATCTGCGCCGGGGCCAGGGTCAGGGCGCGCAGCATCCGGGCCTGGACGGGCGGCAGCGTGCGGTGCAGCAGGGTGAAGGCGCCGATCAGCGGGTCGTTGTCGGGGACGGGCACCGGCTCGGCCGGCTCGGGGGCGGGCCTGACCCAGCCGTGCGCCCCGGTGGCGGGCTCCTCCGCCTCGGCGGCGGCGGGCTCCGGGGCGGCCCCCTTCGTCCCGACGGGCTTCTCGACGGGCTTCTCGACGGGCTTCTCCGCAGGCTTCTTCCCGGCGGGCTTCTTCTCCGCGGGCTCCTCCTCCACCACCCGGTGCAGCTCCCGCGCCGCGTCCGCCACGGCGACCTCGGGGTTGCCCCGCAGCCAGCCCGCCATCAGCCGCAGCGCGGCCGGCCGGGAGCCGCAGGCCTCGGCCAGGTCGGCCGCGCCGACCGGGTCGCAGGAGATCCGGGTGCCGCCGACCAGGTCGGCCAGCAGCTCGCCGGAGGCCCTCCGGTCCAGCCCGCCGAGGATCACCGGGTCGATGTCCTCGATCCCGGTGAGCGGCCCGGCCGTGGTGGCCAGCACCAGGCAGCCGCTCTCCTCGGGCAGCAGCGGCCACAGCTGCCCGGCGTCGCGCACGTCGTCCAGCACCAGCAGCACCCGCCGCCCGGCCAGCGCCCCGCGCAGCGCCACGCAGCCGGGCTCCTCCCGCCCGTCCTCGACGGCGCCGGGCAGCGGCACCACGGCCTCCGGGTCGAGCTGCTCCAGCAGCAGCCGCGCCGCCCGGGCCGGCGCCACCCGGGAGCCGTCCGGGGCGGAGAGCCGGGCGAAGAGCACCCCGTCCGGGAAGTCGGCCGCGCCGGTGCGGGCGAAGCGGACGGCCAGCGCCGTACGGCCGGAGCCGGGGCGCCCGGCCAGCACCAGCACCGGGCAGCGCCCGCTGGCCGGGCGGACGGCGGCGGCCCTCAGCGCGGCGAGTTCGGTGCGGCGCCCGGCGAACAGCGCGGGCCCGGCCGGCAGCCGTTCCAGACCGGGCACGGCCCCGGCGGGCGCGTCGGGGCCGGGATCCATCGTCGCGGTCTTCCTCGCCACCCGTGCCACTCCCGACGTCGTCCGGCGCTCGGAGGCCGGGCGCGTCGTACGGCGCTCGGCGGGGCGGCCCGGAACGGGCGCCCTGTCCACGAAGCGTAGTTCGACCGTCCGGCTCGGCCGAGGTGACATCCGGTCGTACGAACCGGCGAATCACCCGGGTGATCCAACGTCAGCCTGGGCCTGTCTTGTCGGTCAGCCCGGATCAGGCCGCGGCGTTGGGGTGCGTGCATCGCAAGGCGGAGGAGGGAGCCACTGCGGAGCATTGGCGACCGACGACAACGCGGCGAGGTGCGTGCCCCGGCGTCGCGGCCCCGGGAAGACCGGCAAGACAGGCCCTAGAAAGGGCGAGCGGGCCAGGGCGAGTCGGCCGGGCGCAGGGCGTCCAAACCGCCCGGGGAGGTGAGCGCGGCGTGGACGGCGAGGGTGCCGGTGATCAGCGTCGGGTTGTGCAGCTCGCCGGCCTGGATGAGGCGGATCAGCTCGGGCACGGGCACCCGGGCGACCTCGATCTGCTGCTCCTCCCCCTCGGCCGCGTAGCGCTCGCCCTCGGCCTCGGAGAGGTCCGTCGCCAGGAACATCCGCAGCGCCTCGTCGGTGCCGCCCGGGGAGGTGTAGTAGTCGGCGAGGACGCGCCAGGTGTCGGCCTTGCAGTGCGCCTCCTCGTAGAGCTCGCGCTGCGCGGCGTGCCAGGGGTTCTCGCCGGGCACGTCCAGCAGGCCGGCGGGCAGCTCCCACAGCCGCTGGCGCACGGGGTGGCGGTACTGGCGCAGGATGAGCACGCGCTGCTCGGAGTCCAGGGCGAGCACGGACACGGAGCCGGGGTGGGTCTGGTAGTCGCGGCGGGCCCAGCCGCCGTCGGGCATCCTGACCTCCTCGCTGCGCACGCCGGTGACCCGGCCCTGGAACGGCGTCGCGCTGCCGCGGACCTCCCACTCCTCGGCCACGTCGAAGATCCCCTGGGTGCCCTGCTGGTCCATCGCTCTCCCCTTTTCGTCAGTACGACACAATCTAACGCCGAACGGCGGCCCCGCGGGAATCGCGGGACCGCCGTCCGGTGAACAGCGCGGCCAGGGGAGTGTTACTTCTCGGAGGCCGAGGTCTTGATCTCGATGGCCGCCTTGACCAGGCCCGCGAACAGCGGGTGCGGGCGGGTCGGGCGGGACTTCAGCTCCGGGTGGGCCTGGGTGGCCACCAGGTAGGGGTGCACCTCGCGCGGGTACTCGACGTACTCGACGAGGTCGCCCTTGGGCGAGAGGCCGGAGAACTGCAGGCCGGTCTTCTCGAGGTCGGCGCGGTAGGCGTTGTTGACCTCGTAGCGGTGGCGGTGGCGCTCCTCGACGTACTGCTCGCCGGCGTAGACCTCGCGCACGATCGAGCCCTCGGCCAGCTTCGCCGGGTAGAGGCCCAGGCGCATGGTGCCGCCCAGGTCGCCCTTGCCGTCGACGATGGCGAGCTGCTCGGCCATGGTGGAGATCACCGGGTGCTTGGCGGCGGAGTCGAACTCGGTGGAGTTGGCCTCCGGCAGGCCGGCCAGGTTGCGGGCGGCCTCGATGACCACGCACTGCAGGCCCAGGCACAGGCCCAGCAGCGGGACCTTGTTCTCGCGGGCGTAGGTGATCGCGCCGACCTTGCCGTTGACGCCGCGGTCGCCGAAGCCGCCGGGGATGCAGATCGCGTCCACGTCGCCGAGCTGCTCCTGGGCGCCCTCGGGCGTCTCGCAGTCGTCCGAGGTGACCCACTTGATCTCGACGCGGGCGTTGTTGGCGAAGCCGCCGGCGCGCAGCGCCTCGGTCACCGACAGGTAGGCGTCGGGCAGGTCGATGTACTTGCCGACCAGGGCGACCTTGACGATGTGCTGCGGCTCGTGGACGCGGCGCAGCAGGTCGTCCCAGGTGGTCCAGTCCACGTCGCGGAACGGCAGGTCCAGGCGGCGCACCACGTACGCGTCCAGGCCCTCGCCGTGCAGCACCTTGGGGATGTCGTAGATCGACTTGGCGTCGATGGCCGCGACCACGGCCTCCTCGTCCACGTCGCACATCATCGAGATCTTGCGCTTGATGGCCTGCGGCACCTCGCGGTCGGCGCGCAGCACGATCGCGTCGGGCTGGATGCCGATGTTGCGCAGGGCCGCCACCGAGTGCTGGGTGGGCTTGGTCTTCAGCTCGCCCGAGGGGCCGATGTACGGCAGCAGGGAGACGTGCACGAAGAAGACGTTGTCCCGGCCGACCTCGTGGCGGACCTGGCGGACGGCCTCCAGGAACGGCAGCGACTCGATGTCGCCGACGGTGCCGCCGACCTCGGTGATCACCACGTCGACGTCCTCGGTCGCCATCCGGCGGATCCGGGACTTGATCTCGTTGGTGATGTGCGGGATGACCTGGACGGTGTCGCCCAGGTACTCGCCGCGGCGCTCCTTGGCGATGACCGTCGAGTACACCTGGCCGGTGGTGACGTTCGCCGAGCCGTGCAGGTTGGTGTCGAGGAACCGCTCGTAGTGGCCGATGTCCAGGTCGGTCTCGGCGCCGTCGTCCGTGACGAAGACCTCACCGTGCTGGAACGGGTTCATCGTTCCCGGGTCCACGTTCAGGTACGGGTCGAGCTTCTGCATCGTCACGCGCAGGCCGCGGGCCTTGAGCAGTGCACCGAGGCTGGAGGCGGTGAGCCCCTTGCCGAGCGAAGAGGCGACACCCCCGGTGACGAAGAGGTGCTTGGTCGTCACGGCGCGGCCGTTCGCTGCCTTGCCGGAATGGGGCTGTGCCAAGAGGGGGCTCCCGTGGGTCGCTTGTCGAAGGTGACGTGGTGGGAGGCTCACGGGTCGCCGGGCGACGGGAGGCCGGTGCGGTGTGCACGGCGCTCGGGGGGTCGTCGGTTCGGCTGGTCCGGGGCGTTTCATCCCCACCGGTCCACGGGATACCAGGGTAACAGTGCCCCGGCCCGGTCGCCTTCCGGGCCGCCCGCGCCACCCCGGCGCGCGCGCCGGGCGTACCACCGGCGCACCACCCGGCGCATCCGTCCCACCGGTCGCACTCCGGCCGGACCGGGCCACTCCGAGCAGGCGGTTGGCACTCCGTACGGGCCATGGTGCCCCCTCCGTGGGAACCACCCGGAGGTGATCCTTCCGGGCCATCCTTGCGGCCGGGCCCGCGATGCACGGCATTTCCGCCGAATTGCGGCGCCACACCGGGCTGCGCCCGCGTGCTTCGCCCCTTTCGTCCGTCGTAAGCTGCTCGGACGCATCGCCGACAGCACGAGCACGCGGAGGGCGTGGGAGCGTCAGGACACTCCCGGTCCCCGATGCGCGACCGGACCTCCCCGTAATTCCAGCTCCTCCCCACCCACCTTCCGGGACCTCTCGAGGTCCCGCGCGGACACTCCAGCAAGGCCCGCCACCACCCCCGGCGGGCCGGACGTCCCGGGGTGAGCCTCCGGCCCCGCAAACCGCTCGCTCCCTCCTTCGCCGATGCCCTGACCACATTGCGAACTGGAGATCCACGTGGCCGGCCGTATTGAGGACTACGCACTCATCGGGGACATGCAGACCGCCGCCCTCGTCAGCAGGGACGGGGCGGTCGACTGGCTCTGTCTTCCCCGCTTCGACTCGCCGGCCGTCTTCGCCGGCCTGCTCGGCACCGATGAACACGGCTTCTGGCGGATCGGCCCGGCCGAGGCCGTCCCCGGCGACGTCCCGGCCCCAGCCGCCGAGGCCGGCTCCGCCGACCTGCGCGTGCCCCCGCCCACCGCCGCCGCCCCCGCCCTCCCGGCCGACCGGCGCCGCTACCGGGACGACTCGCTGATCCTGGAGCAGGAGTGGGACACCCAGGGCGGCACCGTCCGGGTGATCGACTTCATGCCGCCGCGCCCGCTCGCGGGCAAGGACGCCGTGCCCCAGATGATCCGGATCGTCGTGGGCGTCAACGGCACCGTCCGGATGCGCTCGGCGGTGCGGATGCGCTTCTCCTACGGCCGGATCGTGCCCTGGGTCCACCGCGTGGAGCAGGCCGACGGCGGCCACCGCACCGTCGCCGTCGCCGGGCCCGACTCCGTCTGGCTCGACGGCGAGGCCGAGACGTACGGGCGCGACCTCACCACCTACGCGGACTTCACGATCCGCAAGGGCGAGCGCATCGCCTTCGCCCTCACCTGGCAGGCCTCCCACCTGGAGCCCCCGGCCGTCCCGGACGCCGAGGAGATGCTGGACGCCACCGCCGGGTTCTGGCAGGAGTGGGCCGCCCAGTGCACGTACCAGGGCCCCTACCGCGAGGCCGTCGTCCGCTCGCTGATCACCCTCAAGGGCCTCACCTACGCCCCCACCGGGGGCATCGTCGCCGCCCCCACCACCTCCCTGCCCGAGGACATCGGCGGCGAGCGGAACTGGGACTACCGCTACACCTGGCTGCGCGACGCCGCGATCACCCTCTCCTCCCTGCTGCGCACCGGCTACCGCGAGGAGGCCCGCGCCTGGCGCGAGTGGCTGCTGCGCGCCGTCGCGGGGGACCCGGAGAACCTGCAGATCATGTACGGCATCGCGGGCGAGCGCGAACTCACCGAGTCCTCCCTCGACTGGCTGCCCGGCTACGAGGGCTCGCAGCCCGTGCGGATCGGCAACGGCGCCGCCGGGCAGCTCCAACTCGACGTCTACGGCGAGGTGGTGGAGGCCCTGCACCTGGCCCACATGACCGGCCTGGTGCGCAACGACCACGCCCACCACCTCCAGCTGCGCCTGATCGAGTACCTGGAGGACCACTGGCAGAACCCGGACGAGGGCATCTGGGAGGTCCGCGGCCCGCGCCGGCACTTCGTCCACTCCAAGGTGATGGCCTGGGTCGCCGTGGACCGCACCATCAAGCTGCTGGAGCAGTCCCCCGAGGACGCCCCCGCCGAGGGCCACCTGGAGCGCTGGCGCGAGCTGCGCGACACCATCCACCGGGACGTCTGCGAGAAGGGCTACGACCCGGAGCGCAACACCTTCACCCAGTACTACGGCGGCAAGGAGCTGGACGCCTCCCTGCTGCTCATCCCGCAGGTCGGCTTCCTGCCGCCGGACGACAAGCGGGTCATCGGCACCATCGAGGCCATCCAGCGCGAACTGTCCACCGAGGACGGCTTCGTGCTGCGCTACCCGACCCACGACGAGTCGGGCAACAACGTCGACGGCCTCTCCGGCCACGAGGGCGCCTTCCTGGCCTGCTCGTTCTGGCTGGCCGACGACCTGGCGATGATCGGCCGGGTGCAGGAGGCCCGCGAACTGTTCGACCGGCTGCTGTCGCTGCGCAACGACCTGGGCCTGCTGGCGGAGGAGTGGGACCCGCGCCTCAAGCGCCAGGTCGGCAACTTCCCGCAGGCGTTCAGCCACGTGCCGCTGATCGACACCGCCCTGCGGCTGACCGCCTGCGGCGCCGCCTTCCTGGCGGCCCAGCCCGAGGTCCCGGCCGCGGAGCGGGTCGAGGGGGCCGTGGTCTAGGGCCCGCCTAGGAGCGCTGCATCAACTCGTCGTAGGTGCTGAGCACCTGGGCGACGGTGGCGGCCTCGTCCGGCCAGGTCTCGGCCTGCTGCCGGCCGGCCGCCGCCAGCCGCTCGCTGCGGGCCGGGTCGGCGAGCAGCTCGCGCACCGCCCGTCCGATCGCCGCCGCGTCGCCGGAGGGCACCAGCACGGCGGCGTCGCCGACCAGTTCGGGGATGCCGCCGACGGCCGTCGCGACCACCGGCACGCCCGCGCGCATGGCCTCCTGGACGACCAGGGAGCGGGCCTCCCAGCGGCTGGAGACCACCACGGCGTCGGCGGCGGCCAGCAGGTCCGGCACGTCCGTGCGGTAGCCGAGCAGCCGTACGGGCAGCTTCTCGGCGGCGGCCCGCTCGCGCAGCGGGCCCGCCTCGGGGCCGTCCCCGGCGAGGAGCAGCAGCGGCTGCGGGGCGAGCGCGGCGAACTCCCGGGTGGCGTCCAGCAGCAGGCCGAACGCCTTCTGCGGGACGAGCCGGCCGACGGCCAGCAGCAGCGGGCGGTCCGGGCCCCCGCCGAGCAGCGCGGCCCGCGCCTCGGTGCGGGAGAGCCGGCCCTCGGGCATCGGCGGGGCCGCGACGGGGCCCAGCCGGGCGTCGGTGGCGCCCAGTTCGCGGGCCCGGGCGACGAGGTCGGAGGAGGCGCCGAGGACGAGGTCGGCGGCGCGGGCGACCCTGCGCTCCATCAGCCGCTGGAGGCGCCGCTCCATGCCGGTGGTCAGCAGCGCGTGGTGCATGGTGACGACCAGGGGCGTCTCCGGGCGCAGGCCCGGGAAGCGGCCGGCGGTGCGCAGCGCGAGGTCGGAGAGCAGCCCGGCGCGCACGCCGTGGGCGTGCACCACGTCGGCGCCGGTGAAGGCGCGGCGCAGTTCGCCGATCGCCGTGGCGTCGCTGCGGGCGCCCGAGGTGGGGGTGATGTCGACGGTGTGGAACCGCGCGCCGGTGCGGGAGAAGCCGAACAGGGCGTCCGTTCCGGCCGGCGCGCAGACCGTGACGATCACGCCGTGCGCGACCAGGCCGTGGGCCAGGGAACGCACGTGCGCGCCGATGCCGCCGCTTCCGGCGGCCAGGACGAGTACCACGTGCAGCTGCCCCGGTTCGGGGCTGGCCGCGGTGGCCCGGGCGGCGAAATGGTCCACGTCGTCTCGCATCCGACTCGATCAGGTTCGCGCACCGCTTCGCGAGGATTGCCCGCAGACGGCGCTCGGGGACTGGAAAGCCAGTGTCCAGCCGCCACCATGCCAGGTCGGCGGCCCTCTTGGACAGTCGGCGCCACGGGGGCGCGTCGCCGTTGAGAGCCGCCGGCTCGACTACGGGCGGCGCGGGGCCCGGGCGGTGGCGAGGAGTTCCTCGGCGTGGGCGCGGCCCAGTTCGGAGTCCTCCAGTCCGGCCAGCATCCGGGAGAGTTCGCGCACCCGCTCCGCGTCGTTCAGCACCTTGACGCCCGAGCGGGTCACGGTGCCGTCGTTGGTCTTCTCCACCACCAGGTGCCGGTCCGCGAAGGCAGCGACCTGCGGGAGGTGGGTGACGACCACGACCTGGGCGGATTCGGCCAGTTTGGCCAGCCGGCGGCCGATCTCCACGGCCGCCTTGCCGCCGACGCCCGCGTCCACCTCGTCGAACAGGTAGGTGGGGACGGGGTCGGCGCCGGCGAAGACCACCTCGACGGCGAGCATCACGCGGGAGAGCTCGCCACCCGAGGCGCCCTTGGCGATCGGGCGCGGCTGGGCGCCGGGGTGCGGGGCGAGCAGCACCTCGACCTCGTCGACGCCGTGCGGGCCGTACGCGACGGTGCGGCCGTCGACCTCCAGCCCGGCCAGGTCCTCGACCTGGCTGATCGCGAAGGTCACCCGGGCGTGGGGCATGGCCAGTTCGGCGAGTTCGGAGGAGACGGCGGCGGCGAAGCGGCCGGCGGCGGCCTGGCGGGCGGCCGACACCTCGGCGGCCAGTTCGGCGAGCCGGGCGCGCAGTCCGGTCTCCTTGGCGCCGAGCTCGTCGATCCGGTCGTCGTCGCCGTCGAGTTCGTGCAGGCGCGAGGAGCCGGCCTCGGCCCAGGCGATCACCTCGGCGAGGGTGTTCTCCTCGCCGCCGTACTTGCGCAGCAGTTGGGCCAGGACGGCCCGGCGGTCCTCGACGGCGGCCAGGCGCACCGGGTCGGCGTCCAGGTCGTCCGCGTAGCCGGCGAGGTCCCCGGCGACGTCGGCGAGGAGGTAGCCGACCTCGTTGAGGCGGTCGGACAGGGCGGCGAGGCGCTCGTCGTGGTGGCGCACGGCGTCCACGGCGCGGCGGGACTGGGCGAGCAGGGTGCCCGCGTCCAGCGCCTCCGGGTCCGCCGGGTCGCCCGCCAGCGCGGCGTGGGCGAGGGTGGCGGCGGAGGACAGCGCGTCGGCGTGGCCGAGCCGTTCGGCCTCGGCGGCCAGCTCGGCGTCCTCCCCGGCGACGGGCTCCGCGGCGGCGATCTCGTCCAGGCCGAAGCGCAGGAGGTCGGCCTCCTGGGCGCGCTCGCGGGCCCGGGTGGTCAGCTCCTCCAGGGTGGTGGAGACCTCGCGCAGCTCGCGGTACGTCTCCCGGTAGCGGGCCAGCGGCTCGGCGACGGCCTCGCCGGCGTAGCGGTCCAGCGCGCCGCGCTGGCGGGCCGGGCGCAGCAGCCGCTGCTGGTCGGTCTGGCCGTGGACGGCGATCAGGTCCTCGCCGAGTTCGGCGAGCAGCCCGACCGGGACGGCCCGGCCGCCGACGTACGCCCGGGAGCGGCCCTCGGCGGAGACGGTCCGGCTGATCAGCAGGGCGCCGTCGTCCAGTTCGGCCCCGGCCTCGACCGCGCGGGCCGCGGCCGGGGAGCCGGGCGGCAGTTCGAGCCTGCCCTCGACCACGGCCCGCCCGGTGCCGTTGCGCACCAGGCCCGGGTCGGCCCGGCCGCCGAGCAGCAGGCCGAGGCTGGTCACGACCATGGTCTTGCCTGCACCGGTCTCACCGGTCACGGCGGTGAAGCCGGGGGCGAGTTCGACCACCGCGTCGTCGATGACCCCAAGATCCCGTATCCGCATCTCGTCCAACACGGAGACGACCTTACGAGGTTCCACCCCCGGCGCGCGACGAGCGGCAACGGCGCGCGGCAACTCCGCGCCCCGAAGTTCATCCCTTCCGGGGCGTTTGCGGGGAGGTTTCCGCGGGGCCGGGGACGGTGCACCAGGGCAGGAACACCTGGGCCAGCGGGCCGATGGCGAGGGCGTAGGCGACGGTGCCGACCCCGGCGGTGCCGCCGAGCAGGATGCCCGCGACCAGCACCGTGACCTCGATCCCGGTGCGCACCAGGCGCAGGGAGCGGCCGGTGCGCCTGTGCAGGCCGGTCATCAGGCCGTCGCGCGGGCCGGGGCCGAGGCGGGCGCCGATGTAGAGGCCGGTGGCCAGGCCGTTGAGCAGGATCGCGCCGACCATCAGCGCGATCCGGGCCGGGAGGCCGTCCGGCGTGTCGAACAGGCGCAGGGTGAGGTCCATCGCGGCGCCGATCATCGCCACGTTGGCGACGGTGCCCACCCCCGGGCGCTGGCGCATCGGTATCCACAGGAGCAGGACCAGGGCGCCGCAGATCGTCACCCAGGCACCCACCGACAGGCCGATGCTGCGCTGGAGGCCCTGGTGGAAGACGTCCCACGGGTCCAGGCCGAGGCCGGAGCGGAGCATCAGCGCCATGCTGGCGCCGTACACGGCCAGGCCGACGACGAGTTGCGGCAGGCGCCGGCCCAGCGCGTGGGTGTCGCCGAGGACGCGGACGGCCAGGCTCGGGGAGGTCGGTACGGGGGTGGTCGTGGTGGCCAACGGATGCTCCTGCGGTGGTGCCGCACCCCGGGGAACGGCCCCGGCGGTGGCGGCCTCGACGGCCGCCCTGCCATGATGGTCGGGCCAAAACGGCCCACCCAAGGGCCAATCACGAGCAAGTGGACTGGAACCCCGCCGCCGATGGCCGACTGGCACACCACCGTCACCCCGCCCGCGCTCGCCCGACTGCTGGCCACCGCCCGGCTGCCCGAGCCCGCCGGCGGCCGCAGGCCCGCCTACAAGGCCCTCGCCGGGCGGATCCGGCTGCTCGTCACCGAGGGCCGCCTGCCCGTCGGCGCCCGGCTGCCCGCCGAACGCGAACTGGCCGCCGGCCTCGACCTCAGCCGCACCACCGTCGCCACCGCGTACGAGACCCTGCGCACCGAGGGCTACCTGCGCAGCCGCCGCGGCTCCGGCAGCTGGACGGCCCTGCCCGAGGGCGCCCCGCCGCCCACCGACGCCCTGCACCCCCTCCCGCCGCACGAGCGCGGCCACACCCTGGACCTCGGCATCGCCGCCCTGCCCGCCCTCCAGCCCTGGCTCGGGCAGGCCGCCGCCAGGGCCGTCGAGCAGCTGCCGTACTACGCCGCCGGGCACGGCCACTACCCCACCGGCCTGCCCGTGCTGCGCGAGGCCGTCGCCCGCCGCTACACCCAGCGCGGACTGCCCACCACCCCCGACCAGATCCTCGTCACCACCGGCGCGATGGGCGGCCTGGACCTCGTCCAGCGCGTCCTGCTCTCCCGGGGCGACCGCGTCGCCGTCGAGGCGCCCAGCTACGCCCACACCCTCCAGGCCCTGCGGCTGCACGGGGCCCGGCTGGTGCCGGTGCCCTTCGCCTGGACGCCCCGACCGGGGTGGGACCTCACCGAGTGGCGGCAGGTGCTGCGCGGGGCCGCCCCCAAGCTCGCCTACGTCATCCCCGACTTCCACAACCCGACCGGCGCCCTCGCCCCCGAGGAGTCCCGCCGTGAGCTGCTGGCCGCCGCCCGGGCCTCCGGCGCCCTCGTCCTGGTCGACGAGACCACGGCCGAACTCGGCTGGGGCGTACCGGAGTCCGAGCCGCTGCCGCGCCCGATGGCGGCCCTGGACCGCGCCGCCCAGGTGATCACCGTCGGCTCGGCCGGCAAGCTCCTCTGGGGCGGCCTGCGCATCGGCTGGGTCCGGGCCGCGCCCCAGCTCGTCCGACGGCTGGCCTCCGAACGGGTCTACAGCGACGCCGGGAACCCCGTCCTGGAGCAGCTGATCGCCACCGAGCTGCTCGGCGAGCCGCTCGCGCACGTCCGCGCCGAGCAGTTCGACCGGCTGCGCGCCACCGCGCACGCCTTCGCCGCCGCCCTGCCCGGGCGGCTGCCCGACTGGCGCTTCCACCTGCCGCCCGGCGGCCTGGTGATGTGGGTCTCCACCGGCGCCCTGTCCGGCGCCGCGCTGGCCCAGACCGGTGAGCGCCACGGCGTGCGGATAGCGGCGGGCAACCGGTTCGGCTCGGACGGCGCCTTCGAGCACCACGTCCGCATCCCGTTCACCGTCCCCGCCGCAGCCGTGCCCGCCGCCGTCGACCGGCTGGCCGAACTCGCCGAGCTGACCGCCCGCGCGGCCTCCGGCGGGCGGATCGCCGTCACCGACGACGCCCAGCCGCCACCGCCCTGACGGACCGTCAGCAGCCCGTTCCGTCGTGCGTGTTGGAGCGCCCGCGCCAACCCGTCACCGGCAGCGCGAACTTGGCCACCAACCGGTCCGTGAACGGCGCCCGGTGCAGTCTGGCCAGCCGCACCGGCGTCTGCCCCCGGCGCACCTCCACCCGTGCCCCGGCGGGCAGTTCGACCGACCGCCGCCCGTCGCACCAGAGCACCCCGTGCGGGGTCTTGGGCTGCACCTCGACGGCCAGCACCGAGTCCGGCGACGTCACCAGCGGACGGGCGAACAGCGCGTGCGCGGAGATCGGCACCATCAGAAGCGCCTCCACCTCCGGCCACACCACCGGGCCGCCGCCCGAAAACGCGTACGCGGTCGAGCCGGTCGGGGTCGCGCACACCACCCCGTCGCAGCCGAAGTTGGAGACCGGGCGGCCGTCGACCTCCGTCACCACCTCCAGCATCCGCTCCCGGGACGCCTTCTCGATCGACGCCTCGTTCAACGCCCAGTCCTGGTGCAGCACATCGCCGTTGGTGCGCACCAGGACGTCGATCGTCATCCGCTCCTCGACCTCGTAGTCGGCGTCCACCACCCGCTCGACCACCACGGCCAGGTCGTCCCGCTCGGCCTCGGCCAGGAAGCCGACCCGGCCCAGGTTGATCCCGAGCATCGGCAGCCCGTGCTCGCGCGCCAGCTCCGCGCCGCGCAGCAGCGTCCCGTCCCCGCCCGCGACGAGGATCAGCTCGCAGCCGTCCGCCGCACGCGGCCCCCCGGCCACCTTCTCCACGCCCTCGGGCAGGTCCAGCCCCTCCGCCTCGGAGGCGAGGAGCCTGATCCGGATACCCGCCTTGAGCAGCCCGTGCACCAGCGCCTCGACGCTGCGCAGCGCCGCCTCCCGCCCGGTGTGCGCGATCAGGAAGACCGTACGTTCTTCATCGCTCATGCCGCTGCCCTCTCCCTACGCCTGCCGGGCGCCCTGAGCCCCGGTTCGGTCGCGCCACCCAGCATGACGGACCGGACGTCCGCTGAGGAGCCTATTACCGGGGCCCCTCGGCCACGGCCCGGTCCGCGTCCGCCGGGTCCAACTGCGGTGCGCCGCGCCGCAGCCAGAGGAAGTACTCGACGTTCCCGGACGGCCCGGGCAGGGGGCTCGCGGTGACGGCGCGCACGCCCAGCCCGAGCTCCCACGCCTGCCCGGCGACCTGGCGCACCATCTCGGCGCGCAGCTGCGGGCTGCGCACCACCCCGCCGCTGCCCAGGCGCTCCTTGCCGATCTCGAACTGCGGCTTGACCATCATCACCAGGTCCGCGTCCTCGGCCGCGCAGGCGGCCAGCGCAGGCAGCACCAGGCCCAGCGAGATGAAGGAGAGGTCCCCGACCACCAGGTCGACGGGCGTGCCGCCGATCAGCTCCGGCGTCAGCTCGCGCACGTTGGTGCGGTCCATCACCGTGACCCGCTCGTCGCTCTGCAGCGACCAGGCCAACTGCCCGTAGCCGACGTCCACCGCCAGCACGTGGGCCGCCCCGGCGCGCAGCAGCACGTCCGTGAACCCTCCGGTGGAGGCGCCCGCGTCCAGCGCCCGGCGGCCCTCGACCACCAGGCCCTGCGGCACGAAGGCCGCGAACGCCCCGGCCAGCTTGTGGCCGCCGCGCGAGACGTAGTCGGGGTCGTTGTCGTCCTTGGCCACCACGACGGCCGCCGAGGTCTCCACCTGGGTCGCCGGCTTGGTCGCGGTCGTCCCGCCGACCGTCACCCGGCCCGCCGCGATCAGCTCGGACGCGTGCTCGCGCGACCGGGCCAGCTTGCGGCGGACCAGCTCCGCGTCGAGTCGGCGTCGTGCCACTGCCACTGGTCGTTCAGCTCCTACGGGTGTTACCGGTGTCATTCCTGGTCGAGCGCGGCCAGCGTGTCGACCAGCCGCTGGTGAACATCTTCGTACACCGGGACGTGCGCCTCCGCCGGGACCCCGTCCAGCTCCTCCAGCCGGGCCAGGGCCGCGTCCACCCCGGGGTGCCCGGTCGCCACCGGCTCGACGCCCAGCGGGCCGGTCGTCAGCGCGCCCGGGTCGGCCTCCACCGGCTCACTCGCCCCGGTCATCGGTCCGCTTCCGGACGGCGGCCTTGCGCACGGTCGTCTTCTTGACGGCGGTCTTCTTCGCGGCCGCCGCCTTCTTCACGGTCGGCTGCTTCACCGTCGCCTCGGCGGTGGTCTTCTTGACCGTCGTCTTCTTGGCCGTCGTGGTCTTCTTGGCCGTTGTCGTCTTCTTGGCAGCGGCCGTCTTCTTGGCGGTCGACGTCTTCTTCGCCGCGGCCTTGCGCACCGGAGCGGCGGCCACCGGCGGCACCGGCGGGTCGACCTCCACCGGCTCGTCCACCTCCACCCGCTCCGCCACGACCGGCCCCCCGGCCTTCTCCTCCCAGCCGCGCCCGAACAGGTCGTCCGCCCGGGGCGCCGGAGCCGGGGCCTCGTCCGCGTACGCGCCGGAGGCGTACGTGCCGGAGGCGTACAGGTTCGGCTCGGCGGGCCGCTCCGGCTCCTCCACCTCGCGCAGCTTGCTCTCCAGGTAGGCCAGCACCACGCCCACCTTGGTGACCTGGTCCCCGACCCTCTCGAAGACCTTCTCCACCTCGCCCCGCGCCACCCCGACCGCCAGGTCCACCCCGGCCCGTCCGGCGGTGATCGCCTCCCCGGCCAGGGTCTGCAACTGCTCGGCGGAGGGCGGGAACTGGCCGCCGAACCGGCGCTCGACCTCGGCCACGTCGACCCCGGTCCGCTCCAGGATCACGGCAGCCGTCCCGACGACCCGCTTGCCGACCTCCTCCACCACCACGGCGGCGGCCGCCACCGCTCCCCGCACCGTCCTCGGCAGCATCCGGGTGCCTCCTTAGCGCCTGCGCGCATCGCTCCGTCGCCGTTGGTGCCCGGGCCGTTCCGGGCACATCCCACTCCACGACGCTACCGCCAAACACGCCCTGCGGTACCGTGGCCCCTTCACTCGTACGACCCGGGGACGGAACCAGCAGCCATGGCCAACGCCGAACAGTGCCGCGAGGCGCTGGAGCAGCTCAGCCGGAACATGGCGAAGGCCACCGGGGACGTCCGCAAGGCCGCCGCCCTCGACCGCTCCCTCAGCTGCCGGATCACCGACCTCGACCTGACCTTCACCGGCCGCCTGCGCGAGGGCAGCATCCAGGACCTCGTCTCCGCCCCCGGCGCGCCCGCCGAGAAGGCCGAGATCCGGCTCACCATGACCAGCGACGACCTGCTCGCCCTCGTCGGCGGCGGGCTCAACTTCGCCTCCGCCTGGGCGAGCGGCCGCGTCCGGCTGGAGGCCGGGTTCCGCGACCTGCTGCGCCTGCGCACCCTGCTCTGACGGGGGCCTAGAACCCCAGCTCCGCGAGCGCCTTCCCGCCGTCCACGGCCGGGGCACCGGCGTCCAGCGCCGTCCACGCCGCCGCGCACAGCGCCCGCAGCCCGTCCCAGCGGTCCCCCTCGCCCGACAGCGCCAGCAGGCCGCCCTCGGCCGTCGCCGTCCAGCCGCCGCAGACGAACCCGGTGCCCTCCGCCGCCACCGCCGGGTGCGGGGTCAGCAGGCCCCGCAGGTCCTCGGCCAGGTAGGTGGGCCGGTGCTCGGCCGGCGCGGCCAGCAGCTGCGCGGGGGTCGTCACCCCGGTGAAGACCAGCAGGCTGTCCACCCCGCCGTTGAACGCGCCCTCGATGTCCGTGTCCAGCCGGTCGCCCACCACCAGCGGCCGGCGCGCGCCCGTGCGCAGCACCGTCTCCCGGTGCATCGGCGGCTGCGGCTTGCCCGCCACCACCGGGTCCGTCCCGGCCGCCGCGCGCACCGCCGCGACCAGCGTCCCGTTGCCGGGCGCGATGCCGCGCGCCGTCGGAATGGTCAGGTCGGTGTTGGAGGCCACCCACGGCAGCCCGCTCTGGACGGCGTACGCGGCCTCGGCCAGCTGCGCCCAGCCGACCGTCGGGTCGTAGCCCTGGACGACGGCCAGCGGCTCCTCCGCCAGCGAGCGCACCGCGACGAGACCGCGCTCGGCCAGCGCCTCCTCCAGCCCCGCACCGCCCACGACCAGCACCTTCGCCCCAGCGGGCACCAGCTCGGCGACGACCCGGGCGGCGGCCTGCGCCGAGTTGATCACGTCGGCCGGCTCGGCCGGCACGCCCAGCCCGGTCAGGTGCTCGGCCACGACCCGGGGCGGCCGGGAGGCGTTGTTGGTCACGTACGCGAGCCGCATCCCGGCCGCCCGCGCCGCGTCCAGCGACGCCACCGCGTGCTCGATCGCGTGCGGGCCCGCGTACACCACGCCGTCCAGGTCCAGCAGCGCCGTGTCGTACGCCCCGGTCAGAGGGGCCTCGCTCCCGCCGGGGGCGGTGCGTCGCTCGGTGGTGGCCGTCTCGGTCATGCCTGCGCTACCTCATTCACTGCGTCGTTCGCTGTTCGCTCTGCTTCGTCCCGGTCGTCAGACGTCCTCGTCGACGCCGTCCACCTCGCGGCCCGCGCCCGCCGGGGGCTCCAGGTACCCGGGGGCCCCGGGCAGCAGCGGGCCGTACGCCCCGGTGCGGGCCGCCAGGGTCGCCCTGGTCTGCCGCAGCGCCGCCCGGTAGTGGTCCGTCCCTGGCGCCATGGCCACGGCCAGCGCCAGGTGCTCGGCGGAGGTCTCGAAGTCGCCCAGCCGGGCCGCCGCGACGCCCCACCCGAACTGAGCGTAGTCGTCCGAGGGATCGGCCAGCGCCACGGCCCGGAAGTTCTCCAGCGCCGCCGCGTACGAACCGGCGTCGAACTGGGCCCGCGCCAGCGACTCCCGGATGCTGCGCGACTGCGGCTCGGCGGCGGCCGCCCGGGCCAGCAGCTGCTCGGCGGCGGCCGGGTTGCCCTGCGCCAGCAGGCTGGCGCCCCGGCGGAACCAGTCGTACACGTCCCCGGTCGGCTCCCCGCCCCGGCTCTGCGGCGGCACCGCGCCGTCCGTCCCGTCCCGTGCCTCGCCCCGCCGGTCCTGACCGTCGTCCACGCCGTACCTCGCCCTCGGTCGCACACCCCGCCCGCGCATCGACGCGGACGTTCCGATCTCTCAACAACGCGTACCCGGTTACGATGCCCAGAATGAGCACACCCAGTGCATACGAGGGAGTCGAGACTCCCGAGGGCGGCCCCGGCGATCCCGGGCACGTCGCCACCGCAGGCCTGTCCCTGTCCCCTTTCCGAGGCCTGCGCTACGTCCCCGACCGGGTCGGTGGGCTCGCCGCGGTCACCTCCCCGCCCTACGACGTCGTCGACCCCGGGCGCCGGCTCGACCTGGAGACCGCCGACCCGTACAACGTCGTCCGGCTGATCCTCCCCAGACCCGAGCCGGAGGACTCCGGCGACCGCCCCGACCGGGACACCAAGTACCGGCACGCGGCCCGGCTGCTCGCCGACTGGCAGCGCGACGGCGTCCTCGCCGCCGACCCCGAACCGGCCCTCTACGTCTACGAGCAGCGCCTGCCCGCCACCGCCGACTCCCCCGAACTGCTCCAGCGCGGCCTCATCGGCGCCCTCGCCGTCAGCGGCCGCGAGGCGGGCGTCGTCCTCCCCCACGAGGACGTGATGCCCCGCCCCGTCGCCGACCGCGTCGGCCTGATGCGCACCACCCGGGCCAACCTCGAACCGCTGCTGCTCACCTACCGGGGCAAGGGCGGCGCCGCCGAGGTCATCGAGCGGACGGTCGAGGGCGAGCCGCTGCTCGCCACCGCCACCAGCGACGGCACCCACCACCGCCTGTGGGCCGTCACCGACCCGGACGGGATCGCCGAGATCGGCCGCGACCTGGCCACCTGCCGGGCGCTGATCGCCGACGGCCACCACCGCTGGGAGATGTACCTGCGCCTCCAGCGCGAGCACCGGCACCTGCCGCGCAGCCCCTGGGACCGGGGCATGGTCCTGCTCGTGGACACCGCCCGCTACCCGCTGCGCGTGCGGGCCATCCACCGGGTGCTCTACCGCCTGCCGATCGCCGAGGCGCTGAGCGGGCTGGACGAGCACTGGACGGTCAAGGAGGTGCCCGGTCCGCTGACCACCGCCCTCCAGGCCCTCGCCGAGCAGAAGCGCCACGGCGGCAACGGCTTCGTCCTGACCGGCGGGGACGGCGTCTTCTGGCTGATCGGCGAACCCGACGAGGCCCTCCTCGACGCCACCGTCCCGCAGGACCGGCCCGAGGAGTGGCGCCACCTGGACGCCACCGTCCTGCACGCCACCCTGCTCGACCGCACCTGGCACGTCCCGGACGGCCCGGACGACATCGGCTACCTGCACACCGCCGTCGCCGCCGAGCGCGAGGCCGCCCGCACCGGCGGGACGGCCGTGCTGCTGCACCCGGTGCGCGAGAGCGTGGTGCGGCGGCTCGCCGAGCAGGGAGTCACCATGCCGCGCAAGTCCACCTCCTTCGGGCCGAAGCCGGCCACGGGGCTGGTGCTGCGCGACCTCGAGCTGGGCTGACGTCCGCGCGCGCCGGCACCGCTGCACGGACGCCGTGAGGCCCTGCCGCTCTCCCTCTCGGGGAAGCGGCAGGGCCTCATGGCTGCTCGACCTTCGCGGACCTACTCGGACCTACTCGGACCTACTCGGCCTTGGTCTCCTCGGCCTTGTCGGCCTTGTCGGCCTGGTCGGTCTTGGGGGCGTCCGACTCGGCGTCCTGCTCACGGGCGGGGACGACGCCGTCGAAGTCCTCGTCGATCTCCAGGTCGTCCTCGTCGTAGAACTCCTCGACGTCCTCCTCGTCCTCGAAGATCACGCGGTCGTCGGCGACGTCACCGGCGCGCTTCTTCGGGGCCTCGGCCCGGTCGGCCTCGTCCTCGGCCAGCTCCGGGTCGAGGGCGTCGGTGAACTCCACGCCGTCGATCTCCGCCAGCCGCTCCGAGGCGTTGGTGCTGCCGTCGGTGTCGGCCTCGGCGGCCTTGGCGAACCAGTCGCGGGCCTCGTCGGCCCGGCCGGCGGCGATGAGGGCCTCGGCGTAGGCGTACCGCAGGCGCGCGGTCCACGGCTGCACGGAGCTGGAGGCCAGCTCCGGGCTCTGCAGGGTGACGACGGCGGCGTCGAACTGCTCCATGTCGGCACGCGCGCCGGCGGCGACCAGACGCATCTCGACCTGGCCGGCCTTGTCCAGCTGCTTGACCTCGGGCTCGCCGGCCATCGCCAGGGCGCGCTCCGGGCGGCTCAGGCCGCGCTCGCAGTCGGCCATCACGGGCCACAGGTCGACACGGCCGGTCATCCGGCGGGCGGCGCGGAACTCGGTCAGCGCCTCGGAGTACCGCTGCGTCACGTACGAGGCGAAGCCGGCCGCCTCGCGGACGGCCGCCACGCGGGAGGCCAGGCGGAGCGCGACGCGGGAGTACTGGTAGGCCTCCTCCGGCTCGCTGTCGAGCAGGCGGGCGACCATCACCAGGTTGCGGGCCACGTCGTCGGCGAGGGTCTTGGGCAGGCTCTTGAGCTCCTGACGCACGTCCGCGTCGATCTCGAAGCCGGTGACGTCCTCGGGGATCGGCAGGCGGCGGACGGGCTCGTAGTTGCCCCGGCGGTCGTCCTGCTGGTCACGGCGGTAGCCACCGCGGTCGTCGCCCCGGCGGTCGTCGCGACGGTCGTCCCGGCCGCGGTAGCCGCCACCCTGGCGGTCGTCACGGCCGCCCCGGTAGCCGCCGCCCTGACGGTCGTCACGGTCACGGAAACCACCGGACGGGCGGTCGTCACGGCGGAAACCACCACCGGAGGGGCGGTCGTCGCGACGGAAACCGCCGCCACCACCCTGACGGTCGTCACGGTCACGGAAACCACCGGAGGGGCGGTCGTCACGGCGGAAGCCACCACCGCCGCCCTGGCGGTCATCGCGGTCACGGAACCCGCCCGAGGGGCGGTCGTCGCGACGGAAGCCACCACCGGACGGACGGTCGTCGCGACGGAAACCGCCGCCACCACCCTGACGGTCGTCACGGTCACGGAAACCACCGGACGGGCGGTCGTCACGGCGGAAACCACCACCGGAGGGGCGGTCGTCGCGACGGAAACCGCCGCCACCACCCTGACGGTCGTCACGGTCACGGAAACCACCGGACGGGCGGTCGTCACGGCGGAAGCCACCACCGCCGCCCTGGCGGTCATCGCGGTCACGGAACCCGCCCGAGGGGCGGTCGTCGCGACGGAAGCCACCACCGGACGGACGGTCGTCGCGACGGAAACCGCCGCCGCCGCCCTGGCGGTCGTCACGGTCACGGAAACCACCCGAGGGGCGGTCATCGCGACGCGGACGGTCATCACGGTCGTCACGACGGAAGCCGCCGCCGGAGGGACGGTCGTCGCGACGGAAACCGCCGCCACCACCCTGACGGTCGTCACGGTCACGGAAACCACCCGAGGGGCGGTCATCGCGACGGAAGCCACCACCGGACGGGCGATCGTCACGGCGGAACCCACCGCCCGACGGACGGTCGTCGCGACGGAAACCGCCGCCACCACCCTGACGGTCGTCACGGTCACGGAAACCACCGGACGGACGGTCGTCACGACCCCGGTACCCGCCCGACGGACGGTCGTCACGGCGGAAGCCACCGCCGCCCTGGCGGTCGTCGCGGTCACGGAACCCGCCCGAGGGGCGGTCATCACGACGGAAACCGCCGCCGGACGGACGGTCGTCGCGACGGAAACCGCCGCCACCACCCTGACGGTCGTCACGGTCACGGAAACCACCGGACGGACGGTCATCGCGACCCCGGTAGCCCCCCGACGGACGGTCGTCGCGGCGCGGACGGTCGTCACGGTCGTCACGGCGGAAGCCGCCACGGTCGTTGGACCAGCCCCCACGGGACCGGGACTCGTTGCCGCGGCCGTTGTCCGATCGGCGCTCGGGACGGTCCTGGGACTGGTTCGACATGTGGTGACTCCTTCTGCTTCTTCAGCTCCACCGCGCATCAGCAGGTTCACTGCCACCGCGGTATCGGCGCCGGCCTCCTGGCCCTGCGCCTTCTCCATTGTCCGACATCCCGGAAGCCTCCGCGCCTGGGCGGAGAGAGGCCCCGGTCTACCGGCCTCGTTGTGCACGTTCGCGAAAACAAAAAAGCCGCGGCCCCAGCGAAATCGCTGGGGCCGCGGCTTTGAATAATTGTTCGGCGGCGTCCTACTCTCCCACAGGGTCCCCCCTGCAGTACCATCGGCGCTATGAGGCTTAGCTTCCGGGTTCGGAATGTAACCGGGCGTTTCCCTCATGCTATGACCACCGAAACACTATGAAACTGTCAACCGCACCCAACCCCCGTCTCGATGACAGGGTTGGGGGTCGTTGTTTCAGAACAACACAGTGGACGCGAGCAACTGAGGACAAGCCCTCGGCCTATTAGTACCGGTCAACTCCACCCCTCACAGGG